>DASUPL010000243.1:0-25758 GCA_036281155.1 Solirubrobacteraceae bacterium | reverse complement strand
CTCGGGCGTGTTGAAGTCGCGCGCGAGCGCGTCGAAGAAGCGATCGCGCAGCGGCTCGAGTTCGGCAGGCGACTCGCCGGCGCTCAGGCGCCTGCCGGCCTCGCGGATGCGGCTGACGTTCGCCTGCGCCTGCTCCAACGCGGCCTCGGAGAACGCGAGCGGCTGGCGGTAGTGCCCCGAGACGAGGTACATCACGACCGCGAGCGGCCCGTTCGCGGCGAGCACGTCGTGCAGCGCTGCGATGTTGCCGACCGACTTGGCCATCTTCTCGCCGGTGAACTGGATCATGCCGTTGTGCATCCACAGTTTCGTCAGCTCGCCGCCGCGCGCCGCGCGCGTCTGCGCGGCCTCGTTCTCGTGGTGGGGGAACACGAGGTCCGAGCCGCCGCCGTGGATGTCGAAGCCCACGCCGAGCAGCTGCTCGGCCATCGCCGAGCACTCGATGTGCCAGCCGGGGCGGCCCTGTCCCCACGGCGACTCCCACCACGTGTCCTCGCCGTCCTTGCGCGCCTTCCACAGCGCGAAGTCCAGCGGGTCCTCCTTGCGCTCCGTGCCTTCGATCCCCTCACCCTGGTCCATGTTCTCCAGCAGCCGGTGGGAGAGGCTGCCGTAGCCCTCGTCAGAGCGCACGCGGAAGTACACGTCGCCGTCGGCCGCGTAGGCGTGGCCGCGTTCGATCAGCGCGGCGATGTAGTAGACGATCGGCCCCATCGTCTCGGACGCGAGCGGCTCGTGGTCGGGGCGGCCCAGGCCGAGGCCGTCGGTGTCGGAGATGTACAGCGCGGTCATCTCCCGCGCGAGCTCTTCGCTGGAGCGCCCCTGCGCGCGGGCGGCGTCGTAGATCTTGTCGTTGACGTCGGTGACGTTCACGACGAGGCTCACCTCGTAGTCCTCGTGCGCGAGGAAGCGCCGCAGCAGACTGAAGACGACGAACGGGCGCGCGTTGCCGATGTGGATGCGGCTGTAGACGGTCGGCCCGCACGCGTAGATGCCGACCCTTCCAGGGTCGCGCGGGTCAAGCGGCTGGAGCTTGCCGCTGAGCGTGTCGTGGAGGAGGATCTCTCGCATCGCCGCGCAACCCTAGCGGGCGTGTGTCAGCGCGCGTGATCGACGTTCGCGACGGCGAGCGCCGCGACGCCCTCGCCACGACCCACGAACCCGATCCGCTCGCCCGTGCTGGCCTTCACGTTCACGCGTCTGGCGTCCAGCCCGAGCGCCCCCGCGAGGCGCTCGCGGATCGCCTGGCGGTGTGGCGCGAGCTTGGGCGCCTCCATGATCACGGTGGCGTCGACGTTCACGACGTGGACGCCCTCGCGCGAGACCATCGCGACGACCTCTTCGAGCAGGCCGATCGAGTCGGCGTCGCGCCAGCGCTCGTCGGTGTCGGGGAAGTGCTCGCCGATGTCTCCCAGGCCGCACGCGCCGAGCAGCGCGTCGATGACCGCGTGCGTGAGCACGTCGGAGTCGGAGTGCCCCTCCAGGCCACGGTCGTTGGGGATCTCCACGCCGCCGATCACGAGCTTGCGCCCCTCGACGAGACGGTGGGAGTCGAAGCCGAGCCCCACGAGCTTCATGTGGAGCGGACTCCGCTGGAGTCGGTCGCGCCGATCGGCTCGAGCCGGCGCTCGCGCCCGTCGAACACGCACAGCTCGTTCACGCCCAGCCGCTCGAGCAGCTCGAGCGCCCGCTCGTAGTCGCCGCCGACGTCCTCGGGCGTGTGCGCGTCGCTGGAGAGCGCGATCGGCGCACCGACTTCGAGGCACATCTCGAGGAACGCCGGCGAGGGGTACATCTCGCCGGCCGGCTTGCGCAGGCCCGCGGTGGAGAGCTCGACGGCGATGCCCGTGTCGGCGATCGCTTCGATCGCGGGCTCGTAGTAGCGGCGCAGGTCGCCTTCTGGCATGGGATGGTCCCGATTTGCCGAGCCCCAATACTTCACCAGGTCGGGGTGCGCGAGGACGTCGAACAGCCCGCTGCGCGCGGCCTGCGCGATCGACTCGAAGTAGCGCCGCCAGATGTCCTCGGGGCTGCGGCCGGACTGCCACACGCTGTAGTCGTCCATGTCCACGGCGCCGTCGCGCAGGAAGTGAACCGAGCCGACGACGTAGTCGAAGTTGCGCGCCTGCAGCAGGTTTGCCATGCGGTCCTCCGCGCCGGGCACGAAGTCCGCCTCGATCCCCAGCCGCAGGTCGGTGCGCTCGCGCACGAACTCGCAGTACTCGTCGATGTCGTCGCTGGCGTTGGCGCGCCAGAACGGGTGCGCCCACACGTCGAGCACCTGCGTGAAGCGGTACACGTGCTCGGAGACGCCCAGCTCGCCGATCCCGCGCTCGCTCGCCGCGGCGCGGTAGCGCTCGGCGTTGGCCTCGGTGAAGTGATCCGCGGCGGTCGCGTCGAGGCTGTCGGGCCGGAGGTGGAGGTGGTAGTCGGTGAGCATCGCTGACGCGTGCGATTCAAGCAGGATTCGCGCCGCGTCAACCCGGACGGTCCGCCGCGGAGCGGCGCGCGAGCAGGAGCTCGGCCACCGTCAGGTCCAGCGGCGTGGTCACCTTCAGGTTCTCCTCGCCGCTGGAGAGCACGATCACCCGGCCGCCGGCGCGCTCGATCAGCCATGCGTCGTCGCTTGCTCGCGCCAGCTCCGCATCCGAGACCGCGAGCGCGCGTTCGAGCGCTCCGCGGCGGAACACCTGCGGGGTCTGCACCGCCCACAGCCCATCGCGGTCGAGCGTCTCGCTGACAGCGCCCGCCCCGTCGGCGCGCTTGATCGTGTCGGTGACCGGCGCGGCGGCGATCGCCCCGTCAGCACTCGGGTCCGCCCGCAGGGCGGCGATCACGGCCTCGGCTAGCTGCGAGGTAAGCAGCGGCCGAGCGGCGTCGTGGACGAGCACAAGTTGCTCCTCGCTCCCGTCCCCCGCCGCGGCGAGCGCCCTGCGCACGGAGCCCGAGCGCACCGCACCCCCGTCCACGGCTACGACACCGGCGGGGGCCGGCGTCCCCGCCGGCGGCGCCACGACGATCCGCTCGACGCCGGCTGGAGCGGGCGTCCCGGGCGGCAGCGCAAGGACTATCCGCTCGATGCCGTCGACCCGCGAGAGCGCGTCGATGCTCCACTGCAGCATCGGCCGGCCGGCGAGCTCGACGAGCGCCTTGGGCTTTCCAGCCCCGAGGCGCTCGCCGCTGCCGGCGGCAACGATCAGTGCGACGGTCATCGCCAGATTGGCTGTCGCGCACGCGGCAATGAAACCACGCTGGGATCCTGCCGCGTGCGCGAGAGCCCGACTACTTGGCTCCGGCTACGGCCATCTGACTGGTGGCCGAGTCGGCGAGCAGCTCGTCGAGGTAGTTCTCGGCCTCTTCCTCGTCCTTGTCGAGCGCGTACATCAGCTCGGAGGCGAGGATCTTCTTCGTGCGGGTGTACATCTGCTTCTCGCCCGTGGAAAGACCCTTCTCGCTCTCTCGCAGCGATAGGTTGCGCACGACCTCGGCCAGCTCGTAGATGTCGCCGGTCTTGATCTTGTCGCGGTTGTGCTTGAAGCGGCGGTTCCAGTTCTTCGGCATCTCGGAGACCTCGTCGCGCAGCACGTTGAGGACCTTCTTCACGGTTTCCTCGTCGATGACTCTGCGCAGGCCCGCGATGGCCGCGTTCTCGGTTGGTACCCGGACGGTCATGTCGTTGTGGAGGATCTTGATCGTCAGGTACTCGCGGCGTTCGCCGAGGACCTCCATCTCCTCCTTCTTCAACACCTTGCCCGCGCCGTGATGGGGATACACGACTTGGTCACCGAGCTCGAACTCGATGTATTCCACCTCGCGTGTGACCTCGAGGTCGTCTGCGAGCGCTGCTTCTTCGGTTGCTTGTGCGGGAATGGGTGTCCTCCTTCGTTACGACCGACCATCATGGTCGGCCCTTGACTCAAGTCTGTAGGTAGCGGTCCACGAGGTTCAGCTCCTGCAACCTGCGCAGGCCCTCGCGGATGTCCTTCGCGCGGATCTCGCCCACGCCCTCGACGCCCTCCAGCTCAGCATCGCCGGCGGAGAGCAGCTCGTCGAGGCCACCGAACTCGCTGACGATCTGCGAGACGACGATCTTGGGAAGTCTGGGGATGCGCCCGAGCACGCGGTAGGCGCGCGGGGAGACGGGGTAGTCGAGCGTGTTGAGCTTGCGGTCATAGCCGAGCAGCTCCGCGAGCCGGCCGAAGTCGAGCAGGTCCTGGTGGGCGAGGCGTCCGATCTCCTCGAGCGCCGCCGCGAACGCCTCGTCGGAGTAGTTGGAGAGGTAGTCGCGCACGAGCGCGGCCTTCTCCGCCGCGGCGCCGATCATCGTCTCCTCGAGCTGCATCTCGATCAGTCGCCCCTCGCTGCCGAGCTCGACGATGTAGCGCTCGATCTCGACCGCCATGCGCGTGACCAGCTCGGAGCGCTGCAGCACCGTGAGCACGTCGTGCAGCGTCGTGCCGCCCTCGAACTCCAGCGCCGTCAGGCGCGTGGAGACCTGGTCCAGGCGGGTGCGGAACTTGTCGAGCGTCGCCAGCGCCTGGTTTGCCTTCGCCAGCACGATCGGGATGTCTTCGAGGATGTACTTCACGCCGTCCACGTACACTGAGACGACCTCGCGACGCTGGGAGACGGCGATCACAAGCGCGTCGGTCTGCTTTGAGACGCGCTCGGCGGTCCTGTGCCGGGTACCTGTCTCGTGCGAGAGGATCGTCGGATCGGGCATCAGCTGCACGTTCGCCATCGTGATCTTCGTGGCGTTCGCGTTGAGGATGATCGCCCCGTCCATCTTCGCGATCTGGTAGAGGAACGCGGGGGTGTAGTCGATGTCGAGCTTGATCCCGCCGGAGTTCAGGAAACTGAGGTCCTCAGGCTCCCCGATCACGATCAAACCGCCCGTGCGCGCGTGGAGGATGCTCTCGATGCCCTCCCGCAGCGCGGTGCCGGGCGCGATCATCTCCAGTGCCCTCATCAGCCCTGGATCCGGTCGTACTTCGTTGTCTTGATCTTCGCCGGATCGTAGAGCCACGATCCTTCATTCTAGGGCATTGAGCGATCTCTCAGCAGTTCGTATGGTGGGCTCGCTGGCTCGAACACTGCGCATCGGCCGGTCCGGGGCCGGTAGCGCCGCGGCCAGCGCTTGGCGCAGCGTCGCCACCTCGCATGCGCTCGCGCCGCTCTCAGGGGGCGCTATCACGCCGCTGAGCCCATGCTTGGAGGCCTCTTCCAGGCGCCGCTCGGGATGCCCGACCCAGCGCAGCTCGCCCGTCAGCCCGAGCTCGCCGAAACACGCGCGGGGGGAGCCCTTCAATGCCACGCCGCGACTCGCGCTCGCGACCGCCAACGCGACCGCCAGATCGCAACCCGGCTCGTCCACCCGCACACCTCCGACAACGTTCACGAACACGTCCGACCCGCCGGTGCGCACATGGCCGTGACGACCGAGGATCGCGAGCACCAGCGCCAGACGGTTGCGATCGAGGCCCGAGACGACCCGGCGCGGCTGTTCGAGCTCGGACGGCGCCACGAGCGCCTGCACCTCCACGAGCAGCGGCCGCGAGCCCTCCATCGCCGCGAGCACCACGCTGCCGGGGGCGCGGGTCGCCTCGGCGACGAACCTCGCGGAGGCGTCCAGCACCTCGACGAGGCCGCCCTGGCGCATCTCGAACAGGCCCGCCTCGTTGGTCGAGCCGAAGCGATTCTTCAGCGCCCGCAGCTCGCGATATGGCCGCTCGCGCTCGCCTTCGAACTGCAGAACGCAGTCGACCATATGCTCGAGCACGCGCGGACCGGCGAGCGCCCCATCCTTTGTCACGTGTCCGACGAGAATCACCGCCACGCCCTGCGCCTTCGCCAACTGCATGATCCGGCCCGCGACCTCGCGCACCTGCCCCACCGAGCCGGGGGCGCCCGAAAGCTCGGCCGCGGACAGCGTCTGCACGGAGTCGATCACGCATACCTGCGGCGCCTCGGTTGTGAGCGTGTCGAGCACTGTGTCGAGGTCGGTCTCGGCCAGGATCGGCACCTGTAGCGCGGGGTTCGCGAACGTGGGATGGACGGTGTTGCCGGCGCTCGGACGGGCGGGCTCCAGCACGAGACGTTCCGCGCGCAGGCGGACCTGCTCGGCGGACTCCTCGCCACTGACGTACAGCGTGCGATGACCTGCCTGCTGCAGGTGCCCGAGCACCATGTTCGTGAGCGTCGACTTGCCGATCCCCGGCGAGCCGCCTAGCAGCACCAGCGATCCCGGCACGAGCCCCCCGCCGAGCACGCGGTCGAGCTCGCCGATGCCCGTAGACATCCGCTTCACCGGGTTCGCGCCGACCTCGCGCAGCGGCAGCGGGACGACCTTCGCCCCAGCGCCCGTGCCGTTGCCCGCGCCCCCAGAGCGTCGTGCGCCGGTGCCCGCGCGGGCCCCCGCGCGCTTCGGCGCGACGGTCTCCTCTACGAGCGTGTTCCAGGCCTCACAGCCCGGGCATTGACCGTGCCACTGGGCCGACTGAAAAGCGCACTGCGAGCAGACATGGATGGTCGTGCGAGCCACCCGGCCAGATTACGTCTCGGCGGGGACGGCTCAGGTTCTCAGTCGGCGTCCAGCCCGTCGAGCTCGTCGGGCTGCTCGTCCGCAGGCGGGACGTCGTCGCTCTCGGCGATCTCCTCGGTCGCGGCGCCTTCGGCGCCCACCGCGACTGGCGTCTTCTGCTTCTTCGGGTTGACGATCGAGAGGCGCACCTCGCCCTCCTCCTCGCCCTCGGCCGGGTCGACCACGACGGTCGCGCCGGGCATCAGCTGCTCGCGCAGGACGAAGTCGGCCAGCGGGTCCTCGATGTAGCGCTGGATCGCGCGACGCAGCGGACGCGCGCCCATCGCGGGGTCCCAGCCCTTCTCGACTAGCAGGTCCTTGGCGGGCTCGGTCAGCTCCAGCTGCAGCTCGCGCTCGGCCATCGACTCGCGGATGCGCAGCAGCAGCAGCTCGACGATCTGCTTGATCTCCTCCTTCTGCAGCTTGTGGAAGACGATCACGTCGTCGATGCGGTTGAGGAACTCGGGACGGAAGACTTTCTTCAGCTCGCCCATGATCCGGTTCTTCATGTCGTCGTAGGTGATGCCCGTCTCGTCGTCGGAGACCGCGAAGCCGAGCGGCGTGTTGCGCGCGATCTCCGCGGCGCCGATGTTCGAGGTCATGATCACGATCGCGTGCCTGAAGTCGACCGTGCGCCCCTGCGCGTCGGTCAGCCGGCCGTCCTCGAGGATCTGCAGCAGGATGTTGAACACGTCCGGGTGCGCCTTCTCGATCTCGTCGAGCAGCAGCACGCTGTAGGGCTTGCGCCGGATCGCCTCCGTCAGCTGACCGCCCTCGTCGTAGCCGATGTAGCCCGGGGGCGAGCCCACCAGCCGCGAGACGGCGTGCTTCTCCATGTACTCGGACATGTCGATCCTGACGAGCGCGTCGTCGTCGCCGAACAGGAACTCCGCGAGCGTGCGTGCGAGCTCGGTCTTGCCGACGCCCGAGGGGCCGAGGAAGATGAACGAGCCGGTCGGGCGCTTGGGGTCCTTCAGGCCCGCGCGCGAGCGCCGTATCGCCTTCGAGATGACCTCGACCGCGGGGTGCTGTCCGATCACGCGCTTGTGCAGTTCGTCCTCCATCCGCATCAGCTTCTGCGTCTCGGCCTCGGTCAGCTTGAACACGGGGATGCCCGTCCACATCGAGACGATGTCCGCGATCTCCTCTTCGCCGATCGACGGGCGCTCGCCGGACTCGCCCGATTCCCACGCCTGCTCGAGCTCGCGTTTCTTGTTCGTCAGCTTGCGCTCCTTGTCGCGCAGCGCCGCCGCCTTCTCGAACTCCTGGGCCTCGATCGCGGCCTCCTTCTCGCGGCGCGTGCTCTCGACTTCGCCCTCCAGCTCGCGGTTCGCGGGCGGCGAGGTCATCGACTTGATGCGCATCCGCGAGGCGGCCTCGTCGATCAGGTCGATCGCCTTGTCGGGCAGGAAGCGGTCGGAGATGTAGCGGGAGGCGAGTTCGCCGGCGGCGCGCAGCGCCTCGTCGGTGATCTGCACCTTGTGGTGCTGCTCATAGCGGTCGCGCAGGCCCCGGAGGATCTCCACCGTCTGGTCGATCGTGGGCTCGTTGACGGTGATCTTCTGGAAGCGCCGCTCGAGCGCCGAGTCGCGCTCGAGGTACTTGCGGTACTCGTCCAGCGTTGTCGCGCCGATCGTCTGCAGCTCGCCTCTGGCGAGCGCCGGCTTGAGGATCGACGCCGCGTCGATCGCGCCCTCGGCCGCGCCCGCGCCCACGAGGTTGTGGAGCTCGTCTATGAAGAGGATGATGTCGCCGCGCTGGGTGATCTCCTTCATCACCTTCTTCAGGCGCTCCTCGAACTCGCCGCGGTACTTCGAGCCGGCGACGAGCGCCGCCAGGTCGAGCGTGTAGATCTGCTTGTTCTTCAGCAGCTCGGGCACCTCCGAGCTCGTGATTCGCTGAGCCAGGCCCTCGACGACGGCGGTCTTGCCCACGCCGGGCTCGCCCACGAGCACGGGGTTGTTCTTCGTGCGCCGCGAGAGGATCTGCATGATCCGCTCGATCTCGGTCTCGCGCCCGACGCACGGGTCGAGCTTGCCGTCGGCGGCCAGCTTGGTGAGGTTGCGACCGAACTGGTCGAGCAGCTTGGAGGACTTCTTGCCCTCGCCGGGCGCGCCCGCGGCGCCGGAGCCCGAGCCGCTGGACTGACCCTGGCGGCGTCCGCCGGGACCGGAGAGCATGCGGATGACCTCGTTGCGGATCTTCTCCGAGTCGGCGTCGAAGTCGAGCAGGATGCGGGCCGCGACGCCCTCGTTCTCGCGTACGAGGCCGAGCAGGATGTGCTCGGTTCCGATGTAGTTGTGGCCGAGGCTCAGCGCCTCGCGCAGGGCCAGCGCGAGGACCTTCTTCGCGCGCGGCGTGAACGGGATCTGCCCGGAGGTGACCTCCTCGCCGGAGCCGACGATCCGCACGACCTGCGCGCGCACCCGCTCGACGGTGATGTCCAGGCTCTCCAGCACGCGGGCGGCCAGGCCCTCCTCCTCGCGCAGCAGGCCGAGCAGGATGTGCTCGGTGCCGATGTAGTTGTGCTTGAGCGTCCGCGCCTCCTCCTGCGCGAGAACGACCACCTGCCGGGCCCGTTCGGTGAATCGCTCGAACATTGTGTGATCCCTTCCTGCTTGGACGGTGCCTCGAGGAGCTTGTGGTCCGGATAACGCCTGTTGAGCAGTCTACCTATCGGTCCCCCTGCTCTATCGGGGTCATCGGCAGCGGCGGGGTGGGGCTTGATCGGCGTCCTGCCGGACCCGGTTTCAGTCGCGCATCGCGGGGAACAGCACGACCTCGCGGATCGAGTCGCGCCCCGTCAACAGCATCACCAGGCGGTCGACGCCGAGCCCGACTCCGCCCGCCGGCGGCATGCCCTGCTCGAGCGCCTGCACGAACAGCTCGTCGTAGGGCTGGACCTCCTCGTCGCCGAGCGTGGCCAGCCGCTGTTGAGCCTCGAAGCGCTCGCGTTGGACATCCGGGTCGGTCAGCTCGCTGAACGCGTTCGCGATCTCCATGCCGTCCGCAAAGGCCTCCCAGCGCTCGACCAGGCCGGGCTCGGAGCGGTGCTGGCGGGCGAACGGCGAGAGCTCGACGGGATAGTCCATGACGAACGTCGGCCGCACGAGCGTCGGCTCCACGAACTTCGACAGCAGATCGTCGGCCATCTGCTCCCAGCTGGCGCCCTCGGTGTGGATCTCGAGTCCCCGCTGCTCGATCTCGCGAAGAAGCGCGTCGGTGTTTCTAGCAACGGAGATGTCGATGCCCGTCGCCTGCGCGACCGACTCCACGAAGCTCACCCGCCTCCACGGGGTGGCGAAGTCGATCTCGCCGGCGTAGCCGACCGCCCGCGCGGCGGCCGCGACGATCGCTTCCAGGCGCGCGGCCGCGTCGTTGTAGTCGGCGTAGGCCTCGTAGAACTCGACCATCGTGAACTCGGGGTTGTGCTTGGAGGAGACGCCCTCGTTGCGGAAGTCCTTGCCGAGCTCGTACACGCGCTCCAGCCCCCCCACGAGCAGGCGCTTGAGGTACAGCTCGGTGGCGATCCGCAGGTAGAGCGTGCGCTCGAGCGCGTTGTGGTGGGTCGTGAACGGCCGCGCGAGCGCGCCGCCGTAGAGCGGCTGCAGCACCGGCGTCTCGACCTCGAGGAAGCCCTCGCCGTCGAGGTAGGAGCGCACCGCGGAGACGATCCTCGCGCGGTCGGCGAACAGCTTGCGCGCGTCCTCGCTCGCGATCAGGTCGAGCTCGCGGCGGCGGTAGCGCAGCTGCACGTCGCTCAGGCCCGCGTGCTTGTCCGGCGGCGGACGCAGCGCCTTGGCGAGCACCTCGAAACGCTCCACCCGCAGCGAGATCTCACCGCGACGGCTGCGCAGCGCCGCGCCGTCGACGCCGACGATGTCGCCCACGTCGAGCGAGGTCAGCCGCTCGAACGCCTCGGCCCCGAGCACGTCGATGCGCGCGTGCAGCTGGATCTTGGCGCTGCGGTCGACCACGTCCAGGAAGGCCATCTTGCCCGCCTCCCGGCGTGCGGCGATCCGGCCCGCCACACGATGGGACTCCTCGGTTTCCTGTCCGCTCTCCAGATGCGCGTAGGAGGCGAGGATCACCTCGATCGGCTCGACGCCGGCGAACGCGTACGGGAACGCGCCCGGGTCGGACGCGCGCAGGCGCTCGGCCTTAGCGCGCCGCTCGGCGATCAGCTCGTTCAGGCCGTGCCTGCTCGACTCGCCCGCCGGCTGCTCCCCAGGCGGTTGCTCGGTTCCGCTTCCGCTCACCGCGGCGAGCCTACTCGAGGCCGACGTCGATCTTGGTGATCTTGAGTTTGCGCGCCGGACCTTTGGGGACCTGCACGGCGACGGTGTCGTTGCGCTTGTGGCCGATCAGCGCGCGCCCGACGGGCGACTCGTTGGAGAGCTTGTGTTCGTCGGGCTTGGCCTCGGCTGAGCCGACGATCGTGTATTTGACCGACTTGCCGGTCTTCTCGTCCTTGACGTGCACCACCGAGCCGACCTGCACGACGTCGGTGGAGAGGTCCTTGGCCTGGATCACCGTGGCCATGCGCAGCTTCTCCTGCAGCTGTGCGATGCGGCTCTCGACCATCGCCTGCTCGTTCTTGGCGTCGTCGTACTCGGAGTTCTCGGATATGTCCCCGAACTCTCGCGCCTCCTTGATGCGCTGGGCGACCTCTTTGCGCTTCTCCGTCGAGAGCAGCGCGAGCTCATCCTGGAGCTTCTGGAGACCTTCGGGGGTGAGGATGACGTCCTTCGGCATGTCGGCGGGCGGGACTCGATTCCACGGGTTGTTGGTCCCTCGGGCGAACACACAAATCCCCGCTCGCAGCGGGGATGTGGCCGACCGGGGGCGTCAGCGAGCGCAGCAGTATAGCGGGGGTCGCAAGACTCCGTTGAGGGGCTCAGACCGACAGCGCCGAGGCGATCGGGCGACCTCCAGCAGGCTGCTGACCCGCTCGAGCGTCTCGGCGCTCTGCAGCGATTCCTGCAACGTCTTGCCCTCGCGCGATGGCAGTCGCAGACGGGTCACGTACCAGGGGTAGAACTTGCGCAGGTAGCGCGTAGCGCGTGGCTCGCCGAGGTGCTCCACCGCGCGCTCGATCGTCCAGTCGAGCTCCTCCAGGATCTCCGTCCGCGTGGGGCCGTGCTCGCGTGCGCCGAGCAGCTGGGCGAACAGCCACGGGTTGCCGAGCGCGCCGCGCGCGAGCATCACCGCCGCCGCGCCCGTCTGCTCGAAGGCCTCGCGTGTGTGCTCGGCGTCGCTGAGCCCACCGGTGAGGATCACGGGCGCGTCGAGCGACTGCACCAGCCTGCTCGCGAGCTCATAGTCGGGGACGCCCTTGTGGTGCACCGCCGCGGAGCGGGGGTGGAACGCGATCGCCGCGACCCCCGCCTCCTCGACGAGGCGGTGGGCGAGCTGAAAGCCGCTCGTGTCTCCCGCCCGCAGCCCCGAGCGCAGCTTGACCGTCACCGCACGCCCGCTCGCGCCTTCCACCGCGGCGCGCGCGACCGCCACCGCACGGTCGGGGTCGGCGAGCAGCGCGGCGCCCGCGCCGGTCTTGCGCACCTTCGGCACGGGGCAGCCCATGTTGATGTCGATCGCGTCCGCGCCCAGCCCCGCCACGTGGGCGGCCGCCTCGCGCATCGTGGCCGGGTCTTCGCCGAACAGCTGGATCGATACGGGTCCGCCGTCGCGCTCGCGCGGGTCGATGCGCAGCATCTCCGTGCACGTGCGCTCGTTGCCGTGGCGGATCGCGTGCGAGGAGACCATCTCCGAGACGGCCATCCCGGCGCCGTAGCGCTTGGCCTGCAAGCGCACGAACCAGTTGCCGATCCCCGCCAGCGGCGCGAGCATCACGCGGTTGGGCACGCGCAAGGAGCCGAGCGTCCAGGAGTCGGCGAGCGATCGTGACGCGGGCATCTCTCCCATTATGGAGCCGCCTCCAGGGCGGTCGATGGGCAAGCGAGACACGGACGCAGGGAGCGTGGCGTGCTTCGCACGCGAGCGACCGAGGACACAGTCTCGCGCCGCTCAGCGGCCGTCCTGGTTGCGTTCATGCAGCAGGCGGAGACCCGTGAGCGTGAGCAGGTCGTCGATCTGCTCGATCTCCTCCGCGTAGGGCACCACCAGCCGGGCCAGGCCGCCCGTGGCGATCACGTCGGTGCGCTGGCCCAGCTCGTCGTACAGGCGGCGCAGGATCGCGTCGATCGCGCCGGCGTAGCCGAACACGACGCCGGAGCGGATCGCGTCGATGGTGTTCTTGCCGATCACGCTCTTCGGCGGCGCGAGGTCGACCTTCGGAAGGCGCGCGCCGCGCTCGGAGAGCGCTTCGAGAGAGATCTCGATGCCGGTCATCAGTGCGCCGCCGAGGTACTCGCCCTCACCCGAGACGATGTCGAACGTGGTCGCCGTGCCGAAGTCCACGCACACCGCCGCGCCGCCGAAGCGCTCGCGGATGGCGACCGCGTTGACGAGCCTGTCGGCGCCGATCTCGCGCGGGTTGTCGTAGCGGATCGCCATGCCCGTCTTCGTTCCCGGCCCGACCGCGAGCATCTCGTGCCCCAGGTAGCGGCCCGCCATCTCGGTCCACTCGGGCTCCAACTGAGGAACGGTCGAAGACACGATCGACGATTTCAGATCCGCGAATCCGTACCCGCGCAGCTCGAGCAGGTTGCGAAGCGCCGCGCCCAGCTCGTCAGCGGTGGACTGGCGCACGGTCGCAAAGCGCCAGTGCTCGAGCAGTTCCTCGCCGCGATATGCCCCGAAATGGGTCTGCGTGTTTCCGACGTCGACAGCGAGCAGCATCGGCGACCATTATGCTCGGCACGATGACTACAGGCACACTCAAGCTCTACGCACTCCCCGGCTCGCACCCATGCGCGGCCGTGGAGGTCGCGATGCAGATGAAGTCGATCCCCTACAAGCGCGTCGATCTGCTGCCGATGACGCAGATCCTCGCCGGCCCGCCGTTGTACGGCGGCACGACCGTGCCGGGCATCCGCGGCGACGGCGAGCGGCTCGTCGGCTCGCGCGCGATCATGCGCCGCCTGGACGAGCTCGTCGCCGAGCCGCCGCTGCTGCCTGCGCCGGGCGACCCCACGTACGCGCGCATCCTGGAGCTCGAGCGCTGGGGCGATGAGGTCCTGCAGAGCGTGCCGCGCCGACTCATCGACGCGGCCTTCCTGCGCGATCCGAGCACCATGGAGAGCTATGCCGGCGATGCCAAGCTGCCGCTGCCGCGCCCGCTGTTGCGCCCGGCGCTGCCGCTCACCGCGCGACTGATGGCGATCAGGAACAAGGCCCGCGACGAGAACGCGCGCGCGGATCTGTTGGCGCTGCCCAGCCAGCTCGATCGCATCGACGCGTGGATCGCCGACGGGCTGCTCGGAGGCGAGGCGCCCAACGCGGCGGACCTGCAGATCGGAAGCGCGATCCGGCTGATGATGAGCATCGGCGACGTGCGACCGCTGATCGACGGGCGCCCGTGCGCGGCGCTCGCGGGCTATTTCCCGCCGCTGGCGGGCGCCGTCCCCGCTGGCGTGTTGCCGGCGGAGTGGCTGCCCGCTCTCGCCGGCGAGTAGAGCGCCCGCTCGCGCGAAGCTGCGCGATCACCATGCCGGCGGCGCGGCGGCGCGGCGATCGCTCTCGGCGCTACAGTCGCGGTGCGACATGCGCACCCTGGATCCGCAGTCCCTCACCCAACACGTGGACCGCCTCTACCGCGCCGCGTGGGCGCTGTGCGGCTCGCGCGAGGACGCGGAGGACCTCGTCCAGGAGACGTTCGCGCGCGTGCTCTCGCGCCCGCGGGTGCTGAGGAGCGACGACGAGCTGTACTACCTGATGCGCGTGCTGCGAAACACATTCCTCACGGGACTGCGCACCGCCTCGCGTCGCCCGGTCACGGTCGCGACGCTCGAGGACGTGGTGACGGCCGACCCGCGCCCGATGGCGCGCCCGGCGGAGGCGCTCGAGGTACAGGAGCTGTACGCGGCGATCGCGACGCTGCCGGAGGACTTCCGCCTGGCGCTCGTCGCGGTGGACGTCCTCGGCCTCTCCTACCGCGAGGCCTCGCGTGCGCTGCGGGTACGTGAGGCGACGATCACCACGCGCCTGTTCAGGGCGCGCAAGCAGATCGTCAAGCGTCTGTCGCCCGAGCCGCCCTCCTCCTCCCCGCCGCCGCAAACGCCGAGCCAGCGGGAAGAGAGGAACGCCGGCGGAGTCTTGTCGGGTGAAGGGGCACAATGAGCGAACGACTAGAACATCCGGAAGCGGGACTGATCGAGCGCATACGCGCGATCGACGAGCGCGCGCCCGAGGAGCTTCACCGTCACGTGCAGGCGCTCGTAGCCGAGCGCGTCCGCGGCTCGCGGGTGCGCGGCGGGACGGGCAGCCGGACGCGCTGGTCGGGTCGAGCCGAACTGATGGCGGCTGGCGTGGCCGCGGCCGTTGCCGTGATCGTCCTCGTGCTCTCGGGGGGCGACTCCTCGACGTTGAGCGTGCGTGAGATCTCCGCGGCGACGCTGCGCGCCTCCACGACGCCCGCCCCGGGCGAGAGCCTGCGCAAGCTCGGAGCGCTCACGGAGAGCGTCGACGGCGTGTCCTTCCCCTACTGGAAAGGCGTCGGCTGGCGCGCGAGCGGCGCGCGCAGCGACACGATCGACGGTCGCACCGTGAGGACCGTCTTCTACACCGGCGCGCACGGCGAGCGCATCGGCTACGCGATCCTCGCCGGCACGCCGGCTCCGGCCGCGAGCGGTGGCGTGGTCGTCTCACGCCACGGCCACCCCTACCGTCTGTTGAGCGAAGATGGCGTGAGAAGCGTCGTGTGGCTGCGCAAAGGGCGCCTGTGCGTGGTCGCCGGACGCGGCGTGTCGAGCCGCATGCTGTTGGCGCTGGCGAGCTGGCACGAGCGCGCGACCTGATCGCTCGATTCGCGACCACGCGGCGGGAAGGTTCCGCACACGGCGGTGTCTTGATGGGCAGGCGGGTCGCACAGTGAGCGGCCCGGCGATCATCGACCAAGGAGCGCGGGATGAGCGGCAAGAGACTCGTATCGTTGGCGACACTCGCGCTGGCAAGCGCTGCCCTGATCCCAGCGGCCGCGCTCGGCGGCGCACACGCGGCGGCCAGGCATACAGTGACGCTGAAGAACACTCGCTTCCACCCGGGGAACATGACGATCCACCGCGGCGACAGCGTCACATGGGGCTGGCACGACGGCGAAACCGAACACAACGTGACGTTCCGCCGCTTCCATTCGCACACCCAGTCCAGAGGCTCCTACACCGTGCGCTTCACGCGCTCGGGCACCTTCACCTACCGCTGCACGATTCACGCCTCCGAAGGCATGAAGGGCAAGATCGTCGTCCGCTGAGAGAGCTTGTGGGGATGGACCGTGCCCGGCGTGCTGGAGGGTTCAGCCGCCGGGCACGTCGAGCGGCGGGCCGGCCCAGCGCACGCCCTCCTGCAGGGACAGCGCCGCGAGCGCGTCGGCAAGCGCGCTGCCGTCGGGTGCGCGCAGCTGGAAGTCGAGCTCGAGCGCGGGAATCAGCACGAAGCGGCGGCTGAGCAGCTGTGCGTGGGGCAGCGTCATGCGCTCGTGGCGCAGCTCGAGCTCCCCGAGCAGCAGGATGTCGATGTCGATCGCGCGCGGCCCATGGCGAACGCCGTCCTCGCCGCGGCCGAGCTCGCGCTCCAGGCGCTTGACCTCCTCGAGCAGCTCCAGCGGCGCGAGCGCGGTGCGCACCTGTAGACAGGCGTTGAGGAAGCTCGGCTGGTCGAGCACCTCGCCGACGGGGTCGGTGTCGTAGACCGAGGAGGACGCGAGCACCCGCACGCCCGCACCGTCGAGCGCGTCGAGCGCCCCCTGCAGCTGGGCGCGACGATCGCCCACGTTCGAGCCAAGCCCGAGCAGCCCGATGCGATCCGTGACGACGCTCATCCACCGCTCACGCTATGTCAGGAGCGCGTGGTCTGCAGCCCGGCCTGCGCGACCTTTTCGCCCATCGCCTGGGCGAACGGCAGCAGGCCCGAGATCGGGCGCAGCATCACGGTGAAGTCCGCGATCAAGCCGTCCTCGTCGAGACGCAGCAGGTCGATGCCCTCCAGCTCCCTGCCGTCGATCCCGGCGCGGAACACGAGCACGTGCGCGCCGTCGCTCCGCAGCTCATCGGTGTAGCGGAAGTCCTCGAACGTCTGCGCCACGAGGCCGAGCAGCTGCGTGACCGTCTCACGCCCGACGAACGGGTGGAACGTCGCGGGGCTGTGGAAGACGACATCGGGTGCGAGCAGCTCGCCGATCGCATCGATGTCCCAGCTCTCCACCGCTGCGCGAAAGCGCTCGGCGGTGCTCACGCGGGCACCTCTTGCGGCGCCTGCGGGGATCCCTCGTGCAGACCGATGCGCGCGTGCAGCCGGCGCAACGGGCGCGGCGCCCACCACGTCCGATCTCCCAGTCGGCCGATCAGCGCGGGAACGAGCAGCGCGCGCACGAACGTCGCGTCGATCGCCACCGCGAGCGCGGCGCCGATGCCCAGCTGCTTGACGAAGAAGATGTGCGACATCACGAACGCGCCGATCGCTACGCACAGCAGCAGCGCGGCCGCCGTGATCAACCGCCCGGTGCGCTCGAGGCCCTGGGCGACCGCGTCGCGGGTGGACAGTCCGTGGTCATGCGCCTCCTTGATGCGCGCGAACAGGAACACGCCGTAGTCGGTCGACAGCGCGAAGGCGACCACGAACAGCAGCACCAGATTGGACTCCTCCAGGCCGCCGATCGGGCTGAAGCCCATCAGCGAGGAGAGGTGGCCGTCCTGGAAGATCACCACCAGCAGGCCCGCGCCCACCGCGACCGTGAGCACGTTCATCAGCAGCGCCAGCACGGGCAGCACGACCGAGCCGGTCATCAGGAACAGGATCCCGCACGTCACCAGCGCGAGGATCACCAGCGCCGGAGCCATGTTCGCCGCGACGGCCGCCTTCTGGTCGACGAACCACGCCGTCGGCCCGCCCACGAGCAGACCCGGCGCGGGGGCGAGCGCGCGCAATCGCGAGACCAGACGCTGATTGGCCGCGGAGCCGTCTTCGCCGCGGGGGTTCAGTTCGATCTGCCACGTTTCGCCTCCGTAGTACCGAGCCGGCACGAGACCGGCCTGCCCGGCGGCGGTGGCCTGGGCGCGCCGCGCCAACGCGTCCACCTTCTGGCGAGCGCCAGCCGCGGCGTGCACGACTAGCGTGATCGCCTGCGAACCATTGACGGGGTAGTCACGGCTCAGCGTCTCCGCGACCTGACGCGACTCTGAGGAGTTCGGCAAGACGCGCGCGTCGGGCGGTGCGAGCTGCAGCCGCAGGGCCGGGAGCGAGATCGCGATCAGCGCGACGGCGGTCACGAGCGCGATCGCTCCGGGCCGGCGCATCACCCCGCGCGCCAGCCGATACCACGCGCCATGCGCGGCCGGCTGGGCGAATCCGGCTGTGCCGCGCTGCATCCAGCGCGGGGCGAGCGAGTCGATACGCGGCCCGAGCGCGACGAGCACCGCCGGCAGCACCACCAGCGCCACGGCGCCGTCCGCCAGCGACACGAGCGCCCCGCCGACGCCCATCGAGTAGAGAAAGCGCAGCGGGAACACCAGCAGACACGAGAGCGCGCCGGCGACGGTCAGCGAGCTGTAGAGCACCGTGCGTCCGGCGGTGTCCAGCGTGCGCTTGATCGCCGTCGTGGTGTCTGACCCACGAGCAAGCTCTTCGCGGTAGCGCGACAGCACGAACAGGCTGTAGTCGATGCCGAGCCCGAGGCCGATGCCCGTGACGAGGTTGACCGCGAAGATCGACAGGCCCGCGAATTGGTCGATCAGCCGCAGCAGCAGGAACGTCGCCACGATCGCGAAGCCGCCCACGAGCAGCGGCAGCGCGGCGGCGATCAGGCCACGGAACACCCACAGCGAGAGCAGCAGCAGGATCGGGAAGGCGAACGTCTCCGCGCGCTGCAGGTCGGAGCTCGTGCGCTCGTTGATTTCGCTGAACGCGACGTCGTTGCCGCCGAAGCTCACACCGCTGCCCGCCAACGCGCGGCGCACGTGATCGACGGCGTCTTTGGCGCGTTCGCGACCAGCGAACGCCGCCAGCACGACCGTCTGGCGCCCGTCGCGCGAGACGAGCTGCGGGAGATGGCTGCTGGGGTAGTCGATCGCGCGCTGAAAACCCGGCTGCTTTGAAAGGAGCGCGACCACGTGGGCGGCCTTGGCGGCGGCCCCAGGGTTGCCGCGCACATCGCCGGCGCTGGGCACGAGCGCCGCCACGCCGAAGCCGGCTGACTGTCCCGTAGCCCGTTCGATCACGTGCAGGGCCTGTTGGTTCTGCGCCTGCGGGTCCTGGAAGTCCGAGGATTCGCTCTTAAGGAGCGACACGACGGGACCCCCCAGCGCGGCCGCGAGCAGGAAGACGATGCCCGCGAGGATCAGCACGCGACGAGTGTGCCCAGTCGCCATCGCAAGCAGTCGTGCATTCATCCTGCGCTCACCCCCATCTTGCTTCGGCTCGACCGCACGCTCATATTATGAGTGACTGCTAACTAATTTGTCAAGAGCGCTTTTCAATCGGGCGCTTCGCGCCACACCTCGACGGAGACCTCGTCCACGCTCAGCGCGATTGGAGGCTCCGGCTTGGCGGCCTTGACCCACACGCCCTCGAGGTCGTAGTCGGCAAGCAGCCTGTCCGCGATCGTGCTGCACAGGCGCTCGAGCGTCTTGTGCGAGCGCTGCTGGGCGATGAGCGCCACGAGCTGACAGACCTCGGCGTAGTCGACGGTGTCCTCGAGCGAGTCCGTGACGGTGGCATCGGTCTCGCCGATGTCCAGCCGCAGGTCGAGCACCAATCTTTGGCCGACCTCGCGCTCGGCCTCGCTGACGCCATGGTGGGTGAACAGCGACAGCCCGCTGATCTCGATCGTGACGGACTCCGCGGCCTCGTCACGGTCCTCCTCGAGGTCCGCGTCGTCGTCTAGCTCGTCTGGGTCCTCGCCACGCCCCTCGTCGTCGGCCACTCGCCCAACGTAGCAGCCGTAACGGTGAGCGCGGCGCGCAGCGGCGCGACGTCGTGTACGCGGAACACGCTCGCCCCGCGCTCGTACGCGAGCACGTTCGTCGCGATCGTCCCCGGCAGGCGCGCTTGCGCCGGCGCCGGCTCCCGCTCGCCCGCGCCGTCGGCGATCAGCCGGCCGAGGAAGCTCTTGCGCGAGGTGCCCACGACGAGCGGGCGCCCGAGCGCCGCCAGCTCGTCCAGGCGCGCGAGCAGCGCGAGGTTGTGCGCGATCGTCTTGCCGAAGCCGATGCCGGGGTCGAGCATGATCCGCCGTTCCTCGACGCCCGCCTCCACGGCGAAGCTCATGCGCTCCTCCAGGAACGCCTTCACATCGTCGACCACGTCCTTGTACTGAGGCCCGCCCGCCCGCTGCATCGTGCGCGGCTCGCCGAGCATGTGCATCAGGCAGCAGTCCACGCCGCTGTCGGCGACGACCTCGACCATCGCCCGGTCGGCCCGCAGCGCGCTCACGTCGTTGACGATGCCCGCCCCCGCGGCGATCGCCGCGCGCGCAACTGACGCCTTCGACGTGTCGATCGAGACCCGAGGAGGAGTCGACATCCAATCGGCCGCGGCGATCCCCTCGAGCACCGGCAGCACCCTGCGCAACTCCTCCTCGCCCGATACGGGCTCAGCCCCCGGGCGGGTGGACTCCCCGCCCACGTCGAGGATGTCCGCCCCCTCCGCCGCCAGCGTCAGCGCGTGCGCGATCGCCGCACCGGAGTCCAGAAACTCCCCCCCATCCGAGAACGAGTCGGGGGTCACGTTCACCACCCCCATCAGGCGGTAAGACAAGATCCTAGGCTGGTTCCGGGCGCTCTTGGTCGGTTGCGCGGATCTCGGCGGTTCCGCCCGCTAGCCCGGGCCGCGGCACCGTGCGCGGCGCGGCTTCGCGCTCGGCGCGGTCGGCAGGCGTGGGCGGCGCGGGGAGCTCCGGTGTGGCGGGGCCCTCTTCGATGCCGAACACCACCTCCTCGCTCTTGCCCGCGAGCAGCGCCGCGAACTCCTCCTTCTCGATCGTCTCGCGTTTGACGAGGATCTCGGAGATGTTCTTGAGGTCGTGCTGGTGTTCGGAGAGGATCGTCGTCGCGCGCTGATGCGCGGACTCGATGATGCGGCGGATCTCGTCGTCGATCTCGCGGGCGATCTCGTCTGAGTAGTCCGGTTCGCTCGAGAATTCGCGGCCCAGGAACGGCTGGGTGTGGTCGTGGCCGAACACCCGCGGCCCGAGCTTCTGGCTCATGCCGAAGCGCATCACCATCTGCTTCGCCGTGGCCGTCACCTTCTCGATGTCGTTCGACGCGCCGGTCGTGATCTCGCCGAAGGTGATCTCCTCCGCCGCGCGTCCGCCGAGCGTCATCGCCATCGTGTCCTCGAGCTCGGCGCGCGTCGTCAGGAAGCGATCCTCCTGGGGCATCGAGATCGTGTAGCCGAGGGCCTGGCCGCGGGAGATCACGGAGATCTTGTGCACCGGGTCGGCGTGCTCCAGGAAGTGGCCGACGAGCGCGTGGCCCATCTCGTGGTAGGCGGTGATCAGGCGCTCTTTCTCGCTCATCACGCGCGTCTTCTTCTCGGGGCCGGCGATCACGCGCATGATCCCCTCCTCGAGCTCGACCTGTCCGATCTCGCGCTTGCCGGTCCTGGCCGAGAGCAGAGCCGCCTCGTTGATCAGGTTCGACAGGTCCGCGCCGGTGAAGCCCGGGGTCTGCCCCGCGAGCGCGTCGATGTCGATGATCTTCGCCAGCGGCTTGCCGCGCGTGTGCACCTCGAGGATCTTCGCTCGGCCCTTGCGGTCGGGGCGGTCGACGGCGATCTGACGGTCGAAGCGGCCGGGGCGCAACAGCGCGGGGTCGAGGATGTCGGGCCGGTTGGTGGCCGCGATCATGATGATGTTGTCCTTCGCCTCGAAGCCGTCCATCTCGACGAGCAGCTGGTTGAGCGTCTGCTCGCGCTCGTCGTGGCCGCCGCCCATGCCCGCGCCGCGATGGCGCCCGACGGCGTCGATCTCGTCCATGAAGATGATGCACGGGCTGTTCTGCTTGGCCTGCTCGAACAGGTCGCGCACACGAGAGGCGCCGACGCCGACGAACATCTCCACGAAGTCAGAGCCGGAGATCGAAAAGAACGGCACACCGGCCTCGCCGGCGACCGCGCGGGCGAGCAGCGTCTTGCCCGTGCCGGGGGGGCCGTACAGCAGCACGCCCGTGGGGATCCTCGCTCCGAGCGCCTGGAACTTCTTCGGGTTCTCCAGGAATTCCTTGATCTCGTGGAGCTCCTCCACCGCCTCGTCCACGCCGGCCACGTCGCGGAACGTGATCTTCGGCGAGTCCGCTGACATGCGCTTGGCGCGCGACTTGCCGAACGACATCACTTTCGAGCCGCCGCCCTGGACCTGGTTCATGATGAACAGCCAGAACCCGAAGAACAGCAGGATCGGGATCACGTAGCCGAGCAGCGTCAGCAGCGCGTCGCTCTTTTCCGATTCGGTGTTGACCTGGGCGCCGACGGACCTCAGTTCTTTGGTCAGTTCCGGCGTGAGCTGTTCGATGTAGCCCGTTTCATAGCTTTCGCCGTTTTTGAGCTTGACTTCGAGGGCTTTGCCCTTGTTCTTGAAGTTGACCGACTTGACTTCGCGGCCGGGGATCTCTTTGGAGACCAGCGTCTGATAGCTGTGCGGATGGTGGTTGGACGTGCTCGGCGTGAAGAATTTGACAGCCAGGAACGCCAACACCACGACGATGAGGATAGGAAATGCGGCGCTCTTGAAGAAGCGGGTCATGGCGAGTTCCTGAGGGTCCTGGCACCGTCTGAAGTCGTGACCACCGCTCCCCAGCGTACCATGCAAGACCGGCCTTTCGGGCGGCTGCGGGTGGCGCTCGAGGCCCGGGGGGAGGCTCCGTCTAGCTGTCCAGCACCGCCACGTAGGGCAGGTTGCGGTGGCGCTCGGCGTAGTCGAGGCCGTATCCGACGACGAAGCGGTCGGGAATCTCAAAGCCCACATAGCGCGTCGGCAGGTCGACCTTGCGCCGCTCGGGCTTCGTCAACAGCGCGCACACCTCCAACGTGCGTGGATTGCGCGAGCCGAGGTTGCGCAGCAGGTACTGCAACGTCAAGCCCGAGTCGACAATGTCCTCGACGATCAGCACGTCGCGGTCTTCGATCGACGCGTCGAGGTCCTTGAGGATGCGCACCACGCCGGAGGAGTCGGTCGCCGAGCCGTAGGAGGCGACCGCCATGAAGTCCACCTCGACGGGGATGTCGATGAAGCGCATCAGGTCGCTCAGGAAGAACACCGCGCCCTTCAACACGCCCACCAACAGCAGCGGCCTGCCGGCGTAGTCGCGCGATATCTCCTCGCCGAGCTCCAACACGCGACGCTGCAGATCCTCGGCGGTCACGAGCACCTCGCCCAGAGGACGCTCCACAGAGAGGGGCGCGGGTGTGGCCACGCCAGGGAGTCTAGCCCTCGCGCGGCGGCTGCCCGCTCGCGCGCGGTGGGAGCTTGACCATCGTGAGCGTTCCGTCCTCGATCACCGCGCCCGCGAGTCCCCCCACGTGCAATTCGGCGCGACCGCCGCGCCGCCCCAGCGCGAGCAGCTCCTCGACGCGCTCGCCCGCCTGCGGAACGTAGGCGCCGGCGGCGTCCTCGGCCAGGCGCACGACCACCATCCGCGCCAGCGCGGCCGGCAGCTCCGCGAGCCTCGCCACGGCGATGCTCGCGCGGCCGTCCAGCTCGCGCGCGACGAGCTCGTCCAACAGCTCGGTCTCCTCGCGCAGCAGAGCGGCGGTGCGCAGCACGTTGGCCTCCGCCGCGGGGTGCACCGCGCGCAGGGCCGCGAGCAGCCCATGGCGCACGCGCGTGCGCGCGTAACGATTGTCCTCGTTGCTCTCGTCCTCGCGCCACGCGAGACCCCGCGCCTCGCAGTAGGCGGCGGTCTGCTCGCGGGTGAGGGACAGCAGCGGGCGGATCAGCCGCCCCTCGCTCGCGACCATGCCCTGCAGCGCGCGCCGGCCAGGGGAGGCCGACAGCCGGTAGAGGATCGTCTCGACCTGATCGCTCGCCGTGTGCCCCGTCGCGATCAGCGCGTCGCGGCCCTCGGCGATGCGCGCCGCTTCGGCGTAGCGCAGCTCGCGCGCCCACGCCTGCACGTTGCCCGCCACGCCCGGCGCGCCCGACGTGCTCTCGCCGCGCTCGGCGCGCACCACCTCCAGCTCCACGCCCAGCCGCTCGCACAGCTCCACGCAGTGGCGCTCGTCCCGCGCGGCCGCCACGCGCAGGCCGTAGTTGACATGCAGCGCGCTCACGCTCTCCGCGCCGAGCATCGTCACGGCCACGTCGAGCAGACAGACCGAGTCGCGCCCGCCGGAGAGCATCGCCACGAGCGAGCGCCCACCCAGCCGCTCGCGCGAGAGGAGGCCGCCGCGGCGGACCGCCTCGCGCACCTCATCGCGGATCATCACGCCACTACCGCTCGCGAGCCGAGACGACGAACAGCTCCGTCGGCTCGGAGAAGCCCTTCAGCCGCACCTCGCCGATGCGGATGAACTCGAGGCCGTCGACTCCCTGAGCCATCTCGACGACCGAGCGCGTCACGAGCACCTCTCCGCCGCTCGCTCGCGCGACCACGCGCGCCGCCTGGTTGACCTCGCGCCCGAAGTAGTCGCCATCACGGTACAGCGCCTCGCCGTAGTGCACGCCGATCCGCGGCGGCGGCTCGCCCGGCGCGGTCTGCTCCTGCAGGCCCACCGCCCACGCGGTCAGCGCAGCCGGGTCGGAGCCCACGACCATCACCTCGTCACCGAGCGTCTTGATCACACGCGCGTCCAGCGGCAAGCTCCGTGCGGCCGCCTTGACGAAGCTTTCGACCGTGCTCACCGCCGCCTCATCACCGCGTTCGACCGTCAGGCGTGCGTAGCCGGCGAGATCGGCGAACGCGATCGCCACCCGCAGCCGCCCCTCCTCGAGCGCGTCGTCGCGCAGGTCGGCCTCCATGTGGCCGATCATGTCCTGCTCGACGAAGTGCGCCAGGAACCGGCCGTGCAGATAGGTCATGAACGGCGCCGCGAACGGGAAGATCTCGCGCGCGAGGCCCTCCATCTCCTCGGCCACCTCCACGCTCGGAACGCCCGCGCGCATCAACGGCTCGTGCACATACAGGTGGATCAAGCGCACCTCCGCGTCGGCGATCTGCGCGATCACCTGCCCGTACACGCGCATCAGCTGCAGGAACGCGGGCAGCGGGAACCCAGCGCCGAGCACGGCGGCGGCGTAGCTCATCATCTCCAGGTCTTCGTCCGAGATCGCGTCCGCCGTCACCGCTCCCAGGCCCATCGTGCTGTAGATCTCTTCGATCAGCTCCGGCTTCACGCCGCTCGCGCGCGCTGCGTCCTTGAGCGAATGCCGCGGGTCGGAGCTGCGCAGCATGTTCTCGATCGGCCCGATCGCCAGCTGGCCGTTGTCGCTGGCCTGCTTGATCTTCTCCAGCGTGTGCCCACGCGCGCGCAATCTTGCGACCACGCGCACATACGCGAGCGCCGAGGGCGTCCAGCGCCCGTCATAGCCCGGCACGAGGCCCCTGTCCACCCAGCGGCGCACCGTCGCCGCCGACACGCCGGCGCGCGCGGCCACCTGCGCGAGCGTCAGCTCGCCGGTCTCGCGCACCGGATCAGCTCCAGACTCGGTCACTCAGAAGCGCGGCGCGGCGGGCGTTCCCATACGCGGAAGTCTAAAGTCGCGGCCGATGGCACTGGAGCAACCCGACCCGCAAGCCGTTTTTCCGCGCTCAATCCACATCCACCCCACCGCGGAGTTGAGCGAGCGCGTGCTGCTCCCCGGCGACCCCGGACGCGCGCTGATGTTGGCTCAGACGCTGCTCGATCAGCCACGCATGTTCAACCACCACCGCGGCCTGTGGGGCTACACCGGCGCCGCGGCCGACGGCGAGCCGTTGACGATCCAGGCGACCGGCATGGGCGGCCCGAGCGCGGCGATCGTGCTCGAGGAGCTCGCCGACCTCGGGCTGCGGCGCGCGGTGCGGATCGGGACCTGCGGCGCGCTCGCGCACGGCGTCCGGCTCGGCGCGCTCGTCTGCGCGACCGAGGTGCTC
>DASUPL010000242.1:0-5412 GCA_036281155.1 Solirubrobacteraceae bacterium | reverse complement strand
GGCGCGTACACCGCCGCGGTCGTGCTCGCGCTGCTGGCACTCGCTACGCTGCTGGCGATGAACGTGCTGACGCGACGCACCAGTCGCAGGACGGCCGTCTGATGGCGATCGAGGCTCGCGGCGTGGGCAAGCGCTTCGGCGACTTCGTCGCCCTGGAAGACGTCAACATCACCGTCGGCGACGGCGCCCTCACCGCCCTGCTGGGCCCGAGCGGCAGCGGCAAGTCGACGCTGCTGCGCATCATCGCCGGCCTGGAGGCCCCTGACAGCGGCGAGGTGCTGATCGGCGAGGAGGACGTCACCCAATCTCCCGCGCGCACGCGTGGCGTCGGCTTCGTCTTCCAGCACTACGCGCCGTTCAAGCACATGACCGTGCACGACAACGTCGCGTTCGGGTTGAGCGTGCGCAAGCGACCGAAGCAGGAGATCCGCGAGCGCGTCAAGGAGCTGCTCGGGCTCGTGCGCCTGGAAGGCCTTGCCGAGCGCTACCCCTCCCAGCTCTCCGGCGGACAGCTGCAGCGGATGGCGCTCGCCCGCGCGCTGGCCGTGCAGCCGCAGGTGCTGCTGCTGGACGAGCCCTTCGGCGCGCTCGACGCGCAGGTGCGCGCGGAGCTGCGCGAATGGCTGCGCCGGCTGCACGAGGAGATCCACGTGACGACGATCTTCGTCACCCACGACCAGGAGGAGGCGATGGAAGTCGCCGAGCAGATCGTCGTCATGAACAACGGCCGCGTCGAGCAGGCCGGAGCGCCACGCGATCTGTACGAGAGCCCGAGCAACGAGTTCGTGATGTCGTTCATCGGCCCCGTCAACCGCCTCGGCGACGCGTTCGTGCGCCCCCACGACATCCAGATCCTGGGTGGGTGGGACGCCTATTCCGACGGCAGCGGCACCGAGGCGCTCGTCGAGCGCGTCGTGCACCTCGGCTTTGAGGTCCGCGTCGAGCTGAAGCTCCACGATGGTCGCGACATCTGGGCCCAGGTCACCCGCGAGACCGCCCATGAGCTCGAGCTCCGCGAGGGCCAGATCCTCTCCGTGCGGCTGCCTGCGCCGCGCGTGTTCGCGCCTTAGCTCCCTCGGGCGCTTAGCGCGTTTCCCAGGCCGCTTCGTCGCGCGTGAGGGCCACTACGTCTTTCGGCAGCTTGCCCGCGGCCACGTCCGCGACGGTCACGTCCTCGAGCACTTTGCGCAGGTTCGCGCGCAGCGCAATCCACACCTGCTGCAGCGCCTCGGCGGAGCCGACGTACTCGATCTCCTCGGGGCGCTGTCCGCGCACGCCGACGAGCGGCCCCTCGACCGCGCGGATGATCTGCGCGAGACTGACCTCCTTGGCGGGCAGTGAAAGCCAGTAGCCGCCCTCGGGCCCGCGCTGGCTGCGGACGATCCCCGACGAGCGCAACTGCGTGAGGATGTTCTCCAGGAAGGACACGGGGATGCCCTGCGCCTTCGCCACCTCGTCGACCTTGCGCGGCGATTCCTGGCTGCTGTTCACGAGCTCTACGACAGCCCTGACGGCGTAGTCGGCCTTGGCGGTTACGTGCATGGCGAGGGATTCTCACGCATTCGACGGCGAATGTGCGCGCTCATCGCTATTAGGCAACCCTAACTGCTGCACATCCGCCCCGAGAACTCCCGGTTCACGGAGCTGCGCCATCCGCTGTATCGTTGCCTGACCCTGAGCATGGGCCCGCACTGGAACTGGGATTTCGAGGATCAGCAGAGGGCCGCGCGGGCGCGTGCGTCATCGCCCGAGCCCGATTCCGGACTCGAGCTCGAGCCCGCCGACCCTCCCAGCGCGCCGCCCGAGGCGCAGCCCCCGCGACAACCGCCGATCCGACGACGCCGGATTCTGGCCGCGATCGTGCTCGCGCTGGGCGCGCTCGCGATCCTCGCCGCCCTGCTCGTCTCCCACCACCGTGACTCCGCGTCGAGCGCGAACCGCGCCGTCGCGCCCCACGCGCGTCGCCCGCCACCTCCGACCGACGCCCAGGCGGACGACAAAAAGGCCGTCAAGTCGGTGCTCGCGTACACGCCGTTCGTCAAAGAGGGCACCGGCCGCGCGCGCGAGGTGGCGCTGACGTTCGACGACGGGCCGGGGCCGTACACGCTGGGAGTGCTGAGCGTGCTCGAGCGCTTCCACGCCCACGCGACGTTCTTCGTGATCGGCAAGATGCTGCGCTACTTCGGCGCCGCGACGAGGCGCGCGATCGAAGACGGCGACGCGATCGGCAACCACACCCAGAGCCACCCCGAGATGGCGAAACTGTCAGCCCACGACCAATACGAAGAACTCTTCGAACAGATCGTGCGCGTCGAACTTCTCGGCGGCCAGCGTCCGGACATGTTCCGCCCCCCCTACGGCTCGTTCGACGCCACCACGATGCGCGAGCTGCACCACCTACAGCTGTTGATGGTGCTGTGGTCGGTCGACACCGACGACTACCTGCAGCCGGGCGTGGCGACGATCGTACGCAGGGCGCTCGCGGGCGCACGTCCGGGAGCGATCATCCTGCTGCACGACGCGGGCGGCGTGCGCACACAGACGATCGCCGCGCTGCCGAAGATCATCCGTGGGCTGCGCGCCCGCGGCCTGCGCCTCGTGACGGTGCCCCAGCTGCTCGCCGCCGACCCGCCGACGCCGGGCCAGCCGCTGCCGCCGAACCTCAGCGGCGACTGACCGGCGTCTGGGCCTGGCGCAGCGCGCGCAGAAGCCCTTCCAACTGGCTCTCCTGCCAGCGCTGAAAGCCGACCGACGCGGGTGAGAGCGTCTCGGTGATGGTCGCGATCGGGATGTGCCGTTCGCGCGCGATCTCGTTCACGCGCCGCACGTCGGGCGTGACGTTCTGGCTGTTGAACACCCATACCGCGATCTCGCGCCGCTGTGCTTGCGCGTCGACGGTCTGCCTGTCTTGGGCGGTCACGTCCGTGCCCTCGGTGATCGCCTTGGCGAAGCTGTAAGGGGTCTTCAGCTTCAGCCCAAGGGCTTCGCCGAGGCCCTGGAAGAGGCTCTCGCTGTAGCCGACGGTCACGCCCGCGTATCTGCCGCGGATCTCGCGTAGCAGCTGTTCATAGCGGGCGAAGCCGCTCCGGCGCAGCATCTGCCTGCGCCGCGCGAAGTACGCGGCGTCGGCGGGATCCAGGCGCTCGTAGTCGGCGGCGATCGCGTCGAGCACCGTCCGTACATCGCCGGGGAAATACCAGCGATGTGGGTTTGCGCCAGGCCCCAACTCGAGTAGAGCTCCGACGTCGAGGGTCACGCGTCCGCTCGCGGGACTCGCCCCCAGCAGTCGCTTCGCCCAGTCGTCGTAGCCGGCGCCGTTGACGATCGCAATGTTCGCGCCCGCCACCAGACGCGCGTCCCGTGCGGTCGGTTGATAGCTGTGGGGATCGGTGCTCGGGTTGACGATGATGCTGTGGACATCGGCCCTCGAGCCGGCGAGCTGCGCGGCGAGGCTGCCCCAGAAGTTCTCAGCCGCGACGACCTCGAAGCGAGGCAGCTTCGAAGGCGTGGACGTGGAGTCGACAGGCGTGAGGCCCGAGCGGTCGCAGCCAGCGAGCGCAAGCGTGATACACAGCAAGACGAAGCAGAGAGCGAGCTTTCCCATTCGCCGCCACGCTAACACAACACAAGACTGAGTCTTATTTTCGACCCCGAGACCCTTCGCATCCGTCGTGAGCAGCGTCGGCGGGAGATCCGGCGACGCAGACGCAGAGCAGCCGCCCTGGGCGCAACGCTGCTGCTGGGCGCGCTCGTGGTGACCCTCATCGCCTCGAGATCCGGCGGCTCACCCTCGGCCTCGCGCGGCAGCGCGTCCGCCACCGCCTCGCACCGCAAGGGCGCCCATGAGTCAACCGCCAAGCGATCGCCGAGCGCCACGCGCCCGGTCGTGGGTCCGCCCGGCACGACCCCCGTGCCGATCCTGATGTACCACGTGATCGCCGCCCCTCCCCCGGGCGCGTCGTTCCCCGGCCTGTACGTCGAGCCGCGACTGTTCGCGGCACAGATGCAGGCGCTGAAGGACGCGGGCTGGCATGCGGTGACGCTCGATCAGGTCGCGTCCCACTGGCGGCGGGGCGTCTCCATGGGGTCCGGCAAACCGATCGTGATCAGCTTCGACAACGGCTACCAATCGCAGTACACGCAGGCGCTGCCGATCCTGCGCGGGCTCGGCTGGGTGGGCGATGAGAACATCCAGCTGACGGGCCTACCGCCGTCGCAGGGCGGCCTCGGAGAGCGGCAGGTCCGCGAGCTCGTGAAGGCGGGTTGGGAGCTCGACACCCAGGGCTTCAGCCACGCCGACCTGATCGCGCTCGACCCCGCCCAGCTGCGCCACGAGGTCGCCGTCGCCCGGCGCGTGGTGCAGCGGCGCTACGGCGTGCCGGTCAACTGGTTCTGCTACCCATCCGGCCACTACAACGCGGCCGTCGTGGCCGAGGTCCGCGCGGCGGGTTATACGGGGTCCACGACCGTAGTCCCCGGCTGGGCGCACCCCCACGACGACCCGTATCGACTACATCGCCTGCGCGTGCTCGGGGGTACCGGCGCAGCAGCGCTACTGGCATCGCTGGCAGGCATGCGCGGAGATCCCCCCGCGCCAGCCTCCTACGGAGGGGCCTGAGCACGGCGTCAGACCAGGCGATAGCGGCGCGTCGCCGGATCGCGCTCCAGCAGGCCGACCGCCACGAGCGTGGAGACGTAGCGGTGGGTGGTGCTGGGGTTCATGTCGAGCATCCGGGCGATTTCGGCGTTCCCGAGATAGCTCCCGTCCGTGGGAAATGAGGCAAGCATCAGCAGCCCGGCCAAGAGCGAACGCGACAGCCGGCTGTCCTCCAGCTGGCGAGGCTCGCGCGCCAACACCTCGCGCACGTCGTCCAACCCCGACAGCAGGACGGACATGTTGCCGCTCTCCGCCGCGCCGCGCACGACGCGGTCGACCTGAGCCGGCGAGAGCTCGATCACGATCTTCTCGTTGTCCGCGCCCGTCAGAGACACGGACCCCCCGCCAACCTCGGTCGCACTCGGTCCATCGGCCAAAGCGTTCGCTCCTCCGTTGAGATGGCGCAGACGCGAGCCGTTCGCAAGCTGCGACGGCAGGCGCTCGATGTCTGCATATGTGTTCATCGGAGCGAATCATGGCGGGCCACGGCGCCACTGATAAGACAGGCGTTTGAATGTTCTACATTGTGACTGTCTGTAGATAGTGCGCGGAAGATGGGCGCAAATAGTTAGAAACAAGCTTTGCCGAGCGGTTGTGCTGCGAGTACTCTGTCGTTAGATGGAAGACAGAGCAGTAGTGCAGACACGCGCCAAGAAAGGCGCCAGCCCGATGCAATCCGCCGTCCAGTGGGCGCTCCTCGGGCTTGTGATCGAGCGGCCCAGCTACGGATACGAGCTGGCGCAACGATTCGAAGC
>DASUPL010000241.1:0-6997 GCA_036281155.1 Solirubrobacteraceae bacterium | reverse complement strand
GTCGTTCCGGGGTATTTGTAGATCAGCAGCGGGTTGTTGTTGTAGATGTAGAGCTTGCCGCCCTTGATCGGGAACGGCAGCGCCGCGGCGTACGTGTGCACGACGCGCACGATGCGCGGCTGTTCCATGTCCACGTGCGCGAGCACCGCCAGATCCGCCGCGCATGAGAAGTTGTCCGCGTCGTAGAAGCCCGACGGCGAGGAGTAGTGCGTGCAGCCCATTCCCAGCGCCGCCGCTTCGCCGTTCATGCGCGCCACGAACGCCTTCTCGCCGCCCGCCACGTGCTGGGCCAGCGCCACGGCGGCGTCGTTGCCGGACGGCAGCAGCAGGCCGTAGAGCATGCTCTCCAGGCGCACGTGGCGCCCCAGCGGCAGCACGCCCACCTTCGAGCCGCTCGTGTTGATCGCCTGGCGCGTGACGAGCACGTGCGCGTTCGGCGCCGCCGCCTTCACGGTCAGCAGCGCGGTCATCATCTTCGTGAGGCTCGCGATCCGCACGCGCAGGTGCGGGTTGTGCTCCCACAGCACCCTGCCGGTCGTGAGATCGAACAGCATGCCCGCGCGCGGCGGCCTGTGGAACGCGATGTGCACGGGGTTCAGCGACGGCGTCGCGATCCCCGCCAACGCCAGCGCGGGCTTCGCCAGCGGCAGGCCGCCGGGCGAGAGCGTGGGCGCTTTCGCCGTCAGCGCTTTCGCGCTCGACGCCGAGTTGGGGCCGTGACGGCCGCCCTCGGAGCGCTTGCCCAGCGCCATCGTGACCGCGAGCGCGGCGAGGATCGCCGCGCCGAGCACGCCGGCGAAGATCATCCGGCGCGCGCGCCGCCGTTGCGCGGCGAGTTCCCGCCGCCGGCGGCTCTGGTCGGGTGTGAGGAACGGCGATTGACTCATTTGGGGGGATTCAACAGCGCTCCCACGATTCCCACCCCCATCAGCACGAGGACGAAGACGGAGACGAAGCTCGCAACGGTAACGCCCTGTTCGGCCACCGCGACGACCGTGAGGAACGCGAAGCCGGCGATGAACACGAGCGCGATCGCGAGCACGACCAGGCGGCTCATGCGGGCGTGCTCGCGCGCTCGACCATGGCGGCGCGCCCGTCTATTCCCCTCCAAAGCAGACACATGCTTGAATGATAGGTTGAACCTATCATGGCTGAGATCATCTTCAAGACACCGGGTTGTGGGCCTGCCGAGCTGCGCGTTCTCGAGCTCATCGACGAGGCGCGTCAGCAACTTCGATTCCGCGTGGCGGAGCCGCGACGGTGGTCGGGGAGTCTACGGCGCATGGCCTTCGCTCGCGCTGTCCAGGGGTCAAACAGCATCGAGGGATACAACGCGAGTCTCGACGACGTGCTTGCGGCCGTCGACGACGAGCCACCCCTGGACGCCGATGCCGACACCCGCTTGGCCCTCGCCGGCTACCGAGACGCGATGACCTATGTCTTGCAGATCGCCCAAGACCCTGTGCCCTCGACGGTCGACGAGGGCCTGTTGAAGGCGCTGCACTTCATGATGATCAAGCACGATCTCAAGAAGAACCCCGGTCGCTGGCGCCCAGGCGCGGTCTTTGTGCGCAAGGAAGACAGCGGTGAGGTCGTGTACGAGGGCCCTGCGCACGACCGCGTCCCCGCACTCATCGGGGCCACCCTCGAGGAGCTGGAACGCAGCGAGGCACCCGTGCTCGTCCGCGCCGCCGTGGCTCACCTGAACCTCGTGATGGTCCACCCGTTCAGCGACGGAAACGGGCGGATGGCGAGAGCTCTGCAGACGCTGGTCCTTGCGCGCGAGCAAATCGTGGCGCCCGTGTTCTCGAGCATCGAGGAGCATCTCGGACGCAACACCCAGGCCTACTACGACGTGCTGGTAGAGGTCGGGCAGGGCTCGTGGAACCCGACGCGAAGCGTCGGGCCTTGGATCGAGTTCTGTCTGACAGCCCACTATCGCCAGGCGATGACACATCTGCGGCGGATCGAGGAGGCGGAGGGGCTATGGGCCGCTGCTTCCAGTCTTGCTGCGGCGAAGGGCCTGCCCGAACGCGCCGCCAGCGCTCTATACGACGCGGCACACGGCATCCGCCTACGCAACGCGATGTACCGAAAGCTCGTCGGTGAAACGCTCAGCGAAGAGATTTCCGATCTGACCGCCAGCCGTGACCTCAAGGCCATGGTCGACGCCGATCTGCTCGAATCGGTCGGTCAGGGCCGAGGCCGGTACTACGTGCCCATGGCGGCTGTCGTCCAGCTCAGGGTGAAGGTTCGTCAACGACGACCCGCGCGAATCGCCGCCGATCCTTTCGACCTCGCTCGGGACCAGCTCCAGGCGCGACTGCCGTTTCACGACTCCTGATTCGCGGTATCGCATCGCATCAATACACGGGCAGACGTGAATCGTCGCGATCGCGACGAAGGAACAGCCGGATCGCGAGCAGGCCGAAGGCGAAGCCGCCGATGTGCGCGAAGTACGCCACGCCTTGCCCGCCGCCCAACGGGCTCGCGAGACCGCCGAGGCCGAAGTACAGCTGCTCGAGGAACCAGAATCCGAGCAGGAACACGGCGGGGACCTCGAGGAGCGTGACGAAGAACACGATGAACACGAGCGTCAGCACGCGGGCGCGGGGATACAGCAGCAGGTAGCCGCCGAGCACCGCGGCGATCGCGCCCGAGGCGCCGAGCGTGGGGCCTGTGGAGCTGGGGTCGGTGAGCACCTGCGCGAGGAGCGCCACGAGGCCGCCGAGCAGGTAGAAGGCGGTGAAGCGCACGCGGCCTACGCGATCCTCGACGGTCGGTCCGAAGATCGCCAGGAAGACCATGTTGCCGAGGATGTGCAGGAAGCTTCCGTGCAGGAACATCGACGTGAAGATGGTCTCCCAAGTGGCGGGTTGCGCGCCCGGGCTGCCGGTCACGCCCGGCTGGCCCTGGCAGGCGACCGTCGAGAGCAGGCCTTCGGGGCTCTGCACGTTCACGAGTTCGCAGTGGTGGCTCGGGTGCGTGAGCTCGTAGGGGATCGCGCCGTAGTGGACCGCGACGCCGTCGGCCGGACCGCCGAAGAAACCGCCGCCGTGGCGGACCTCGAGCAGGTAGGCGATCACGTTGATCGCGACGAGCGCGAACGTGACCAGCGGCAGCCGCGCGAGCGGGATGTTGTCCTTGAGCGGGAAGATCGAGCGAGACTACCCGCTGGCCGCGAGCGGTCCGACACCAGGGCGCGCCTGCGGCACGTGCTGGTCGGCGTGGTAGGAGGAACGCACGAGCGGGCCCGCGGCGACGTGGTCGAAGCCGAGCGCGTACGCGGCCTCCTCGAGGGCGACGAACTCGTCGGGGTGCCAGTAGCGGACGATCGGCAGATGGCGCTCGGAGGGGCGCAGGTACTGCCCGACGGTGAGCACCCGCACGCCGCTCTCGCGCAGCGCGGCGAACGTGTCGACCATCTCCTCGTGCGTCTCGCCGAGGCCGACCATCAGCCCGGACTTCGTCACCACCTCGCCCTCACCGAGCTCCCCGGCGAGGCGCAGCACGCGGCAGGAGCGCTCGAATTCCGAGCCGCGGCGCGCGATCGAGTAGAGCCGCGGGACGACCTCTACGTTGTGGTTGAACACGTCGGGGCGCTCGGCGATGACCTTCGCGAGCGGCATCTCCTGCCCCTGGAAGTCGGGTGTGAGCAGCTCGATCTGGCAATCGGGGGCCTGGCGGCGGACCTGGCGCACGACGCCCACGAACGCGGATGCGCCCTTGTCGGGCAGGTCGTCGCGGTCGACGGACGTGATGACCGCGTGGCGCAGGCCCATGCGCGCGATCGAGCGCGCGACGCGCGCCGGCTCGAGCGGGTCGTTCCACGTGGGCTTGCCGGTCTTCACGTTGCAGAAGCCGCAGCGGCGCGTGCACGTGTCGCCGAGGATCATGAACGTCGCGGTGCCGCGCTCCCAGCACTCGCCCACGTTCGGGCACGCGGCCTCCTGGCAGACGGTGTGCAGGTTCTCCGAGCGGATCAGCTCCGTCAGCTCGCGGTAGCGCTGTCCGCCGGGCGCGGGCACCTTGAACCACGGCGGCTTGCGCTCGCGCAGCGGCCGTACGTCGGAGCCGAGCACCTTCAGCACGTCCATGCCGCCGGGGTTGGCGCGGGATCGAGTAGCACTCATGCCGGTACCGCCTCGAGCAGCCGCTCTTGCGAGACCAGGCGCTGGCGCCGTGAGTGGGCGCTGCAGAAGCTATGGGCGACACGCTCGCGAAAGCACGCGAGCGACTCGTCCTCACCGTTGGTCTCGGCGGCGAGCGACGTCATGCGCACATCGGGCAGCCCGCACGCGACGACCCACGAGAACGGGTCGAGGTCGTTGCACACGTTGACGGCGAAGCCGTGCGTGGAGATTCCGCGCGAGACGTGCACGCCGAGCGATGCGATCTTGCGATCCTCGACCCACACACCCGTGTAGTCGGGGCCGTCCTCCGGTCGCGCGTGCGCGTGGACGCCCGCCTCGGCGAGCGCCTCGACGATCGCGTCCTCGATCGTGCGCAGGTGCGCCACCACGTCGGTTACGTCCATGATCGGATAGCCCACCAGCTGGCCGGGGCCGTGGTAGGTGATGCGCCCGCCGCGGTCGGTGTCGAGCACTTCGATGCCTTTGTCGCGATAGAAGTCCTCGCCGAATGGCAGCTCGCCCGCGGCCGAACGCCGGCCGCGCGTGTAGACGGGCGGATGCTCGAGCAGCAGCAAGGTGTCGGGCAGCTCGCTGGCCTGGCGACGGGCGCGGAGTGTCTCCTGGATGGCCAGTCCGCCGGAGTAGGGGACAAGGCCCATGTGGCAGACCCACAGCTCGTCAGGAGGCTTGCTTGCAGCGTTCATCCGCACTTCAGCCTAGCGCCCCAGCATTGGAGCATCATGACAGCAAGAATGCTGATGTTATGATGCTTCTCATGAGAACTACCGTGACACTCGACGAGGATGTCGCCGCGAAGTTGAAGCAGGCCGCGCGTGAGCGCGGAGTCCCGTTCAAGGTGGTGCTCAACGATGCGGTGCGCGCTGGTCTGAGCGGGCAATCTCCGCCCGCCCGGCCATTTCGGATGAAGACTTTCCCTATGGGCGTGCGGCCGGGGATCAACTTGGACAAGGCGCTCCGCCTCGCGGGAGAACTCGAGGACGAAGAGATCTTGCGCAAGATGGCCTTGCGCAAGTGAAGCTGCCCGACGTCAACATCCTCTTGTACGCAGCCGACGAGTTTTCACCTCGACACTGCGCCGCATTGGCGTGGGTGAACGAGACACTTTCGGGCTCGGAGACTGTTGCGCTGGCGTGGGCGACCGTCCTCGGCTTCATCCGGATCAGCACCAATCCGGCGGCTTTCGCGGGTGCGCTGGAGCCGAACACCGCACTGAATGTCGTCGATCGCTGGCTGGCACAGCCGTCCGTCACGATCGTCCACCCAACAGATCGCCACGCGGCGGTTCTACGAGAGATGCTCACGCCAGTCGGCACAGCTGGCAACCTGACGAGCGACGCCCATCTGGCCGCGCTGGCGATCGAGCACGGTGCGACGCTGTGCTCGTGCGACAACGACTTCTCACGCTTCGCGGGGTTGCGATGGGAAGATCCGCTTGCCGGCGTCTGATCCGCTTTCTTGTCCTTCAGAGTCCTACAAGAACACCCCCCAACCTATCATTAGCGCTGCCAACCCAAACTGGGTTTCGCCCGTGAACGTCGCCGCGTTGCCAAACGCTTTGATTGAGGGTTTCACTGATTTCAGCGATCCGCCATCTTCGGTGAAAATGGTTGGTTGACTTTCAGCGAAGCTGATCGTGACTTTTCCCGTCGTATGTCCTTCTGGACTTACCTTGCCAACGATGGTGCCTGTAACAGTCGTCGAGCTGGCGACGCATTCTGTCCCGGTGAATTTGATCGTTGCAAGCGTCGAGCCGGCTTCGGGCTTGTAGAGCGTTAAGACCGGCGCAGACCTGCTCGCGCTCGCATACCCTAGAGTGCTGGAAAGAGCGGCCGTGCTGAATTTTCCGCTTTGTGGCATACAGTTTGCGAGGCCTTCGCCTACGCCCCCGCCTTCGCATCCCTCGTATTCCATGATCTCTTTCCCGGTACCAGGGTGAGCGCCGGTTGAACCGTATATCGTTGCGTTCGCTTTGAGTGTGAGTATGGAGCAGATAACCTTCACTTTTGCTGTAGTGATTTTTAGTACATAAGATGTCACCTGGTTAGCGACTTTGATTGAGTTTACTTCACCTGCTAACAACAACATGGACCCAACTACATAGAATGGTCCTTCGGTGGCCTGTGTTGTGACCGGCACAATCGCGCTCCAGCCAGCCACGAACCCAAGAGTGAGTAGCAATATCCTGATCCGTCTCATCCCAACTCCTCAGTTTACGCGCGTTATCGCGCTTCGCCCATGGTGTAGCAAACTCACCGCAAGTCCACAAGATGGAGACAGTTAGTGAAATCTCCCCCAACCAGGGCACGCAGAGAGCGCTCTTTGGTCAGAGCGTCAGCGACGACGGCGTCTCAAGCAGTTCGCCCACACGCGCGAGGAACTGGGCGGCATCTGCGCCGTAGAGGATGCGGTGGTCGCACACGAGCGTGAGGGTCATCGTGTGGCGGACGACGATCTCGCCGTCGCGTACCACTGCCCGCTGCTCCAGCGAGCCGACGGACAGGATCGCGGCCTGCGGCGGGTTGACGATCGCGGTGAAGCTCCTCACGCCGAGCATGCCGAGGTTGGAAACCGTGAACGTGCCGCCGCCCAGCTCCGGCGGCGTGATCGTGCCATCCCGCACGCGCTCGGCCAGCGCGCGCGTCTCGCGGGCGATCTCCCCCAGGGACTTCTCCTCCGCGTCGAACACCGTGGGGACCACCAGCGCGTCATCCGCCGCCACCGCCACGCCGACGTTTACGCGCGAGTGCAACTGCAGGCGCCCGTCGCGGTAGCTGCCGTTCGCGCGCGGGTGCTCGCGCAGCGCGAGCGCGCACGCCTTCACGACCATGTCGTTGAACGACGGC
>DASUPL010000240.1:0-7079 GCA_036281155.1 Solirubrobacteraceae bacterium | reverse complement strand
GCCTGCGCGGGGAGTTCGAGATCCCCGACCACTCCGAGCCGGACGTGTTGCACGTCACGGGCCCGTATTCGGTCGAGGTGCTCCAGGAGCGCGAGTTCGTGCGCATCAAGTCCGCTCGTCCGGTGCTCGTGTACGCGGGCGGCGACAGCCTGCAGATCCGCAGCTACACGGTCGATCTCAGCGGCGGCGGCTTCCTGCTCGCGGGACCCGACACGCTGAAGATCGGCGAGGAGGTCAAATTCCAGCTCACGCTGACGCCGGGTGACAGCGCGATCATGGGCACGGGCAAGGTCGTGCGCACAGACTCCAGAGGCCGGCGCGCGGTGGAGTTCGACGGCATCAGCGACTTCGACCGCAGGCGCCTGGTGCGCTTCATCTTCGAGTGCCAGCGCACCGAACGCCGTCGCGGCCTGATGGAAGACAGCTATGGCAGCTGACACCGCCGTGCTCGATCCTCCCGAGGCGACGGAGCCGGACCCGCCGGCGAATGCGCCGGAGGTCAAGAGCGCGAAGGCCGAGAAGAGCGCGAAGGCCGAGAAGAGCGCCAAGGCGGAGAAGAGCGCCAAGGCGGACAAGGGCGCGAGCAAGAAGGACAAGAAGGGCGCGCCAGCGGAGGTGGTGGGGGACGGGCCGAGCGTGGCCGCGCACCCGCGCGCCTCCCGCTCGGTGGCGCGCGCGAAGAGCTGGGGCGGTCTCGCGGGATTCTTCCTCGGCGGCTACCTGTCGCTGCCGATCGGCACGCTCGCCGAAGCGGGCCTGCGCGCGCTCGTCGCGGGAGTCGTCTGCTATGTGGCGGCGTGGGCGGGCGCGGTGTTCGTGTGGCGGCGCCTGGTGGTGCTGGAGATCAAGGCGCGCGAGCAGCAGCTGCTGGAGCGGTAATGGACCCGATCCACCCGATCGCGCCGGGCCCGCCGTTGATTGCGCGCGGCACGACGGTCCCCGTGGAGCGCCTGGAGCGGATCAGCCGCGAGCGCGACCGTCCCACCCGCGAGGAGCGCCAGCAGCGGCGAGACCCCGCCGAGCGCGGGGCGCACGACCCCGAGGAGGAGGGGCGCGGCGAGGAGGACGATGGACGCCCGCACATCGACGTGAGGGCCTGAGATCGGACGTCGTCGTGCAGGAAATCGTGCGCGCGGCGGGAATCCAGTCGGCAAGAGGGGGCGAGCCTCAAGTTTCCCGACGCGCTGACGATAAAACGGCGTGAATCGACATGGAGTCGATTTGGGACCACATCACAAAACCGTCATCAAGGAGATGAACGCATGGGTCTAACGATCAACACGAACATCGAGGCGCTGAACGCCTCGAGGAACCTCAACCGGACCGAGAACGCGCTGTCGATGTCGATGCAGCGTCTGTCTTCGGGCCTGCGCATCAACTCGGCCGCCGACGACGTCGCCGGTTACGCCATCAGTCAGCGCCTGCAGGGCCAGGTCAACGGCCTCAACCAGGCGACTCTGAACAGCCAGGACGCGGTCTCGCTTGCGCAGACCGCTCAGGGTTCGCTCAGCGATGTTGTGCAGATGCTTCAGCGCATCCGTGAGCTCGCGGTGCAGTACGCCAACGGCACGACCTCGGAAACGGACAAGGAAGCGATCGAAGCTGAGGCTGAACAGCTCAAAGAAGAGATCACACGCGTCGGTGAAACGACGAAGTTCAACGAAGTCGCGCTGCTTTCCGAAGAAGCGACGATTTCCTTCCAGGTGGGCGCGAACGACGAAGAAGTGATCGCCGTGAAAACCCTCGAACTCGAAGGTGCCACCGAAGGCGTCGAACTCACGGAAATCAAATCGATCGACGAAGCCATCCAGAAAGTCACGACGGCCGCCGGTGAATTCGGTTCGGTGCAGAACCGCATTCAGTACACGCAGGCCAACCTGGAAGTTTACAGCCAGAACCTCCAGTCAGCGGTCAGCGGCATCGTCGACGTGAACATGGCCTCGGAGATGACGAAGTTCACCAAGGAGCAGGTGCTCCAGCAGGCTGGTGTGTCGATCCTCGCGCAGGCCAACCAGCTCCCGAACGCGGTTCTGAAGCTGCTGCAGTAGTTCAACACTTCCTCAGCGGTGGCGTAGAGGACGCCACCGCTGCAGTGAAGCCCTTCTGATCCGCTGGCCGATCTTCACGATCGGCCGCCGCGGGGCAGGCGGGTCATAAAACGCTTCCGACGGCCTGGGAAAGGGCCGGCAGGAGCCATATACCGCCGCTTCATCGAGGGAACGGTGGTTTCGAGACGGGCGGCGACGGTCGCCCGTCTCATTTTAATTGATCGCGAATAGAGAGTTTGTGTTAATCGGCTGCCTGCTCTTGCGTACGTCCTCCCAGATCTCTCGGAGCTGGTCGGTGGCTTGGTAGTAGGTTCCGCGCCTCGCCCCGAATTGCTCGAGCAGGCCGGCGTTGACCATCGCTCGAAGATCGCTCGTAGCGCTCTGGTTGCTGATCTCCTCCTCCCACATCTTCAGCGCGGTGCGGTAGGAGGCGTTGCGGACTTTCATCCCGACCGTGGCGTCGAACAGCGCACTCAGCATCCGAGCTGGCAGACGCTTCTCCGCACAGATGGCTTCGAGGCGTGTCCAGATCGCTCCAGACTCGGTCACGCGGCGCAAGACGCTGCTTGCCTGTATGAAGTGTGCCTCCAGGCAGTATCTGATCCAAGGCCGAGCGTCGTGTTGTGGATGCCAGTTTTCGCCTCCGACCTGCTGCAGCACCTTGTAATAGGACTGGGTGTTGCGTCCCAGGTACTCCTCGACGCTCGAGAATTGTGGAGCCAGAATCTGGTCGCGCGCAAGCACCAGCGTCTGTAGGCAACGAGACATGCGCCCATTGCCGTCGCGAAACGGATGGATCATGACGAGATTCAGGTGTGCCATCGCGGCTCTGACGAGCACCGGGGTCTGGTCGTCACGTGACAGATCGTCGACCAGCTCCTCGATGAGGCCTGGAATCTCCTCGCTGGCTGGCCCCTCATAGACGATGTCGCCCGTGGCGTCGTTACGGATCCAAATCGGTCCGGGCCGCCATAGTCCGGGGCTGGCGTCCAGCGTGTACTCGGTCATCATGAAGTGCAGGCTGCGAAGGATCTGCGGCGTGTATTCGAAGTGCTGATCCTGGGCCAGCTGGAGTACGTAGGTCATCGCTCGCCGGTAGCCGGACACCGCGTTCCAATCCTCTTCCCCAGCGTCGGTCGGCGCATCGCCCCCGATCGCGGCGAGCGCATCCTCCACGGATACGTCGTAGCCCTCGATGCTGTTCGAGCCCTGGATCGCGCGAGCTCCAAGCACGCGCCTGACCTGCCCCACCCATCGCCGCGGCTGGGCGACCTGGAACCTGAGCTTACGGCGCAACTCGTCGATCTTCTCCAGGGCCGCGGCCTCTTCAAAGCTCATGGGAGGGGTCTGGAAGATCATTGGGCTATCGGTGTAGCTCGCGAAACATAGAAGCAATCAATGGTAAGACTGATATTATCAACTAATTCATTAAGGGATTCCTCAGGGATGTAGCCGACGCCCCAGGCCACGGCTCTAAAGCACCTGTCTCGCCCGCCGATTACACGGGGTGATGTCGATCGAGTCCACGCTGGTGCGGATCGGCGCCATCAGGCAGGAGCTCGCAAACCCGGCTGGGATGATCGGCGGGGGCGCAGCGGTGAGCGGCGGCACGCAAGCGCCGTCGACGGCCACGGCCACGAGCGCCTCGACGTCGTTCGCGAGCGCTCTGCAGCAGGCGACGGGCGCTTCGCCGCTTGCCTACGCGCCGGCGGGCGGGGGCAGTCGCCTCCTGGCGGCCGCCGAAGGTCAGCTTGGCCAGGCCGAGCAGCCGCCGGGCTCGAACGAATCGCCAGCGATCGCGCAGTACCGCGCGTCCACCGCCGGGGCCGCGCCGGGCGAGCCTTGGTGCGCGTACTTCGCCTCGTGGGCGGCCAGCCAGGCGGGAACGCCGCTGGGCGAGGCGGGCCAGGGCCTCGGCTCGGTGTCGGCGATCTGGTCGTGGGCGCAGGGCAGCGGGCGCGCGCTCGCGAACGGGCCGGGCGTGATGCCGAAGCCGGGCGATCTGATCGTGTTCGGCGACCGGCACGTGGGGATCGTCAAGGAAGTGCTGCCCAGCGGGCAGATCGCGACGATCGAGGGCAACTACCAAAACAAGGTCGCCGCGAACGTGCGCGGCGCGAGCGAGGCGACGGGCTACGTCAGCATGGGGTAGGCGCGGAAATGGCGCAATCATCGATAGTGGTGCTAATAAAGCGGCTTTTTAGCATTATTATGCGATAGTTAGCACCATGAGGAGCTTTGTCGATCTCCAGAGCACGTTTGCCAACCAGCCTGTCGAGCTTGGTGCGGCTTTGGCTCGAATCGATACCGGAAGAGGTCAAGAGCGCCTGTTCGCAGACCAGCTGCCCGAGCTCCTCCAACAGCTCTCCGAGTCCGCTCGGGTTGCTTCGATAACGGCGTCGAACGCGATCGAGAACATCGTGCTCGACGGCGAGCGCGCCGAGATCATCGCCGGGGGGTCGCCTCGCTTTCGCAATCGCAACGAGCGGGAGTTCGCCGGCTACCGCGATGCCGTCGACTCGCTCATGCGCCTCGAGAGCTACGAGCCCCTGAGTCTCCCGTTTCTGCTCCACCTTCACCGCTTGCTCTTGCGTCACGTGGAGGGGCGAGGGGGCTACCTGAAGAGCGAGCCGAACTACATCGTCTCGTATGAGGGCGGTCGGCGTGAGGTCTTGTTCACCCCTCCCGACGAGAAACAGACAGAGGTGCTGCTGCCAGAGTTGCTAGATCGCTACAACGAGTCCAAGGCCGAGGCTCGCGCGCATCCGCTTGTCCTGCTTGGGGCCCTGGTCGTGGATCTCCTGGCGATCCACCCCGTCGCCGATGGCAATGGAAGACTGGCGCGTCTGGTGACAACCCATGAGCTGCTTGCCCAGGGCTACGGCGTCGCTCGCTATGTGAGCATCGAGCAGCGCATCTTCGACTCGAAGAACTCCTACTACGCAAGTCTCTATGAATCACAGCAAGGCTGGCACGGAGGAGAACACAGCATCTGGCCTTGGACCTCGTATCTCGTTCGCATCCTGGACGACGCCTACCAGGACTTCGAGCGGAGGATCGCCGAGGGACAGCGCGGGGGCAACAAGCAGGAGCGCGTTCGCGTCTGGATCCTCGAGCAGGCGCCGCGACATTTCCGCACGCGCGACATCCAGCGCGCGCTTCCCGGAATCAGTCCAGGAACCATCCGTCTTGTGCTCAACGAGCTGAAAAGCTCACGGAAAATCGCCTCTGAAGGAAGCGGTCCTGGAGCTCGCTGGACTCGGCTCTAGTCCCTCTTTCCGCCAGCCTGCTGGGACCGGGAGCTTGCTCCTGGAGCTCAGGGGAGGCCTTGCAGGAGCTCTACGAGCTCTGAGCGGGCGTGGCCGCTCGCACGGCCGAGCTGGAGCAGTTCGACGGCCTTGGCGATCAGCTCCACGCGCTCTGGGGTCCCGGTCACTCGCGCGCCGAGCCCCCGGCGAAGCTCCACCAGACCTTCGTCGCGCAGCAGCCGCAGCGCCCGGAGCACCGTATTCGTGTTCACGCCCAAGACAGCCGCGAGGTCGCGCGCGGGCGGTAGACGCTCGCCCCGTGCCACTTCACCGTCGGTGATCGCTCGACGGATCTGCGCGGCGACTTGATCGTGCAGCAGAGCACGATCAGACCGGTCGATCTTGACAGACACCATAGTGCTAGTAATAATAGCGATATGCACGTTAGAACGGAGATCCCATGGCAATAGCAGCACCACCCCAGCCGCCGGCACAAGCCCCGGAGGACGGGCTGATCGATGACGCACGCAACCGCCAACGACACCGCCGCACCGCCATCACCACCCTGCTCATAACGATCCTCGCAGGAATCGCCTTCCTCGCCGGCGGCGGATCGGGCGGCGGGCGCCACTCCAACCCGCCCCTCTCGAATGATGCCTGGCCCAACGCCTCACTACCCCACGCGATCAGCGTCAGCTACCCAAAGGGCTGGCACGTATTCCCACCGCCAGACACCCCGCTGACCTACCCATACGACCGCCTCCTCATCACCTCCTACCCCACCACAACAGGCGGAGGAAGCTGCAGCCCTCGCCACGCAGAGACCGCGCTACCAGCCAACGGCGTACTGATCTACCTCTTCGAATACAAAACACCACCAAACGCCATCCTCACACCGCCACAGAATGCAGCCTTCCCACCCAAGCCCGCGGCATTCACGCTTCCCGCACACCCCTCCAACTACGAGTGCTGGACCGTCCCCAGCTACATGATCCGCTTCCGAACAGCCGGACGCCTCTTCCAAACACACATCGCGCTCGGCCCGCACGCCAGCGCCTCCCGCCGAACCCAGGCCCTACGAGTCCTACAAAGCCTTCACATCCAAACCCTCCCCACCCCACCCAACCAACACAAATAACAAAAAAGCACTCGACACACGAGCAACAGGCCGGTGGCGGATACGATCAGCGGCTTGTCCTCACAGCAACACACAGACGCGCGCGTGCCCGAGCGCCCTACGCTGGACGGCCTGGAGGCGAAGTGGAGCGGGGCGTGGCAACGCGACGGCACGTATAGCTTCGACCGCTCGGCGGCGCGCGAGCGCGTGTTCTCGATCGACACGCCGCCGCCGACGGTTAGCGGCTCGCTGCATGTGGGCCACGTGTTCTCCTACACGCACACCGACGCGATCGCGCGCTACCAGCGGATGCGCGGCATGGAGGTCTTCTACCCGATGGGCTGGGACGACAACGGCCTGCCGACAGAGCGCCGCGTGCAGAACCACTTCGGCGTGCGCTGCGACCCGACCGTCCCCTACGACCCGGATTTCACCGTGCCCGCGGAGGGTGAGCGGGGATCGGATTCAAACGAGCCGCTGTCGGTGTCGCGCCCGAACTTCGTCGAGCTGTGCCTGCGCCTGACAGACAGCGACGAGCAGGCGTTCGAGGAGCTGTGGCGCTGCCTCGGCCTCTCCGTGGACTGGTCGATGACGTACACCACGATCGGTGAGCGCTCACGCCGCGCGTCGCAGCGTGCGTTCCTCCGCAACCTCGAGCGCGGCGAG
>DASUPL010000239.1:0-3048 GCA_036281155.1 Solirubrobacteraceae bacterium | reverse complement strand
CGAGCGCCGTCGCGTGCTCCTCGCCGCAGAGGACGAACCCGGCGCGCGGGCCGGCAAGCGTCTTGTGTGTCGTCGAGGTGACGAAATGCGAATGCGGCACCGGATTCGGATGGAGGCCGGCCGCGACGAGCCCCGCGAAGTGCGCCATGTCGACCACGAGCAGCGCGCCGACCTCGTCGGCGATCTCGCGGAAGCGCTCGAAGTCGAGCTGGCGGGGATAAGCCGACCAGCCCGCGAGCAGCATCTTCGGCCGGCGCTCGCGGGCGATGCGCGCGACCTCGTCCATGTCGATCAGACTGCTCTCGCGGTCGACCTCGTACGCGGCGATGTCGTACAGGCGCCCCGACACGTTGATCTTCATGCCGTGGGTGAGGTGCCCGCCGTGGGCGAGCGAGAGGCCCATGATCGTGTCGCCCGGCGTGAGCAGCGCGTGGTAGACGGCCGTGTTGGCCTGCGCGCCGGAGTGCGGCTGCACGTTCGCGTGCTCCGCGCCGAACAGCGCCTTCGCGCGGTCGATCGCGAGCTGCTCGGACACATCCACCCACTCGCAGCCGCCGTAGTAGCGGCGCCCCGGATAGCCCTCGGCGTACTTGTTCGTCAGCACCGAGCCCTGGCATTCGAGCACCGCGCGCGGGACGAAGTTCTCCGAGGCGATCATCTCCAGCGTGCTCTGCTGACGCTCGAGCTCGCCGTTCAGCGCGTCGGCGATCTCAGGGTCCACCTCGGCAAGCGGGCGGTTGAAGTAGTCGGGGCTCAGCTCGTTCACGGCGCTCTCCTTCGCAGGCGACGACGAAATCTGTGCCCAGGCGCGCGGCGGGTTGGCTGACCGCTTCCCGGTGGTCGCTTCCACCTCAGGGCGCCAGTCGCGGCAGCTGTCACGAGGCTAGCAGGCGTCGCAGCGCCGCGATCGGAAGCGCCCCCTCGCGTATCACGCGCCATTCCCCGTCGGAGGAGTAGTCGCGCAGGTCTATGACCGTCGATGGCACTCCCACGAGCTCGCCGCCGTCCAGAACCAGATCCGCTCCGGCGAGCAGCTCGGCCGGCACGTCCGCCAGCGTGCGCGCGTCGGGCTGCCCGGAGAGGTTGGCGCTCGATTGCATCACCGGGACGCCCATCGATCCCAATGCCGCGAGTGTGTCGGGCAGGCGCGGCACACGCAGACCGATCGTGAGCGGATCGGGGCCGCAGGCTGGCGCGAAGCGAGCTTCGCGGTTGGGCAGCAGCAGTGTCACCGGCCCCGGCAGGAGCGTTTCCAACGCGGCATGCTCGGCGGGGCGCAGGGCAGGCAGTGCCTCCAGCGCGCGCTCGAGCGCGAAGAACATCACCGCCGCAGGGCGCGCGGGCGCGCGGGCACGCGGGTCGACGGACGGATATTGCTTCAATTCATACAGCCGCGCGACCGCCCGCTCGCTATCAGGGTCGCAGCACACGCCGTACACGGTGTCCGTGGGGAACACCGCAACGCCGCCGCCAGCCACGCACTCCTGCAGGCGGTCCGCGTCCGCGGCGGTCAGCGTCTCGGCGTTCATCGCGTGTCGCGCTCGCCCTGGCGCTCGCCCACGATCACACGCTCGACCCCCGCCAGGTCGCGCTCGGCGCGCACGTCGGGGAAGCCCGCGGCGCGAGTCAGCTCCTGAACCGCCCGCGCCTGTCCGACGCCGATCTCGAGCGCCACGAACGCCACCCGCTCGCGCGCGGTGAGCTGGTCGAGCAGCGCGCGGATCGCGTCCAGGCCGTCGGGTCCCGCGAACAGCGCGCCCGCGGGCTCGTGGCGCACGATCTCCGGAGCCAGGCTCGCGCGGTCGCCATCCGCCACGTAGGGCGGGTTGGAGAGGATCGCGTCGAACTCGTCGGGCACTCCGTCGAGCAGGTCGGCGTGTAGCCAGCGCACATCCAAGCCGAGCGTGCGGGCGTTCAGCTGCGCCAGTTCAAGTGCGTCCTCGCTAACGTCGCTGCCCGCCACGTCCAGATCGGGGCGCTCGTCCTTCAGTGCGAGCGCGACCGCGCCGCTGCCCGTGCCGAGGTCCAGCACGCGCGCGCCCGCTGGCAGCGTGAGCCCGACTTCCACGAGCAGCTCCGTCTCTGGTCTCGGCACGAGCGCGCGCGCGTCCACCGCCAGCTCCAGCCGGCGAAACCCGCGCTTGCCGACGATGTAGGCGACCGGCTCGCGCAGCACCGCGCGGCGGCGCACCGCGTCCTGGAACGCGCGCACCGCGGGGCCTTCCACGCTCATGTCGGGGTCGGTGATCAGTCGCTCGCGGGGCACGCCGAGCGCGTGCGCCAGCAGCAGTTCCGCGTCCAGTCGCGGCGTTTCGCAGCCCGCGGCCGTTATCGCCGTGATCGCGCCGTCGAGCGCGTCGCGGATAGGTGTTCCACGGTGGAAAGCCATCGGCTGGAGGGGCGAGCCTGGAGGCGCGGTCCCGTTGGGGACGCCCGTCGCGCTCAGGCCGCCGGCCTGCCTGTGTCCGCCGCCTGCGCCTCCAGGCGCCTGCGCTTCTCATCCGCCTGCAGCGCGGCCGTCAGCTCGTCCAGCTCCCCTTCGAGCACCTGGTCGAGGTTGTGCACCGTCAGCTTGATGCGGTGGTCGGTCACGCGCCGCTCGCCGTAGTTGTACGTGCGGATCTTCTCCGCGCGGTCGCCCGTGCCCACCTGCGAGCGGCGGTCCGCCGCGAGCTCCGCCTGCTGTTCGGTCAGCGCGCGCTCGTACAGCCGCGCGCGCAACACGCGCAGCGCCTTCTCGCGGTTCTGCAGCTGGGACTTCTCGTCCTGCATCGACACCACGATCCCCGACGGCTTGTGCGTCACGCGCACCGCCGAGTCGGTCGTGTTGACCGACTGCCCCCCCGGCCCCGAGGAGCGGTACACGTCGATCTGCAGATCGTTCTGGTCTATCTGGACATCGACCTCATCGGCCTGCGGAAGTACTGCCACCGTCGCCGTGGAGGTGTGGATGCGACCCTGGGACTCCGTCTGCGGCACACGCTGCACCCGATGCGTACCGCCCTCGAACTTGAACACCGAGTAGGGGCCGGGCGGGTGGGATCCTTT
>DASUPL010000238.1:0-4262 GCA_036281155.1 Solirubrobacteraceae bacterium | reverse complement strand
GATACAGCTCCAGCAGATTGACCGTGCGGAACAGCAGGTCATCGAAGTCCATCGCGTTCATGCGGTGGAGGTCGCGCTCGTAGATGTTGTAGACCTCGGCGACCATTTCCTCGAACGGCGAGCCCACCGCCTGGTGGTAGGAGGCGGCATCGATGAGCTTGTTCTTCGCGGCGGAGATCTGGTTGAGAATCGCCGCCGGGGTGAAGCGCTTCGGGTCCACGCCCACGGCGTCCGCTGAGCGCTTGGCCAAGCGCCGCGCGTCGGCCTGGTCGTAGATCGTGAACTGGCGCGTGTAGCCGAGGCGCTCGGCCTCGGAGCGCAGGATCCGCGCGCACGCGGCGTGGAACGTCATCAGCCACATTCCGCGCGTGCCCCAGCCGAGCAGCCGCTCGACGCGCTCTCGCATCTCCTTGGCGGCCTTGTTCGTGAACGTGATCGCGAGGATCTCCCCTGCCTGCGCCTGGTCGGTGTAGATCAGGAACGCGATCCTGTGCGCGAGCACGCGCGTCTTGCCGCTGCCAGCGCCCGCGAGGATCAGCAGCGGTCCCTCGCCGTGAGTGACCGCCTCGCGCTGAGGCTCGTTGAGCCCTTCCAACAGCTCCTTCAGGTGCTCCGCGTGGGGGTTTTCAGCCATCAGAACGCAGCATAGATGCGCGCTCGGGCGGTCGCACGCCAGCCCGGCGACCGCTACCCCCCGGCCGGGTTCGGACCCTTCACCGTCCGTAGCGGCCTGACCTCGGCCAGCGGCTGGGGCTCGCCGTCGGTCATCTCCGCGATCAGCCGTTCGAGCGTGACGATGCGGCCCGAGAGCGCCTGGATCGCCTCGGCGATCGGGTCGGGGAGGTGGATCCAGTCGGCGTCCGGCCCCTCCACGCGGCGCCCGTCGACGCGCACCGGGTGCCCGGGGTTGCCGACGACGGTGGAGTTCGGCGGCACGTCGGTGATGACGACGCTGTTCGCGCCGATCTTCGCGCCGTGGCCGATCGTGATCGGGCCGAGCAGCTTCGCGCCGGAGCCGATTGTGACGTTGTCCTGCACCGTCGGGTGGCGCTTGCCCGTGGCGAAGCCCGTGCCGCCGAGCGTGACGCCCTGGTAGAGCGTCACGTCGCGCCCAATCTCCACCGTCTCGCCGATCACCACGCCCGCGCCGTGGTCGATGAACAGGCCCTCGCCGATCTGCGCGGCGGGGTGGATCTCGATCCCGGTCACGGCGCGCGTGAACATCGAGATCACGCGCGGGAGTAACGGAACGCCCGCGAGGTACAGCGCGTGCGCCACGCGGTAGGCCAGCAGCGCGTGGATGCCGGGCCACGTGGCGAGGATCTCCAACCGCGCCACGCCGCGCGCCGCGGGGTCGCGATCACGCGCGGCAACCACGTCGCGGCGCACCTCTTTCGCGACCCGAGCGAACTTGCCGAGACCGGGCATGGGAACAGCGTAGCGGTTCGCTCAGGGTGCAAAAAAGGCTTGAGAGACGTAGCGCTCTCCCGAGTCGGGCATCATCACGACGATTCGCTTGCCCTTCGATTCGGGCCGCGCGGCGACCTGCAGGGCGGCCCACAGCGCCGCGCCGCACGAGATGCCCGCGAGCAGCCCCGCGCGTTTGGCGCACGTCCACGCGGTCTGGATCGCGTCGTCGTCGGACACGGCGATGACCTCGTCGATCAGCTCGCGGTTGAGCACCGGCGGCACGAACCCCGCGCCGATGCCCTGGATGCGATGCGGACCGGCGGGCGCGCCCGAGAGCACCGCCGAGCCGAGCGGCTCCACCGCGACGACCTGGAGCTTCGGGTTGGCGTGCTCGCGCAGGTACTCGCCCACGCCCGTGATCGTCCCCCCCGTGCCCACACCCGCCACGAGCACGTCCACGCGGCCGTCCAGCGCATCGGCGATCTCCGGGCCGGTCGTGCGCCTGTGCGCCTCCGGGTTGGCGGGGTTGGAGAACTGGTCCGGTAGGAACACGTCATCGCTCTGCGCCATCGCGCGCGCCGCCGCGACCGCCTCGCCCATCCCGCCGAGCGACTCGGTGATGTCCACGCGTGCGCCGTACAGGCGCAGCAGGCTCTCGCGCTCGCGGCTCATTCCCTGCGGCAGCGTCAGCACGAGCTCATAGCCCTTCGCGGCGCACACGAACGCGAGCGCGATCCCCGTGTTGCCGCTCGTCGCCTCGACGATCGTCGTGCGCCCCGGCTCGATCCTGCCTTCCGCCTCCGCCGCCTCGATCATCGCCACGCCGATCCGATCCTTCACGCTCCCGCCCGGGTTGAACGCCTCGAGCTTCGCGAACAGCTCCACACCCCGATCCGCCGCGGGCGTACCTTCGAGCATGCTCGGTAGACCGACCAGCGGAGTGTCACCCACAAGCTCCGCAATGTTGATCAGGATTCGCGACATACTCCACGACAATAGTGCAGTAGGCGCACTATGCGCCCGTTTGCAGGCACTCCGGCCCCAGCGCTCGTCAAATGTGGTACATGCTGGCGCCCGCGTCGCGCAGCTCGCGCTCGATCACATCCGCGATCGTCGTCTCGGCGAGAACCTTGCGCGCGGCCTCGGACGCGTCCGCGAACACGCCCTCCGCGTCGCGGCCGAGGGGGCCGTCGAGCAGCTCCACGATCTCCAGCACCGTGACGGTCGCGGGCTCGCGCGCGAAGCGGTAGCCGCCCTTCGAGCCGCGCTGGGAGCTGATGATCCCCGCGCGCCTCAGCACCGCGAACAGCTGCTCGAGGAACTGCACCGGCACCTCGCGCCTGCGCGCCAGCTCGCCGATCGGCACCGGCTCAGACCCAGCCGCGCGGCCCAGCTCGGCAAGGGCGAGCAGTGCGTATGGGGACTTGCTGGTGATCGAGATCATCGGGCACCCATGCGCCCGATGCTACGGATCTAGAGCCAGCCGCGCTCGGTCGCTATGAGCACAGCCTGTGCGCGGTCGACCGCGCCGAGCTTGCCGTAGATGTTGTGCAGGTGCGTGCGCACGGTGCTCGTCGACAGCGTCAGCTCATGGGCGATCTGCTTGTAGACCTTGCCCTCCGCCAGGCGCTGCAGCACTCCGAGCTCGCGGCCCGACAACGGGCACGGGTCGACGTGGCGCTGGCGTTGGCTGGGCGAGCTCGGAAGCTCATACATCACGCGCCGCAGCTCGCGCGGGCCGAGGCCCACGCTGCGCGCCGTCGTCAGCATCTCCGTCGGTGAGACGCGCGCGCCCTGCTCGTAGTGGGCGAGCATGTCAGCGAGGCGGATGAACGCGGCCTCGCCCTCGGCGTCGGGGTTGTGGTGGCGCTCGATCGGCGTAGCGATCGTCGCGGGCAGCCCCCAGCGGCGGATCAACACGCCGCCCACGAGCGCGTGGTCGACGCCCAGCTCACGGCGCTCCTGGTGGATGCGCTCCTCGGGGGTGCGCGCTCCGCGGTGCACCTGCGAGGGGTAGCCCGGGTAGGCGTGCAGCAGCACGAGCTTGCCGATGTCGTGCAGCAGGCTCGTGACGGTCAGGCGGTCGCGGTTCTCATAGCCGACCTCCGCCGCGATGCGGTCGGCGGCGTGCTGGGTCGCGAGCGCGTGCAACCGAAAGCGCTCCGGCGCGGCGTCCCACACGGTCGCGCGCTCGAAGAAGTCGAATGTGCGCACGCGGTTCGCCACCGCCTGCACGGTCTGCGCGCTCAGCGCCTCGACGGCGCCCACCGCGGTGTCGACGCGTCCGCGCGCGCTCTGGGCACGATTGGCGAGGCGCAGCACGGCGATGATCAGCGCGACGTCGGACTCGACCGCGGAGACGACGTCGGCGGTCGCGACGTGATCCTTGGCGATGACCGACAGCAGACGGTCGCGAGACTCTGCCAGCGCGGGGAATGCCTCCAGCGCTTCGAAGGCCATCGTCAGACGGCGGCCGTGGCCCTCGTTCTGGTGTCGCTCGCCGGAGGCGGAGGAAGCCGCACGTCCCTTGGTCTCAGAGGCCGCGCGGCGCGTTTTCGCCGCGGCCGGCTTGGGTGCTGCGTTGAGCTTCTTTGCCGCCGTTGCCTGCATGCCTCAAACCCCTTCCTTGGGTTCACGCCGGCCATCGGGGTGCCGGAAGATCTCGTTGAGGCCGTATCGGCAGCAACCGCGCTCGTATTGAGAGCTAATTCTGCAATTAATCTTGCGCAAGTGCGCGGTCTATGCGGCGCAGCGTCTCCTCGCGGCCGATGAGCGCCAGGCTCTCGAAGATCCCCGGCGACACCGTGCCGCCGCAGATCGCCACGCGCAGCGGCTGATACACCTCGCGCGGC
>DASUPL010000237.1:0-13582 GCA_036281155.1 Solirubrobacteraceae bacterium | reverse complement strand
GCACGCCGCTCTGGCTGGCGACCGTGTACGGCAGCACGACCGTGTCGGCGGCCGCGAACAGCTTCGCCGCCTCGTCCATCTCGAGGAAGCCCTCGCGCACCGTCACGCGGCCCGCCAGCCGCAGGTCGGCCAGCCGCGCGCCGGCCGCGGCGAGCGCGCCGCGCTCCTCGCCGGCGACGAGCAGCCGCAGACCGGGCACGCGCGCGACCGCGTCGAGCGTGTCGCCGAGGCCCTTGTCGGGGCGCAGCTGCCCGAACAGCAGCGTCACGGCGGCGTCGGGCGCGATCCCGAGCTCCGCGCGCGAGGCTTCGCGGTCGGCCTCCCCGCCCTCGCGCGCGAGCGCGCCGTACTCGCCATGGGGGATCACGCTCACGCGGCCCTCAGCCGCGCTCGGCACCCGCGCGAGGTCGGCCTGGGTGTGGACGATCGTATGGGCCGTCAGGCGCGCGAGCCATGCGTGGCTGCGGTCGAGCGAGCGGCCGCGCTCGAACGTGTTGTGCGAGGTCTGCACGATCGGCGCGCGAGCCAGGCGCAGCGCGGCGAGGGCGATCACGCCGAGCGGCGCGTACTCCCACCCCTGCGTGTGGATCACATCCGCGCGCCGAGCGAGCGCCAGCAGGCGGGGGATCGCCGCGATGAAGCGCAGCGCGTTGAGGACCGGGCCGAGCCCGAGCCGACGGGTGGCGCGGGCGACCCGGCCGTGGCCGCGCACGTAGTGGAACACGCGGTGGACAGCGACCCCGTCGAGGGGCTGGAAGCGGTGGTCGTGCGCGGTCGCGAGCGCCACCTGCCAGCCCTGCTCGGCGAGCGCGCGCGTCAGCTGCGCGGTGTAGTCCGCGACCCCCCCGCGCCCCCCCTGCTCGATGACGAGGACCCGCCCGATGACGGTAGGCTACCGGGCTTCATGGGATCGACCGTCATGGCCGCGGGCCCAGTCCGATGAAGGTCATCGGCGTCAGCGGCATCGACGGGACGATGGCCTTCAAGCGTCGCCAATGGCCCGATCTGCAGGAGCGCGAATACCGCATCTCGCAGGGGCACGACTCCGCCGCGGCGCTCGTGATCGACGGCGAGCTCGTGGCCGCGGTTGCCGAGGAGCGGATCAATCGACGCAAGCACACCGGCGAGTTCCCGCTCGGCGCGATCGAGGCGTGCCTGACGCAGGCGGGCCTGCGGCTGTCGGACATCGACGAGATCGCGCACGCCTTCGACTACGGGCCCTACCGCCTGCCGTACTCGCTGAACCCCGTCTCGAGCGAGCTCTACCGCGACGTGCTCTCACCGCGGGCGTTCGCCTCGCGCGTCGCGGACGCGCTGCCGGAGTTCCCCGCCGAGCGCGTCGCGCACGTCGAGCACCATCTCGCGCACGCCGCCTCGGCGTACTTCACCTCGGGGTGGGAGGACTGCCTGGTGGCGGTGATCGACGGCATGGGCGAGGCGCACGGCGCGTCCATCTTCAGAGCTTGCGCCGGGCGCCTGGAGCCGATTCACCGTATCCCGGCGGCCGACTCGATCGGGATCTTCTACTCGCTGATCACGCTGCACCTGGGGTTCGACTTCAACTCGGACGAGTACAAGATCATGGGCCTCGCTCCGTACGGCGATCCGGAGCGCTTCCGCGCGTTCTTCGACGAGGAGGTGCGTCTGACGGACGACGGCGGCTGGAGCATCGCGGCGCTGAAGCTCGGCAGCGAGCGCGAGGACCGCGAGAACCACCTCGCCGCCCGCCGGCATCTGAGCGAGCGGCTGATCGCCGCGCGCGAGCCGGACTCGGAGATCACCCGTGAGCACGAGGACGTGGCGGCCGGCCTGCAGGCATGCCTCGATCGGGCGATCCTGCACACGTGCGCCCACTTCGGCAGGCGGTTGTCGCTCGAGCGCCTGGCGCTGGCGGGCGGGGTGGCGCTGAACACGACCGCCAACGGCAGGCTGCTGGCCTCGGGCGCGTTCGAGGAGATCTACGTGCAGCCGGCCGCGGCCGACGACGGCTCCGCGCTGGGCGCCGCGCTGCACCGCTCCTCGCTTGCGGGTGAGATCGTCAACCGTCGCTCGCCCACCCCCTTCTACGGCCCCTCCCACTCGGTCGCGGCGATCGAGAGCGCGCTCGCGCAATACGGCGAGCGCGTCGAGGCGACGCGCCTGCCCTCGCTCGCGCAGGTGTGCGAGTCGGCGGCGAAGCTGATCGCCGAGGGCGAGGTGATCGCGTGGTATCGCGGACGCATGGAGTTCGGCCCGCGCGCGCTCGGACATCGCAGCATCCTCGCCGACCCGGGCCGCGCGGACATGCGCGACCGCGTGAACGCGCTGGTGAAGATGCGCGAGGCGTTTCGCCCCTTCGCGCCGGCCGTCACCCTGGAGCAGGTCGATCGCTGGTTCGACACTCCCGCGGGCACCGAGCTTCCCTATATGACGATCAACCTCGACGTTCGCCCACAGCACCGCGCCGGACTCCCCGCGATCACCCATGTCAACGGCTCCGCGCGCGTGCAGACCGTCTCGAGCACTGACAACGACGAGTTTCACACACTGCTGCAGGCCGTCGGCAGGCACACCGGGCGCGAGATGGTGCTCAACACGAGCTTCAACGTGAAAGGCCAGGCGATCGTGAACACCCCGTCGCAGGCGTTGGACACGTTGTTGGAAACCGGAATCACGGCCCTGTTCATGGAGAACTTCGTTGTCCGCAAGCGCTGAGCGGCAGTAGACTCGCGGCGGAGAGGAAACCAGTGCCCGATCTCGCCATATTCTCGACGTGTCCGCAATCCCGCGACGCCTCACCGGACCGGTACAAGCAGAGCGTGATCGACACCGCGCGCTGGAGCGAGGCGGCCGGATGCGAGGGGATGCTCGTGTACACCGACAACGGCATCGCCGACCCGTGGCTCGTGTCGCAGACGATCATCGAGCACACCGAGCGACTGGCGCCACTGGTGGCGGTGCAGTCCGTGTACATGCACCCTTACTCGGTCGCGAAGATGGTCAGCACGCTCGGATACGCGCACGGGCGTCGCCTGTATCTGAACATGGTCGCGGGCGGTTTTCGCAACGACCTGGTCGCGCTGGGCGACGACACGCCGCACGACGAGCGCTACGAGCGCGCGGTCGAGTACACGCAGATCGTCACACGCTTACTGGCGGGCGAGACGGTCACGGTCACCGGTAGGTACTACTCGGTGTCGAACCTGAGTCTCGCACCGGAGCTGTCGAGTGACCTGCAACCGGGACTGTTCATCTCGGGATCATCGCCGGCGGGGTTGGACGCGGCTGGCCGCATCGGCGCGGTGCCGGTGAAGTACCCCAAGCGATCGGGCGAAGAGGTCGATCAGGCGGGCGAGCGTTCGGGGGTGCGCGTGGGCATCGTCACGCGCGAGAGCGCGCAGGAGGCGTGGAGCGTGGCGCGCGAGCGCTTCCCCGACGACCGCAAGGGACAGATCGCGCACAAGCTCGCGATGAAGGTGTCGGACTCTCACTGGCATCGTCAGCTTTCGGACATGGCCGCGGAGAGCGCCGTCGAGGAGGACGATCCGTACTGGCTGTGGCCGTTCGAGAACTACGCCACGTTCTGCCCCTACCTCGTCGGCAGCCACGAGCGGGTGGCGGCCGAGCTCGGTCGTTACATAGACCTCGGCTTTCACTCGTTCATCCTCGACATACCTCCCTCCGAGGAGGAGCTTCACCACATCGGCGTCGTGTTCGACAGAGCGCGAGCCGACGCGTCCTGAGCGCGGGGCGCCAGTAGGGATGGAACCGGCGCTGCTGCACGAGCGGGTCGCACTGAGCGCACACGCGCGGCCGTCGGCGCGCGCCGTCGTGATGGGCTCGCAGGCATTGACGTACGAGGAGCTCGAGGGCATGAGCAACCAGCTCGCGCGCCTGCTGCTCGAGCGCGGCCTCACCCGCGGGGATCGCGTGGCGCTGCTGCAGCCGAAGGCGCCGATGGCGATCGTGAGCATGCTCGCGACGCTGAAGGCGGGAGGAGTGTACGTGCCCCTCGACATCGCCAGCCCAGCAGTCCGCGTGCAGAAGATCCTCGCATCGGCCGAGCCGCGCATGGTGCTGGCCTGCGCGAAGGCGTCGAAGCTCGCCGACGAGCTCGACCTCGCCTCCACCGAGCTCGGGTCGGTGGAGGGCACGCTGGAGCGCGCGGCCTTCGGCCCGCGGACGCTGTCGGGCTTTGACGCCGGCCCGCTCACGAGCACGACCGGCCCAGCCGATCCCGCACACATCCTGTTCACCTCCGGCTCGACCGGCACGCCGAAGGGCGTGGTAATCACGCACGCGATGGTGAGCGCGTTCCTCGACTGGGCGCTCGAGTATTTCGGCCACCAACCCGGCGAGCGCATCTCTGGCCACCCGCCGCTTCACTTCGACCTTTCCACGTTCGACATCTACGGCACGCTCTCCAGCGGCGCGGAGCTGCACCTGGTTCCGCCCGGCACGCTGCTGCCCGCGCAGCTCGCGCGGTTCATCCGCGACTCGGAGCTGACGCAGTGGTTCTCCGTCCCCTCCACGTTCGCGTACATGGTCAGCGGCGACGCGATCGAGGAGGGCGACTTCGCCTCGCTGCGGAGGGTGATCTGGTGCGGGGAGGTGCTCGCGCCGGCGGTGCTGGCGCATTGGATGGCGCGCGTTCCGCAGGCCACTTACACAAATCTGTACGGGCCGACGGAGGCGACGATCGCGTCGAGCTTTCACACCGTCACCAGCGCGCCGCTGGACACCTCGGCGCCGATCCCGATCGGCGCTCCGTGCGCGGGCGAGGACATCAAGGTGCTCGACGAGCAGCTGGGAAGCGTCGCGCCCGGTGAGATCGGCGAGCTGTACATCGAGGGCGCCGGGCTGAGCCCCGGCTACTGGCGCGAGGAGGAGAAGACCGCCGCGGCGTTCATCACCCACCCCGAGAGCGGCGCGCGCCTGTATCGCACCGGCGACCTCGGCCGCGCGGACGAGCACGCGGTCCTGCACTACGTGGGACGCGTGGACTCTCAGATCAAGAGCCGCGGCTACCGCATCGAGCTGGGCGAGATCGAGACCGCGCTGAGCGCCGTCGACGGCGTGGCGGAATGCGCGGTCGTGGCGGTGCAGAGCGATGGCTTCGAGGGCGCGAGCATCTGCTGCGCGTGGGCGCCGCGCGTGGGCGCGCAGCTCGATCGCCTCAAGCTGCGCGGCGCGCTTGCCGAAACGTTGCCTAGCTACATGCTCCCCACGCAATGGCTCGAGCTCGAGTCGCTCCCGCGCAACGTGAGCGGCAAGGCCGACCGGCGACTGCTCAAAGAACGATTCGCGGCGCTATCCAATGACGAGTGAAGAGGAGATCCTCGCGCGCGTCGGGCGCATCTTCGAGGACACGCTCAGCATGTCCGCGCCCGCGCCCGACCTCGACATCATCGAGGCCGCGCTGCTGGACTCGCTCACGCTCGTGTCGCTGCTGTTCGCGATCGAGCAGGAGTTCGCGATCGAGATTCCACTCGACACGCTCGAGATCGACTCCCTGCGCACGCTCGCGAGCATCGCCACGATGATCGCCGCGGCGGGAGTGTCCTCATGAGCGAGATGCGCGCTATGCGCCGCGACGAGATCCAGGAGGTCGCGGCGCTCTACAAAGTCGTCGACGCCTCCGACTGGCGCATCCCGCCTCACGAGCTCGCGCCGTGGCTGGCGCGCACGCTATTCGAGAACCCGTGGTTCGACGCGGAGATCCCGAGCCTCGTGTACGTGGACGACGCGGGCGAGATCCTAGGCTTCATCGGCTCGCACGTGCGTCCGATGCGCTTCGACGGCCAGCCGGTCCGCATGGCCGCGGGCGGACCGTTGATCGCCCATCCGAGGGTGCGCAACCTCGCCGTGGGGGCGAGGCTGCTGCGGCGCTACTTCGCCGGCGCGCAGGATCTGACGATCACCGACGGCGCCTCGGATGAGATCCGCCAGATCTTCGAGCTGGTCGGCGGGCAGATGATGCACCCGAGCAGCATGGTGTGGGTGCGCGTGTTTCGCCCGTTGAGCTACGCGGGCAACCGCGCGATGCAGATCAACCTGCACGTGCGCGAGCACATCAAGCCCCGCGCCCGTCGGCTGCTGCCGCTGCTGGACATCCCCGCCGAACGCGGCTTTCGCTACTTCAAGGCGCCCACGAATCTGAGCACGATCAACGAGGAGCTCACGCCGCGGCTGCTGCTGGAGAGCCTGCCGCTCCTGTCCAAGTCGCTGCGACTGGTGCCCGACTATGACGTGGAGGGCCTGGAGTGGCTGTTCGCGGAGCTGCACCACAACCGCACCTGGGGCACCCCCCACCGACGGCTGGTTCGCGACGGCGGCGGGCGGATGCTCGGCTGGTACATCTACTACTCCCGCCCCGACGAGGCCGCTCAGGTCCTGCAGGTCGCCGCGCGCGAGCGCCACATGGGCGCGGTCGTGGACGACCTGTTCGCGCACGCGGTCGCGCAGGGCAGCGCGGCGGTGCAGGGGCGCGTGGAGGCGAACCTGCTCGCGGAGGTCGCCCACCGCGGAGCGTTGTTCCGCTTCAGCGCCCGCTCGCTGATCCACGCCCGCGACAGCGACCTGCTCGGCGCCGTCACCTCCGGCCACGCGCTGCTGACGCGGCTGGAGGGCGAGTGGTGGATGGCCTCCTAGCGACTCGGAATGAGGCCGCCGACGGGAGGATCTATCCCTGCCCAGGGTCGAGCAAGTGCAGATCCAAGTCACGGGCCGCATCGGGCCGTACAAGCGCATTGGTCGCACCCATCAGCCGCATCACCTCCGCATGATCGGTCCACGTCATCAGGGAGGCCCAGCGTTGAGCGCGGTCGATCATGCGCCAGATCGGTGTGGGGTTGTCGTTGTGGCTGAGCGCACGCAGGGCGCTCATGTACTCGTCGCGGTAGGACATCGGCACCATCACGCGACATAGCCCGGCGGCGCTGAGCTCGGCGTTCATGAGCAGACGGGCGACACGCCCGTTCCCGTCGGCGAACGGATGGACCTCGGCTGCGAGGAACATCGCGTAGATCGCTCTTGGGAGTCCCGCCGGGAGCGTCTGGTACGCGGTGAAGCCTTCCCCCAGTGTGCCTCTGACGAGTTCCGGGCTCACGAAAGTGGTCATGCCGGCCCGGTTCGGCATCTCCTTGTACTCGCCTGGGCCGATCTCCGGACGGCCGCCCATGACCGTGCGGTGCGCCTCGCGAAGGTAGCTCTCCAGCTCATCGACAGTCTCAGGAGGATGCGCGCCCAGCCTTGGGTCGGTGATGGCCTCGAACGTCCCCCGTACGTCGTGCGCGTCAGCGGGCCGCTGCGCAGGGACGCGGCCCTCGAAGACGATCTCCTCGGCCTCCTCCACGTCGAACTCCGTGCCCTCGATCCAGTTGGAGAAGTAAGCCTCGAAGAACGCGAACTGTCGCTCGGGGTCCGCCGGGGCGCGACGCTCGGCGAACTGCTGGCTGGCAAGCTCGCTGCGAAGTATCTCGAACAGGCGGAGCCGCTCGGTGTCGTAGCCGAGACCAGCGCCGCGTGCCCTCGCGGACGGTGTTCTCAGATCGTCCTCGCGCGTGCCCAGCATCGCGCCTATGAGCTGATCGAGCTCTGCCAGCTGCTTCTCCGCAGCCAGTGCCGGCGCGATCGCGCGCGCGCCGTCGCGCAGCTCGTTCAGAGCCTGCTTGCCACGAAGTCGAGCCGCGCGGTCCAGGTAGGCCTCGAGCTCCTCCCGACGCAGCGTGCGCGGAACACCGGAACGTGCACGGGAGGCACGAAGGTTGTCGAGCAGGATCCGCGCCGGACTCGCGATGAACAGCTCGACGAACCGCGTATCGCCCTCAACCGGCCCTGGGCCGTTGCGCGGTCGCAGCGTGAGGCCCGCAAGCGCGACCGGCCTCGGGTTGACCGGGCGTGGACCGACATCGAGGAACAGCGACCCGTCGTCGGCCGGCCCCGCCAGAAGCGCGCTGCGATCGACGATGACCGCGTGCGGAAAGTACAACGCCGCCACCTCGTGCCAGCGCCGCCGGATCAGCCGCTCGGGCGGCTCGTCCAGATTGCGCGTGTAGAGCCCCCGAGCGAGCCGCCGCAGCGTGCCGCGTTTGGCGGCGGTGCTAGCCCACTTGGCATCCTCCGGCCGGAAGATCTCGGGCAATTTGTGCGAGTTAACGGCAGCCATCGGGCACCCTACAACGAAAAAACGCTATTTAAGCCTACCCGAAGGCAGAATAACTTGTATTTAAGCGTTTCAGGCGACGCCAAGGCGTCGAGCCTCAGCAGATGCTCAGCTCGTGCGGATGATCAGCACAGAGCAGGGCGCGTGATGGGAGACCTTGTTCGGCACCGAGCCGAGCAGGAAGCGCTTGGCGCCCGTCATGCCCTTGTTTCCCACGACGATCAGATCGGCTTCGCGCTCCTCGGCGACGTCAAGGATCGCGTCCGCGGGGTCGCCCTGGCGGGCGTACACGTCCACCTCGACCCCGACCTCGCGCGCGACCGCGGCGGCGGCCTCGAGCGTCGCGTCGACATCCTCGCGCGGGTTGATGGCCCACTGCAGATCCTCGGGCGCCTGGCGGCGTTCGTCGCTCAGGCGCTGGGCGGGAACGGGTTCATACGCGCTGACCAGCTCGAGCTTGGCGCCGACGGCGCGTGCGAGGTCCGCCGCTTGACGCACCGCCTTGGTGGCGGTCTCCGAGCCGTCGGTTCCGACAACGATCGAACTGAACATGATCCTCCCTTGCCAGTGGTCAGACTGGATCTGCGGTCAGCGGGGCACGATCATATCCCGCCGCGCGCGCGTCGCGGGGGGACCGGTCGTTGTCCTAACGTACATCGGAGGTGATCGATCTCCACTGCCACGTGCTCGCGGGCATCGACGACGGGCCGGAGACGATCGAGGGCTCGTTGGCGCTCGCCCGCGCGGCGGCGCGGGCCGGCGTGCGAACGCTCGTCGCGACGCCGCACGTGAGCTCGCACTACCGCAACGAGCCTGACACGATCGTCGCGCTGGTTGACGAGCTCTCGGGACTGCTGGCGGACGCGGGCGTCGCGATCGAGGTGCGCGCCGGGGCGGAGGTCGCGATGACTCGCGTGGCCGAGATCGAGCCCGCGGAGCTCGCGCGGCTGCGACTGGGTGGCGGGGAATGGCTGCTGTTGGAGCCGCCGTTCGCGTCGGTTGCGCCAGCCCTGGAGATGATCGTCAGCGAGCTGCAGCGCGACGGAAACCGCGTACTGCTCGCGCACCCGGAGCGCTGTGCCGCGTTTCACCGCGATCCACGGCTGCTCGCCTCGCTCGTGCGCGGCGGCGCTCTCACGTCGATCACCGCGGGCTCGTTGGTGGGCCGCTTCGGCAACACCGTGCGCCGCTTCGCGCTGCAGCTGACGCGCGACGGGCTCGTCCACAACGTGACCTCCGACGCGCACGACCTCAGCGGTCGCGCCCCCGGCCTGCGGGAGGAGATCGCCGAGGCGGGGCTCGCGCCGTTGACGGAGTGGCTCACCGAAGCGGTACCGGCGGCGATCCTCGACGGGCGGGAGATACCCGCGCGACCGGCGGTGGAGAATCTGGGCGTGGCGCGCCAAGGGCGCTGGCGCCTCAGACGAGCTTGACGACGGCGATGACCATGCCGATCACGACGAACACGACGATCGCTACTTGCATCCAGATCCACGTGGGCGACATCGCCGAAAGCGTACCTCGACGCCGGCGTGGCGCCTTCCGCGCGGCCCGCGACTATCTTGTGGGCATGGCCACGCACCTGCGCAAGCCGGCGGGCCGGCTCGCTCTCGCAGGTCTCGCGCTCGCGTTGCTTGCGGGATCCCCCGCGCGGGCCGGCGTGAGCCGCGACGCACACGGCTCGTCGGGCTCGTTACTCGGAGGGGTGAACATCGGCAGCGCGAGAGCCAACGCACCCGCGGGCGAGGCCGACCGGCAGATCGCGCTCGCGCACGAGCTCCACGCGAAGGTGGTGCGCGTGGAAATCCCGTGGTCGGTGATGGAGCCCCGGGGCGCGGGTGAGGTCGATCCGCGCGCGCTCGTGTACACCGACCGCGTGGCCGAGGCCGCGGCGGCGAACGGCATGCGCGTGATCATGATGGTGCAGAACACCCCGTGCTGGGCGTCCTCGGCGCCGAGGTCGCTGCGGCGCGCGTGCGTGCCCGGCAAGGCGAGCAAGGCCAACTCGTGGCCGCCCGCCGACGCTGGGAAGTTCGCCGCCTTCGTGGCCTACCTTGCGCAGCGATACGGCACGCGCCTAGCCGCGATCGAGATCTGGAACGAGCCCGACCAGTCCAACGAAGCGTATTTCGCGGGACCGAACAAGGCGGCGCGTTACGCCGCGATGCTGCGCGCGGCCTACCCGGCGATCAAGCGGGCCGACCCAACCGTGTCGGTGCTCGGCGGCTCGCTCGTGGGCTCCAACGGGGCGTTCCTGCGCGCGCTGTACGCGGCGGGCATCAAGGGGTTCTACGACGGGCTGGCCGTGCACTACTACAACCTCACGCTCGCCTCGCTGCGCTCGATCCACGAAACACAGACGGCGAACGGCGACAGCACGCCGCTGTGGCTGGACGAGTTCGGCTGGACGAGCTGCTGGCCGCACCGCAAGCTCCAGCAGGAACAGGGCTGTGTGACCGCGCGCACGCAGGCGCTGGACATCTCGAACTCATTCCACGCGATGAGTCGCCTGCCATACGTGGCGGCCGCGGTGCTGTACAAGCTGTGGGACTCGCGCAACGAAGAATTCGGCGTGGTGAGCGCCGCCGGGAGTCACAAGCCCGCTTGGACCGCCTTCAGCCGTGTGCTGACATCGCCGTTCGGGACTCTCAGCGGCGTGACCGTGAGCCTGCGCTCCAGAGGCGGCCGGGTGCTCGCGAGCGGCTCGGGCCCGGTGGGCGACTTCATGCAGCTCGAAGCGTTCCAGGGCAGCGTGCTGCGCTACCGCGCGCTGTTCACGCTGGACCGCTTCAACCGCTACTCGGTCGCGCTGCCCGCGGTGCTGGGCACGCACGGCCTGCGCGTGCGGGTGTTTCGGTACGGCGCCGGCCCGAGCAGAGCCGCGCGGAAGAGCATCTGAGTCGCTGCCGCGCGCCAGCGCGCGCCGGCGGGGCGGCGGCGCCGCGGCGGTGGCGTTTACTCGGCGTTGCGGAACAGCGCGAGCGCGGTGAGCGCGATGATCTTCAAGTCCAGACCGACCGACCAGTGGGCGATGTAGTAGTTGTCCCACTCGACCCGCTCGGCGAGCGAGGTCTGCCCGCGCAGGCCGTGGACCTGCGCCCAGCCGGTGATGCCCGACTTGACGCGGTGGCGGTCGCCGTAGCGGATGATGTCCTGCCTGAACAGCTCGACGAACTCGGGGCGCTCGGGGCGGGGGCCGACGAGGCTCATGTCGCCGCGCAGCACGTTGAACAGCTGCGGCAGCTCGTCGAGAGAGGTCCTGCGCAGGAAGCGGCCGACGGTCGTGCGCCGATCCAAGCCCTCGACCCCTCCGGGCGCGATGTCGCCGGCGAGCAGGAACGCGAGCGCGCTTGGCTCCTCCGCGTCGGGGTCCTCCTGCCCGGGTTGGACGCGCATGGAGCGGAACTTGTAGAAGTCGAACGCCTTGCCGTCGCGTCCCACGCGCCGCTGCTTGAAGAACGCGGGCCCGGGCGAGCTGAGGCGCACGGCGAGCGCCGCGAGCAGCAGCACGGGCGAGAGCAGGGCCAGGAGCGTCAGCGCGAGGACGCGATCCATGGCGTGCTTGACGGCGAACTGCAGCCCGTTGGGGTCGACGGTGCTGAACGACAGCAGCGGCAGCCCGCCGACGGTGTCGTAGCCGACGCGATCGTTGATCGTGTCGAACATCCGCGGCACGACGGAGACTTCGACGCCGAGTTCCTGGCAACGCTGGATCAGACGGCTGACGCGCGCGTCGGTGACGGAGGAGAACGCGACGATGAGGTTCTTCACGCCGGTGCGCTCGACGGTCTCGTCGAGATCCTCGATGTTGCCCAGCACCGGCACGTCGCGCCCCCCCACCTCGGCCACGGAGCGCGGGTCCTCGTCGAGGAAGCCGATCGGCACGAGCCCGTACTCGGGGTGGTTCTCGAGGCGGCGCGCCACCTGCGCGCCGACCATGCCGGCGCCCATGATCAGCACAGGCTTGCCGACGAGCCTGTTGGCGCGGGCGAGGCGCTGGAGGAAGGACAGCAGCGCGCGCCCCGCGCCCACGCCGATCAGGGCGAACAGCCATGCGCGCAGCCAGTTGGACTGGCTGGCGAGGTGGTCGTCGAGGACCATGCCGAGCAGGGCGACGGCCATCGAGGCGACGGACACGGCGCTGAGGACGGGGATGACGCCGTCGAGCACGAGCGCACGCAGACGGGTGCGGTAGAGCCCGCGCAGGTAGAACAGCAGCAGCACCAGCGGCGGCAGCGCGAGCAGGGGCGCGCTCGTCGCGGGGATGTGCAGGGTGGCGTTTACGCCGCCGAGCGCGAGCGTGACGGCGACGCACAGCAGGACGAAGTCCACGCTCGGGCGCAACAGACCCCAGCCGGGACCCTCCAGCGCCCACTGCAGCGAGCCATGAAACGCGCTGCGTCCGAGCGCCTTCGGCGCGGGCGCTTCATGCCTGAGCTCGCCTCGGAGCGCGATCGTGCTCGTGCTCGAGGTCTGCTGGGTGACTCGGGTCTGGTCCATGAAATTCGCCTACTTGCCTTCTCGGGACGAGCGCGGCATCCCTTTAGCCGTGTACATTTCCGCCGCGCCCGCGCGCCAGCGCGCGGGTGGCCACGGCGATCGACGCGAGTGCGCCGAGCACCAGCAGCAGGTGGAAGACGTCGGCGCCGGAGAGCCCCAGCGCGGAGGAGCCATCGGCGCGTGCTTGGGAGCTGGCCGCTTCATCTGAAGCGGAATACGCGCGAGCGCCGCGCGCGGATGACTTTCCGCCCCGATCGGCGCCAGTGGCGCCCGAGCGGGCGGCGCGCGACCGGCTCGGCTGACCCGCGCCGGAGGGAGCGCTGCCGGTAGCGGTCGCCGCGGTGGCGGTGGAGCCCGAGCCGGGCGAGCCGCCTGGGGGCCCGCCGAGCAGCGCTGAGCCGAGGATCGCCTGACTGCCCTGTCCGGGACCGCCGTAGCCGCTGAGCAGGGAGCTGGAGGAGGCGACGCAGGACGCCGGCGCCGACATGGCGAGCGCCATTAGCGTGAGTATCGTCGTGGTCGCGAGGTGTCTTGTCATGCATCCCTGCCTTGGGTTCCTAACTCTGGCCAGAGCTACTCGAGCTCTCTCTCCTTGCCATCTGCTCGATTGTCGCCCGCACCCCGATCGCCGTACCACTTGAGCGATCGGGCACGACGATCGACGTATTGACTAGTGCTCGCTCAACACGCTAGCGAAGGTCGGCCTCCATTTCTAGGTTGAAACGACCGTGTCTTGCGGAAAATTTCGATTGCTCACGTGAGTTGCTGAGCTTTGAGCAGGATCTCGCGGTTCAGCTCGGCGACGTCCACGCGGCGGTTTTCCCGCACGACGCGCAGCGCCTGGGGCGCGAGCGTGTCGCGCGGATTCAGTCGCACGGCGCGCTCGAGCAGCGCGAGCGCGGCGGTGCGCCGGCCCCTGTTCGACGCGATCGCGCCGCG
>DASUPL010000236.1:0-3728 GCA_036281155.1 Solirubrobacteraceae bacterium | reverse complement strand
AGCAGCGGCTGTTGGCGGAGGAGCTGCCGCCCGAGGCCGGCCGGCGCTGATGCGTGCGGCGGGCTTCGAAGCTCCGATGATCCCGCGCCTCCTCGACGCCGGTCCCACACCGCTGTCGAGTCCGCAGGAGCGCCTGTTCCTACTCGACCAGATGATGCCCGGGCTGGCGGCATACAACGTGCCCACGCTGGTGCGCGTGCCCGCGACGCTCGACGCCGAGCTGCTGAGGGCGGCGCTGAACGTGATCGTCTCCCGCCACGAGATCCTGCGCACGAGCATCCGCCTGATCGACGGGGTGCCGGCCCAGGAGGTGACGCCCAGCGCGGAGGTCGAGCTGACCGTCGCCGATCTGCGCTCGCGCGAGCGATCGGAGCGCGACGAGGAGGCCCAGCGCATCCTCGGTGATCTTGCGTGCCAGAGCTTCGATCTGGCGAGTGACGTGCTGCTGCGAGTCGCTCTCGTACATCTCGAGCAGGACGAGGATCTGCTGCTCGTCGTCTTTCATCACCTCGCCTCCGACCACGCATCGAGCGCGTTGCTGTTCGCCGAGCTCAACCAGCTCTACACCGCGCTGCGGGACGGCACCGAGCCGTCGCTCGCGGAGCTTCCAGTCCAATACGGCGACTACGCGCGCTGGCAGAGAGAACGGCTGGTGGGAGACCACCTGGACGAGCTGGCGGAGTACTGGACCGAGTGCCTCGCCGGTGCGCCCGCGCGCCTGGAGCTGCCGGCGGACCGGCCGCGTCCGAGCGTGCAGAGCCACAGCGGGAAGCTGTGTGAGTTCGAGCTGACACCCGCCGAAGGCGCTCCGTTGCGCGACCTCGCTCGCAGCCAGGGGGCGTCGCTGTTCATGGTGCTGCTGGCGGCGTTCAAGGCGCTCGTCAACCGCCACACCGGGGTGCAGGACATGGTCATCGGCAGCCCGGTGTCGGGCCGCGAGCACGAGGAGACCGCGTCGCTGCTCGGCTACTTCAGCAACACGCTCGCGCTGCGCACCGACCTCTCGGGCGACCCGACGTTCGCGCAGTTGCTGGAGCGCGTGAAGCTGACCACACTGGACGCGCGCGCGCACCAGGAGCTGCCGTTCGAGAAGCTCGTCGAGGTGCTCAACCCGGAGCGCAACCAGAGCCACACGCCGATTTTCCAGGTGCTGCTCGGGTTCGACGTCGCCCCGGATGTGCTCACGCTCGCCGGCTGCACGCTGGAGCGGCTGCCGGTGCCGGGCTGGCAGTGGTCGCGCTTCGACCTCTCGATCATCCTGCGCGAGCGCGAGGACGGCTCGCTGCACGCGCAACTGGAGTACGCGACGGACCTGTTCGACGCAAGCACGATCGAGCGCCTGATCGGTCACTACCGCACGGTGCTCGCCGCTGTGGGGCGCGGCCCCGAGCAACGGCTGTCGGAGCTGCCGATCCTGACGAGCGCCGAGCGCGCGCTGATGCTCGTCGACTGGAACGCGACCGATCGCGATTACGATCGCCGCTGCCTGCACGAGCAGTTCGCCGAGCAGGCCGCGCGCAGGCCCGACGCGGTCGCGATCCAGACCGAGCACGAGCGGGTCACCTACGACGAGCTTGCCCGGCGCTCGAACCAGCTCGCCCGGGAGCTCGTCGGCCTCGGCGTGGGCGAAGGCGCGCTGGTCGCGATCTGCCTGGAGCGCTCGGTCGATCTGCTCGTCGCGATGCTGGGCGTGCTGCGGACCGGAGCGGCGTACGTGCCGATCGAGCCGACCTACCCGCCGCAGCGCCAGGAGCGTCTCGTCGCGGACGCGGACGCGCCCGTGCTGATCACGCAGGAGCGCTATCTCGGCACGATCGACACGCCCGGCGCGAGCGTGCTGTGCGTCGACCGCGACCGCGCTCGGCTCGACGCGCACCCCGACGGCCCGCTCGAGATCGCCGTCTCCCCGGACGCGCTCGCCTACGTGATCTACACCTCGGGCTCCACCGGCGAGCCGAAGGGCGTGGAGATCCGCCACTCCTCGGTCGCGAACCTGATCGCGGAAATGCGCGAGCGGCCCGGCCTCGGCGAGGACGACGTGCTCGCCAACCTCACGACCCCCGCGTTCGATCTCTCGGTGCCGGACTGGTACCTCCCGCTCACCAGCGGCGCGCGGCTGGCGATCGTCCCGCGCGAGGCCACGCTCGACGGCGTGGATCTCGCCGATTGGCTGGCGCGTACGGGAGCGACGATCGTGCAGGCGACGCCGACGACATGGCAGATGCTCGTCGACGCCGGCTGGAAGGGCAGCGAGCAGTTGAAGATCGTCTGCGGCGGTGAGGCCCTCCCGCGCGGCCTCGCCGAGGAGCTGCTGGCGCGCGGCTCGAGCGTGTGGCACATGTACGGGCCGACTGAGACCACCGTGTGGTCCTCCGTGATCGAGCTTCGCCCCGGCGAGGGCTCGCCGCCGCTCGGCGGGCCGATCGCCAACACCAGGCTCTACGTCCTCGACTCCGAGCGCCAGCCGGTGCCGATCGGCGTTTCCGGCGAGCTGTACATCGGAGGCGACGGCGTCGCCCGTGGCTACCACAAGCGGCCCGAGCTGACAGCCGAGAGGTTCGTCGAGGATCCGTTCGCGTTCGGAAGCGCCGGGCGGCTGTATCGCACCGGCGACCTCGTTCGCTGGCGCGAGTCCGGCACGCTGGAGTTCCTCGGGCGCATCGACCACCAGGTCAAGCTTCGCGGCTTCAGGATCGAGCTCCAGGAGATCGAGGCCGTGCTGGAATCCGACCCAGCCGTCGGCGCGGCGGTGGCCACCGTGCGCGAGGACTCGCCCGGCGACCGTCGGCTGGTGGCCTACGTGGTGGCGGCGGACGATCGCGCGCCCGAGGAGCAGCTCCGCCAGCTGCTCAAGAGCAAGCTACCGCCGTTCATGGTCCCCTCCACGATCGTCACGCTCGACGCGCTGCCGGTGACGCCGAACGGCAAGCTCGATCGCGCCGCGCTTCCGGCTCCCGACGGGGCCAGGCCGGACCTCGCCCGTCCATACGCCGCTCCGCAGAGCCCTGTGGAGGAGGCGCTCGTGTCGATCTGGCGCGAAGTGCTGAACGTCGATCGCGTCGGGATCGACGACGGCTTCTTCGATCTCGGCGGCCACTCCCTGCTCGCGGTGAAGATGCTCGCCCGCGTGCACGAGAGCCTTGGCGTTTCGCTCGCTCTGCGCCAGCTGTTCGACAGCTCGACCATCCGCGAGCTTGCGCAGGCGCTCACCGCGGAGCTGCTTGCCGAAGCGGACGGGGAGGATCTCGCGCAGATACTCGCCGAGTCGCAAACCGCGTGAAGCCTGAGCTGGGCGAGATCGAGGCGGTCCTCGCCGCTCACCCCGCGGTCGTGAGCGCCGTGGTGGTCGAGCGGAGCGCCGGAGCGGACGTGGAGCTGGCGGCCTACGCGATACCTCGGGGGGTGCCGGTCGCCGCGCCCGCGTTGCAGCGGTACCTCGCGCAGAGATTCGACGCGCAGATGGTGCCCGCGACCGTCACGCTGCTCGCGGCGTTTCCGCTCACCGCCAGCGGCGAGATCGACCGCGAGGCGCTGCCGGCGCCGACGCGCGAGCGCTTCGATCCACCAGAGCCGGCCGAGCCGCGCACCGCGCTCGAGCGCAAACTCGCGGCCATCTGGGAGCGTGAGCTGGGCATCGCCGCGATCGGAGTCACGGACGACCTGTTCGATCTGGGCGTCACATCGCTCGTCGCGGCGAGGCTGTTCGCGGCGATCGAGCACGACCTCGG
>DASUPL010000235.1:0-2053 GCA_036281155.1 Solirubrobacteraceae bacterium | reverse complement strand
ACAATCCCATCGTCCGAGCACACAACGTAGGTGCGTTCCACATCCGGAAGACGCTCGAGCGGGCACGGCTCGACGTATGGCGCGGTCGCCTGGGGTCGCAGACGATCGAACGCGGCTCGCGCCGCATTCTCGTCGCAATCGCCGTAGAACGAGCGCCAGGCGATCTCGAAGTCGATCCAGCGGTTGCGCCCGAGGTCGTCCGGGTCGCTCAGCCCCGCGGCGTACTCGTCGCGCCGGGCCATCGACGGCTCGGCCTGCAGCTGATCGACGAGGCTGATCCCCGGCACTGGGAGCACCGAGCACAGGAACACCAGGTGGCGCACCTGCAACTCGGACGCAGCGATTGGAACCGTCAAGCCACCGAGGGAATGCCCGACCAGTATCAGGTCGTCATCACTGCCCGAGAGTGCCTGGACCACGATCGCGGCGTATGCGGAGCATGCGGCGCCCGGGTCCTCGCATGGGAGGTCGACAGTGCGGACCGAATGCCCCAGACCTTCGAGCTCCGGCCGCAGACGCTCCCACTGCCAAGATCCGTGCCATGCCCCATGGACCAGACCAAACGTCGCCACCAGCGTCTGACTCTATCCGGCACCGCATGAATCCACAGACCCTGCGCCGGACGAGCAGCGCGAGCAACCGTTTCATCTCGCGCCCGTCGGTGTCGTGGGCGCGCATCTGGCGACGTGACCTCTTCGGATGTTCGCCCGATCGGCGGTCGCGGAAAGCGCGGCGCGTGAGCGATCGGCTGGCTCTTGGTCGGTCTCCGCCCGTGCGGGCCTGCCGCCTTGAAGTTTCGCACCCGTTGGGTGCGTGGGCGGCGGCGAAGGCCCGCAGCGGGCGGGCCCGACCGGAAGGGAGCCGTCATGGCCAAGAAGTCATCGCGCCGGCTGTCCGAGCACGAGCGCGCCGAGCGCCGCCGTCAGGATCGCGAGCGGCTGCAGCGCGCTGCGCAGGAGCTGCTGTCCTCGGAGGGCTGGGCTCGCTGGGTGTGGGTGCGGGCGATGTTCCACTCGTATTCGGCGGGCAACTGCATGTTGATCGCGCTGCAGTGCCACGAGCGCGGGATGGTGCCCGAGCGCGTCGCCGGGTTTCGCACCTGGCTGAGGCTCGGCCGGGCGGTCCGCAAGAACGAGAAGGCGCTGCGGATCCTCGCCCCGGTCACGGTCAAGGAGCGCGACGAGGGCGGGGAGGAGACCGGCGAGCGGCGCGTGTTCTTCAAGACCGCGTTCGTGTTCGCGCTGTCGCAGACCGAGCCGTTGCCCAGGGTCGAGCCGGTGTTGCTCGAGCCGCCGCGCGAACCGCTGACCGGGGACTCGCATGCGCACCTGATCGAGCCGATGCAAGCGTTCGCCGAGTCGCTCGGGTTCACCGTGGCGTTCGAGTCGATCGACGGGTCGGCGGGCGGCTGGTGCGATGCGAGGAACAGGCGGATCGTCGTCGACGTCGACGCGCCGGCCAACGCGCGGCTGCGAACGCTCATCCACGAGTGCGCCCACGCGCTGGGGATCGACTATCGGTCGCATTCGCGCGCGCAGGCCGAGGTGATGGTCGAGACGGTCACGCTGCTGGCCGCGTCGACGGTCGGTCTCGCCGTCGACGGCGAGACGATCCCGTACGTGTCGGGATGGGGCGAGGACGGCGCCTTGGAGGCGGTCACCGAGTTCGCCGAGACGATCGACACGATCGCCCGTCGGATCGAGGACGTGCTGTTGGCCGCCACCGAGCCCGAACCCGCCCAGGCGGCTGCGTGATCCGGTCGGGTCAGTGCGCGGGTCGGTTGCGGTCGGCCAGCAGCTCGCGGTTGATCTCGCGGACGGCGTCGAGCTCCTCGCGCGCGTCGGCCAGCTGCTCCTGGAGCTCGAAGATCTCGGCCTGGGCGTCGCGCAGTTGGCTGCGCAGTTCCTCGGGCCGTTCCGCGCTGGGGTCGAGCTGGTCGGCGATGTCGCGGCCGAGCGCTTCGGACAGGCGCTGCTCGAGCGCGCGCAGCTGCTGGCGCAGCCTGTGGTTGTGCGCCTTGGCGTTAGCCAGATCCGCTTGCAACGAGGCGACG
>DASUPL010000234.1:0-2147 GCA_036281155.1 Solirubrobacteraceae bacterium | reverse complement strand
CGCGATCGGCGCGCTGGAAGCGATCGGCGCGGCCGTCGAGCCGGCTGGTCCGGGACTGGCGTACTTCGAGACGGACGGGCTGCGCGGGCTGCACGGCACGCGGGCGGGCACGATCGCCGCGGCCCGGCGCTCGCTCGGCAGGCCCGCGCGCATCGGCGCGGGCCCGACGCGCTTCTGCGCGCTGGCGGCCGCGATGGCCGTCCGCTCGCGCCGTCCGCTCGTGCTCGAGGGCAAGGAGGCGCGGCGCTGGCTGGCTGCTCGCCCGGTCGCGCTGCTCGGCTTTCGTGAGCAGACGGCGATGCTCGTGGAACCGCTCACGCGCCTGGGCGTGCGCACGCTGGGCGAGCTGGCGAAGATCGGCCGCGCGGCGCTGGCGGACCGCTTCGGGGAGCCGGGCGCGCTCGCCCACAGGCTGGCGTGCGGCGAGGACAGCCCGCTGCGCGTGCGCCGCTTGGAGGAGCGCCTGGAGGAGACGATGACGGTCGGCGACGCGAGCTCGGGAGAGGCTTTGAAGCGGGTGATGGGCGTGCTCGTGGGCCGACTGCTGGCCCGCTCGGAGCGCCGCGGTCGCACGCTGCGCGCGGTGACGCTCTCGGCGCGACTGCTCGCGGGCGGCGGCTGGCGCGAGCGCGTGGTCTTCCGCCAGGCGCTCGCCGATCCGGAGCGCATCTGGCTGGCGCTGTCGCTGCGCCTGCTGCTGCTCCCCGCGCCGGCCGCGGCGCTGGGGTTGGCCGTCGAGCGCTTCGGACCGCCCGCGAGCGAGCAGGGCGCGTTGCTCGGCGAGGATCGCGCCCGTGCGGCGCGCGCGTCACGCCTGCGTGAGGCGATCGCGCAGACACGCGCGGTGGCGGGCAGGGACGCGGCGCTGCGGGCCGTTTGCGTGGACCCCGACTCGCGCGTTCCCGAGCGGCGCGTGGTGCTCGCGCCGATCCCCGAGTGAGATGGCGCTCGAGCGGTGACCCACGCGCTGAACGCACCCCACCCGGCGCGCATACGCTGGCGCGACGGCTTCCCGGCGCAGGTGAACGGCGAAGCGGTGGAGTCGCTGCGCGAGTCGTGGCTGGTGGAGGACCGCTGGTGGACGGATGCGCCGCTGCGCCGCCGCTACTGGGAGATGGTGGGCGAGCGCGGGCGCAACGTGGTCGTCTTCCACGATCTGTGCACGGGCGCCTGGTTCCTGCAAGGGCCTTAGGGAGCGAGGATGATCACGCGCGGGGGTGGCGTTCCATACGTTGAGCTGCACTGCCACTCGGCGTACTCGTTCCTGGACGGCGTGTCGCTGCCGCACGAGCTGATGCAGCGGGCGGGGGAGCTGGGCCACGCGGCGCTGGCGCTGACCGACCACAACTCGGTCTCCGGCTCGATGGAGTTCGCCCAGAGCGCGGCCGATCGCGGAGTGCGCGCGATCCACGGCGCGGAGATCGACGTGGAAGTGGAGAGTGGCGCGACCGCGTCGCGGCTGGGCCGCGGCCGGGACGGCGCTGGGTCGGCGCCGAACGGCGCGGAGCCCGCGACCCGCCACATCACGCTGCTCGTGCGCGACGAGCGTGGCTGGAGGAACCTGTGCCGGATCATCACGCTCGCCCACGCGCGCACCCGCGACGGGTCCGTGCGCGAGCGGACGGAGCCGTCGGTGAGCGTGCGGGCCGTGGCCGAGCACGCGGAGGGGCTCGTGTGCTTGACGGGCTGCGCCGAGCGGTCGATCCTGGGCGACTCCGTCCACGGTGAGCACATCGCCCGAGAGCTGCTCGACGCGTTCGGCCCGGAGGATCTGTACGTGGAGCTGCAGCGCCCGTATGCCCGTCACGATCGCGCTCGCAACCGCGCGTTCGCGGCGGCGGCGCGCAGGCTGGGGGTGAGGTGCGTGGTGAGCGGCGACGTGCACGCGCACACGCGCGCGCGGGCGGAGCTGCAGGACGCGTTCGTGGCGCTGCGCCACCACGCGACGCTGGACGCGTGCGAGCCGCTGCGCCGCGGCAACAACAGCCACGTGATGAGCACGCCGCGGGCGATGGCGAACCGCTTCGTGGACCATCCGGAAGCTCTGCGCGAGACGCTGCTGCTGGCCGAGCGCCTGTACTTCGACCTGACCAAGGATCTCGGCTACCGCTATCCGGGCGCCGAGGAGCGGGGCGCGACGCGGCGCC
>DASUPL010000233.1:0-12499 GCA_036281155.1 Solirubrobacteraceae bacterium | reverse complement strand
GCCATCGTCAACTTGGTGATGTTCGAGAGTCTTCAGTTTCACGGTGCTGACGAGAAAGTTGTGTTGCTCGTAGCGCACGGGGAAGGTCCCTGCGACTCGTTCTGTCTGTTCCATGTTGATGGTGCCGAGGATCTCGCCGATGTGCACCCGTTGGACCCAATAGGCGCTACTCCTGCGGCTGAGGGCAAGTGGAGCGATCTCGCGCTGTCACTTGATGTGCGCCAGCTTTTCAGGTCAGTGAGCGATCGGATGGCTCGATTGGCTGAGTATGGAGCGCCGACACTCGGAACGGTCACAGGCGCCAACGATTATTTTGCGCTATCGGAGGTCACTCGGTTGAAGTACGGCATCGCCGAGAAGCACCTCAAGCGGATCAGCCCGCCGGGCACCAAGCATCTAAAGGGGTTGTCCTTCTCCTGCGCTCAATGGGAGGAGTTGAAGCTCTCCGGGCGGCGCGTTTGGCTGCTGTGTCCCGACAAGAGGGCTCGCAGTAAGGGGCTGACGGAGTATCTGGAGTTTGGCCGTGAGTGCAATGTTCCGGACGCCTATAAGTGCACCGTCCGTGATCCGTGGTGGCGTCCGCCGGTCGTTGCCGTGCCTGACCTCTTCTTCACGTACATGTCTCATCGCTACCCGCGGCTGATCACGAACGCCGCGCGGACGACGTTCGTCAATTCGATGCTCGGGCTGCGTTTGACCGATGGCGTCCCAGCTGAATCCCGGGACGCGTTGCCATTGCTCGCCCTTAACTCCCTCACGATGCTGGGGGGCGAGATTATGGGCCGTGGCTATGGTGGCGGCATTCTGAAGATGGAGCCAAGCGAGGCGTCGGGTCTACCTGTACCCGGACCAGAGGCGCTCGAGCGGGCTTGGAAGGAGATATCGCCACAGAGCCCTAACCTCGATGCTGCCTTGAAGCGCGGTGAGTGGTGGACCGTGGTAGCCGAGATTGATCGAGTCCTGCTTAAGGGCGCGCTCGGCCTAAGTAACGATGAGGTTGTGGCGATCCGGGATGCCGCTACGCTGCTACGCGTCCGTCGAACCAGGCAAACTGAGACTCATAGCCAAGTCGCGAAAACCTGATGTCCTAGCCGAAGTCGATCTCGTTCTGCGCGACGCTGATGCGGAGTTGCTGCCATGGCGTCGTCCATCGGGCATCGACGATGATGATGCCCGCGAGTACGTGCCCGACTACGCAACCCTTCGTGCGCTGCTTGCCGTTCCTATCGAACAGGGGCACGACAAGAAGCAGCAGTCGGGGCGAGTCGCCAAGTCGCTTGATGCATACGTGGCCCACGAGCTGCGTCGTGCCGGCTTTGATCCGAGCACGGTGTTCCCCCGCACGCGCATCCCGCGAGTGCTCTCACCGGAGATGGCGCCGCTGGAGCGAGCCATCGAGGAGCTTCTCACCGCACTTGCGGACCACGAGTTGAGCAGCTCAGAACGGCTTAAGCCGGCCGCGCTCCGTTCGGCAATCGTGCGTCTCGGGAAGGCGAAGCCAGGTGGCTCGGAGGCGAATGTGCTCGGGCGGTTCTATAAGAAGCAGGTCGATGCCGTGGTCCTCTCCGACTGGCTTCGCGGACCTGACGTACTCGTCTCTGGCAAGACGCAGTTCTCCAGCTACCTAAACAACAAGAACAACCGCTACGAGGAGGCAATCGGCGAGGCGCATAATCTGCGAGATCGATATCCACTCGCGGCGATGGGCTTTGCGTATCTTGTCCGCTCGAACGTCTTTGAGGGTGGCGCATTCGAGCTGCTGCGAGATCTACTCGTGCGACTTCGTCGGCCTGATGGCCCTTTTGATGCCACGGTTCTGCTGGTCGCCGAATGGGACGAAGGGAGCTGCAAGCTGACTTCGGTCGAAGATCCTGCGCCAGCCCTCGCGTTGCCACGCTTCTTCGAGGACTTGCTCAATGCGGTCATTTCCTGCACCCCTGTCGATGTCAACCAGGGTGTCCGTGCCAGGAAGCTCGGCGAGCCGCCAGGTGGCTTTCCACCGAGCGAGGATGCCAGCGAGGGCGATACGGAGCAGGCTGGCTGATGTGGAGAGCGGCTCGAGCGGGTCGCCGAGTATCTACTCCTCCTGTTCATTGGACCTACTGAGGACTGGCGGCGCGTCAGGCCTCGAGCTCGAGCTTCAGCTCGCACATGTCCACGGAGGTGCGGGTGCCCGGCGTGTCAGAGGCGTCCATCGCGCTGAACGCCTTGTCGCCCGCGCTCATGTCCTGCGCCGTTGCGAACTCCTGGAGGACGACCGCTGTGCCCTGCGCCTCGTCGAACAGCACCTTCAATCCCGTGGCGGGCACGCCAGGGGGTGGCCCGTCCGACTCTTTGATCCGCGCCAACAGCCCTTCCATCCGCTCGGCGTTGACATCCGTGAATCTCACGACACGCACATACATGGGAAGCCTCCTCGCGTTCGGTGGATCACAAACATACTCCGAAGCGCGGTTCGGGCTGTCACGATGCTGTGCATGCTGCACGATCGCGCGAGGATTCATGTCCAGGCCGGCGCTGGCGGCGACGGGAGCACGAGCTTCCGTCGCGAAGCGCACGTGCCGCGCGGCGGGCCCGATGGCGGCGACGGTGGCCACGGCGGGGCGGTGGTGGTGGTGTGCGACGACTCGCTGCGCGACCTGCAGAGCTTCAGGCGCCGCAGCCAGCACCACGCGGGTCGCGGTGGGCATGGCGGCAGCTCCCAGCGCCACGGCGCGGACGGCGAGACGCTCGTCATCCGCGTGCCGCCGGGTACCCAGATCGTGGGCCCCGAGGACGAGGAGGGCGACCTCGCGGGGCGCAGCTGGGAGCTGCTCGCCGACGGGCAGCGCGCGACGGTCGCGCGTGGGGGCAGCGGCGGCAAGGGCAACAAGCGCTTTGCGACGCCCACGCGCCAGGCGCCGCGCTTCGCGGAGCGGGGTCTGGCGGGGGAGGAAGGCTGGCTGGAGCTGCGGCTGAAGCTGCTCGCCGACGTGGGCCTCGTGGGTCTGCCGAACGCGGGGAAGTCGTCGCTGCTGTCGCGCCTGACGCGCGCCGCGCCGAAGGTCGCGAGCTACCCGTTCACGACGCTCCAGCCGGTGCTGGGCGTGCTGGAGGGCGACGACCGCCAGCTGATCGTGGCTGACATCCCCGGACTGATCGAGGGGGCAAGCGAAGGCGCGGGGCTGGGGCACGACTTTCTCGCGCACGTCGAGCGCACGCGCCTGCTGGTGCACGTGCTCGACATCGCGCCTGAGCTCTCCGGCGAGGAGAGCGCGGATGCGCTCGTCAACCACGAGACGATCGAGCGGGAGCTGGCGGCGCACGACGAGCGCCTCGCGCGGCTGCCGCGGATCCTGGCGCTGTCGAAGGCCGACCTCGTGACGCCAGAGCGCGCGCGCGACGCGGTCGCGCGGTGGCAGGAGCGCCTCGGTCCGGAGGTGCCGGTGTTCGTCACGTCGAGCGCCACTAACGAGGGGCTGCCGCTGCTCGCGGGCGAGCTGCTGCGGCGCGTCTCGCTCGTCGGAGCCGACGATGCCGAGGGGAGCGGTGCGGGTGTGGCGATCGGGCCGCTGGAGCCGCGGGCGGTCTCGGGCGAGGAGGAGTTGGCGGAGCACATGGTGTTCCGCCCCACCGCGGGCTCGGGCTTTCGCGTCGAGCGGAGCGGGCCGAGCGCGTTCGTCGTGCGCGGCAGGGGCATCGAGCGGCTGCTCGCGCGCTATGAGGTCGACAACGAGGACGCGATGGCCTACCTGGAGGGCAGGCTGCGGCGGATCGGCGTGCTGAAGGCGCTGGAGGCGGAGGGCTTCCAGCCGGGCGATGAGATCGAGATCGCGGGCGTGACGTTCGATCTCGACCACACCTGAGCGTCGCCGCGGCCACCGCCCGCGGGCCAAATAAGCTCCACGGATGAGCATGAGACGGGTGGTGGTGAAGCTGGGCTCGAGCGTCGTCGCGGCGAGCGACGGCGCGCCGCGCCTGGACGTGCTCGCGCGTGTGTGCGACCAGCTCGCGGCGGTGCACCAGACGGGGTGTGAGGTGATCGTGGTGACGAGCGGCGCGATCGCGCACGGTATGCGTGTGATGGATCTGCCCCAGCGCCCGACGTCGATCGGCGCGTTGCAGGCGGCGAGCGCGGTCGGCCAGGGCAAGCTCTACCGCGTCTATGACGAGCTGCTGCGCGAGCGCGAGGTGACGAGCGCGCAGGTGCTGCTGACGTTCTTCGACATGAGCGCGCGCACCCACTACCTGAACGCGCGCCAGACGCTGACGACGCTGTTGGAGTGGCAGGTGATGCCGGTGATCAACGAGAACGACACGACCGCGACGGATGAGATCTCCTTCGGCGACAACGACTTCCTGGCGGCGCAGGTGGCGGTGCTGATCGGCGCGGAGGAGCTGATCCTGTTGACGGACATCGACGGCCTCTACACCGCCGACCCGCGGCTGCACCCCGACGCCCAGATCGTCTCCGAGGTGAGCGACTTCGCGGCGTTGGAGGAGCTGGAGGTGGGCCACACGACCTCGCCGCTCGGCTCGGGCGGGATGCGCTCGAAGGTCGTCGCGGCGGAGATGGCGACCGCCGCGGGGATCCCCACGACGATCTGCAACGGCCTGCGCGCGGAGGCGCTCGCGGCGGTGCTCGCGGGCGAGCGCGAGGGTACGCGCTTCGCGGCGGGCGAGGCGCGCTACTCGAGCTTCAAGCTGTGGTTGAAGTACGCGAAGCCCTCGCGCGGCACGCTGGTGATCGACGCGGGCGCGGCGCGCGCGGTGCGCGAGGGCGCGGCGAGTCTGCTGCCGGTGGGGGTGATCGACGTGCGGGGCGAGTTCGACGCGGGCGACGCGGTGGAGATCGTGGAGCTGCCCGGGGCGGGGGCGCACGGGCGGACGCTGGCGAAGGGGATCTGCAACTACACCGCGATGGAGCTGCGCCAGGTGATGGGGCTGAAGTCCGACGCGGTGCGGGAGATCCTGCCGCGGGCGACGGAGGAGGCCGTGCACCGCGACTACCTCGTGGTCGACTGACTCGCCCGTGCGGCGCGGGCGTCGTACCCTGTGGGGGCGATGGCAACAACCGTCACATCGGTAGCGGAGACATGTCGCGCGGCGAAGCGCGCGGCGCGGGTGCTCGCGCGGACGGACACCGCGGTGAAGGACGCGGCGCTGGAGGCGATCGCGGTGGCGCTGCACGCGCGCATCGAGGAGATCCTGGCGGCGAACGAGCGCGACATGCAGCTGGCGCGCGAGGCGGACATCGGCGATGCGCTGCTGGACCGCCTGCGCCTGGATGAGGGCCGGATCGAGGCGATCGCGCGGGCAGTGCGCCAGATCGCCGCGCTGGCGGACCCGGTGGGGGAGCTGATCGACGGGCATCGCCTGCCTAACGGGCTGGACGTGCGCAAGGTGCGCGTGCCGCTGGGCGTGGTAGCGGTCGTGTACGAGGCGCGTCCGAACGTGACGATCGACGCGGCCGCGCTGTGCCTGAAGTCGGGCAACGCGATCGTGCTGCGCGGGTCCTCATCGGCGACGCACTCGAACGCGGCGCTCGCGCGCATCGCCGGCGAAGCGGCCGTCGCCGCGGGACTACCCGAGGGCTGCGTGAGCCTCGTTGCAGGCGGCGGACGAGAGGAGCTGGCGGAGCTGGCGACGCAGCGCGAGAGCGTCGACCTGATCATCCCCCGCGGCGGGGAGGGGTTGAAGGACGCGCTGCAGGCTGTGGCGACGGTGCCGGTGATCTACGCGGCGTCGGGCAACTGCCACGTGTATGTGGACGCGAGCGCTGATCTCGACCAGGCGGAGGCAATCGTGATCAACGCGAAGACCCAACGGCCGGGGGTGTGCAACGCGGCGGAGACGCTGCTCGTTCACGCGGACATCGCCGGGGCGCTGCTGCCGCGTCTGCTGCGCGCGCTAGGCGGTGCGGGCGTGCTCGTGCGCGCTGATGAGCGCGTGCACGAGCTCCTACGGACGCTCATTGAGGGCGGCGCGGGCATCGATAGTGGCGCGGACATCGAGGGTGCCAGAGGCGCCGATGGCGGCGCGGGCACGGACGCGTGGGGTGCGCTCGGCGTCGTCGTGGAGCCCGCGACGGAGGAGGACTGGGCGAGCGAGTACCTCGCGCCGATCCTCGCCGTGGGGATCGTGGACTCCGTGGAGGAGGCGATCGAGCACGTGGGCCGCTACGGCAGCGGGCACTCCGAGGCGATCGTCACCCGCGACACCGCGGCGGCGCGCGCGTTCCAGCTGGGCGTGGACGCGGCGTGCGTGTACGTGAACGCCTCGACGCGCTTCACCGACGGGGGCGAGTTCGGGATGGGCGCGGAGATCGGCAACTCGACGCAGAAGCTGCACGCGCGCGGCCCGATCGGCCTGCGCGAGCTGTGCACGTCCAAGTACCTCGTCGAAGGCGACGGCCACGTCCGCGTCTGAGCGCTCCGCGGCGATGGCTGACGTGCGCTCGCTGGGCATCCTCGGAGGGACGTTCAACCCGCCCCACCTGGGGCATATCGCGGTGGCGCTCCACGCGCGCGAGGAGTTGGGATTGGAGTGCGTGGTGCTGATGCCTGCCGGCAGCCCCCTGCACAAGCCCGCGGCCGAGGACCCGGGTTCCGCGTGCCGCCTGGCGATGTGCCGCCTCGCGGCGCGGACCGTGGAAGGGCTGTCCGCGTGCGCCCTGGAGATCGAGCGCGGCGGGCCGTCGTATACCGTGGATACCTTGAGATCCATACACGCAAGCCACCCCAACGCCGAGCTGACGTTCATCGTCGGCGCGGACACCGCCGCTACGCTTGCCTCGTGGCGAGAGCCGGTCGCGCTGCTCGGGTTGGCGCGCCTGGCGGTCGCCTCGCGCGACGGCGCCGATCGCGATCGGGTGCTGGACACGGTCGCGGGCATGAACGCACGCGTGGACTTCCTGACGATGGACACGATCGATGTGTCCTCCTCGGGTGTGCGCGAACGCGCGTCGCGCGCGGAGCCGCTGGAGGGTCTCGTCCCCGCGCCGGTCGCGGCATACATCGCCGAGCACCACCTCTACAGCGCCGCGAGCGGGGCGATCGGATGATGCAGGGCGAGGCGCTGGTCGCGGAGATCGCGCGGTTCGCGGCGGACAAGAAGGCGATCGACGTGGTCGAGCTGGACCTGCGCGGCGTGCTCGGCTACACCGACTACTTCCTCGTGTGCTCGGGCAACACGGGCCGGCAGGCGAAGGCGATCCACGACGGCATCCACGAGGGCCTCAAGCGCGAGCACGACCTGCAGCCGCGCAGGGTGGAGGGCTCGGTGCAGGCGGGCTGGATCCTGATGGACTACCTGGACGTGGTGGTGCACATCTTCACGCCCGAGACGCGCGAGTTCTACCGCCTGGAGCAGCTGTGGGGAGAGGTCCCCGCGCGCGTCGCGGCGGAGGGTGCGTAGTGAGAGCGGGTCCACGTCGCGGGACGTGGACCGAGCGGTGAGCGCGCCCGAATCCAGCCGCGCCCCGCGCCTGACGGCGGTGATGCGCGAGGGCGAGCGGGTGACGTCGCTGGAGCTGTTCTTCGACCTGGTGTTCGTGCTGGCGCTGACGCAGTGCACGGCGCTGATGGCGGGAACGCCGACGTGGGAGGAGATGCTGAAGGGGCTCCTGCTGCTCGGGGTGCTGTGGTGGTCGTGGGTGGGCTACGCGTGGCTGACGAGCGTGGTCGACCCGGAGGAGGGGTCGGTGCGGCTGGTGATGTTCGCGGCGATGGCGGCGTTCCTGGTGGCGGGGCTGTGCGTGCCGCGCACGTTCGGCGAGGACGCGCTGCTGTTCGCGCTGGCCTATGGCGTGGTCCGCGCGGCGCACATCGCGCTGTTCATGCTCGCGAGCCGCGAGGACGTGGAGCTGCGCCGCTCGGTGCTGGGGCTCGCGGCGAGCACAGCGCTGGGGGCGGGCTTGATCGTCGTGGCGGCGTTTCTCGACGGGAGTGTGCGGCTGGGCGTTTGGGGCCTTGCGCTGGTGTTCGACACGGGCGGCCCGTTTCTGTTCGGGGCGGACGGCTGGAAGCTCGTGCCGAGCCACTTCGCGGAGCGCCACGGCGCGATCATCATCATCGCGCTGGGCGAGTCGATCGTGGCGATCGGCGCGGGGGCGGAGGCGGGCGTCGACGCGGGCGTGATCGCGGCGGCGGTGCTGGGGATCGCGGTGGCGGGCGCGCTGTGGTGGCTGTACTTCGACGTGGTCGCGATCGTGGCTGAGCGGCGGCTGCTGAAAGCACGGGAGGGCCGCGAACGCAACGAGATCGCGCGCGACTCCTACTCCTACCTGCACCTGCCGATGGTCGCGGGGATCGCGTTGGTGGCGGTCGGCATGAGACGCACGCTCGCGGACGTCGGCCAGCCTTTGGGGCTCGTGCCGGCGACGGCGATGCTGGGCGGCGCGGCGATGTACCTGCTCGCGCACGTGGCGTTCAGGTGGCGCAACGTTCGCACGCTCAACCGCCACCGCTCGCTGTGTGCGGCGGCGCTGGCTGCGCTGCTGCTCGTGGAGGTGGAGCTGAAGCCGGCGTCGCTGGTGACGCTGGGCGTGCTGGCGGCGGTGCTGTGCCTGCTGATCCTCTACGAAACGCAGCGCTTTGCGGAGCCACGCGACCGCGTTCGCCATCAGCTGGCGCGTGAGAGCGTTCCCGACTGAGCACGAGCACGGCCGCCTGCGTGCTCAGCGCGAGCGCGGTGGCGAGCGCGAACGCGGTGGCGATGCTGACGTGGCGCAGCGAGATCGCGAGCACGAAGCAGAACAGCGCGAACGCGGCGAAGCCGCTGACGAGGCCGCGCAGCAGGCGCAGGAGCTCGTCGGTGCCGCGTTGGGCGTGGGTGAACGTGGCGAGCACGGTGGCGATGATGGGGAACGGGGTGAGCAGGCCGCTGAGCTGCGGCCCGAGCCAGCCGGCGATGGCGGTCAACGTGAGCACGAGCGCGAGCGCGCACGCGGCTCGCATGGGCAGATCCCACGCGGGCGGCGTGGGGTGGACGCGCGGCTCAACGGTGGGGCGCGGCAGTAGCGCGAGTCCGCCGAGCAGGCCGGCGCCGGCGATCGCGAGCGCGGCGGTGGCGGGGACCGAGAGGGCGCTGAACGCGAGCGTGGCGAGCGCGAAAGCGAGCCAGCCGGCGAGCAGGCCGATCGCCCAGTAGACGCGGTTGGCGAGGTGCGCGTAGACGAGTATGAACGCGATCAGCGACACGAGCCCGAGCAGCGTGCCCGCCGCGGCGCTGGCGGCGAACGCGCGCCCGTGCGCGACCGCGTACGCCAGCAGGATCGGACCGGCGACGAGCGGCAGCCCTGCGATCAGCCCGCCGATCCTGGCCCCGAAGCGGCGCGCGGCGAGCGACGCGCCGACGACGAAGCTGGGGGCGAGCAGCAGCTTGATGGCGAGCAGTTGCACATGCAGATGATCGCGCAAACGCGAGGCGACTCTCCAGGGCCGAGGCTCCGGCGGGCTTGGCGACGCGCACGCTGCCCTGGCACGCGAACTACGCGGTGGTCATTGCAGCTGTGCCTGCAGGCGTGGCGTTACGCGGCCGTCGTCGCGAGATCAGGCTCCGCGGGTGCGGCCGGCGCCCCGGCTCGATCGCTGAGCACGACGCGACACCCGTGCTCGGGGCTGATGGTGATGCTGCGCCTACGCGCGCGCTCGGGCTTGCTGCCGACGGGCCGTATCTCACAGCGCGTGAGCACGGTGCGCAGCGCGATCTTCATCTCCAACTGCGCGAAGCTCGCGCCGAGACAGCGCCGTCGCCCTCCGCCGAAGGGAATCCACGTATAGGTGCCACCCGCCTGTCCGCCCTCCTCCTCGATGAACCGCTCGGGGCGGAACGCGCAGGGGTCGGGGTAGAAGTCGGGGTCGTGGTGGAGCGAGTAGGCGTCGGCGAGGAGCATGACGCCGGGCTGGTAGAGCACGCCGCCGATCTCGACGGGCTGCTTGACGAGTCGCGGCTCGGCGTTGGGGAGCACGGGCCGCAGGCGCAGGATCTCGTTGATGGTGGCGGTGAGGTACTGCTCGTCTGTGCCCGCGTCGAGCTCTTCGCGCAGACGGCCGAGCGCGACGGGCTCGCGGGCGAGACGCTCGAACGCCCACGCGAGCTGGGAGGCGGTCGTCTCGTGGCCGGCGGTGAGCGCGGTCATGAGCTCGTCGCGGAGCTCCTGCGCGCTCATCGGGGTGCCGTCCTCGTGGGTGGCACCGAGTAGCAGCGCGAGCACGTCATCGCCGTCGCTGTCTTCGCCGCGGCGCTGCTCGATGAGCTCGTAGATGTGCTTGTCGACCTGTTCGCCGAGCTGGTCGAAGCCGGCCATGGGCGTGAAGCGCGCGAGCCAGGGGGGTGGTGGCGGCAACAGCGAGAGGGGGCTCTCGGCGAAGGCGAGGATGCGCGTGAGCAGCTCGCGCAGCGAGTCCAGGCGCGCGCCCGTCTCGAGGCCGAAGACGGCGCGCAGGATGATCTCGAGCGTGAGCCGCTGCAGGCGTGGGTGCAGCTCGATCTCCTGCTCGCGCGGCCAGGTGGCGATCTCGCGCTCGGTGAGCTCGCCCATCAGTCCCGCGAGGCGCTGCATGCGCTCACCGTGGAAGGCGGGGAGCAGCAGCTTGCGCTGTTCGAGGTGGGGTCCCTCGTCGAGCAGGATCACGGAGTGGCGTCCGACGAGCGGTTCGAGGATCTTGGCGCCCTCGCCGGGGTGGAGCACGTCGGACGGCGCCATGAAGATTTCCTTTATTTCGTGCGGGTCGGAGATCATCACGATCGGCGGTTGGCCGATCAAACGGATCGTGAAGCGGTGTCCGTAGCGGGCACGGTTGCGCTCGAGAAAGGCGGTGGGGCGGCTCCATGTGCCGAGCGTCTGCAGCAGCACGGGCATACGCGGTCCGGGGGGTAGGTTGTCGTACATGAACATCCTCATTTCGTCCGCTATAGTCTGGTACCAATGAGTATATCTACTCTTCAGTATATGTCAAGCGAAGGGCCGCGCTGATGCCGCGCGGGGAGTTCGATCGCAGCGAGCGCAAGGCGCAGACGCGCACGCGGCTGCTGGAGGCCGCGGCGAGCGTGTATGCGAACCGGGGTTTCAACGGAGCGACGCTGGAAGAGGTCGCGGCGGAGGCGGGCTTCACGAAGGGTGCGGTGTACGCGCACTTCGGCAGCAAGGAGAACCTGCTGTTGGCGCTGCTGGAGGAGCACCTCGCGAGCCAGATCGCGGAGCAGATCGCGTTGTTCGACCGCGAGCGGATCACGTGGGAGCGCCCGCTTGCCGGCAGCGCGTACTGGATGGAGCTGCTGCGGGAGAACCCCGACCCGTTTCGTCTGTTCGTGGAGCTGTGGGTCTACGCCCAGCGCGACGATCGCCTGCGCGAGCGCCTGGCGGTGGGCGTGGGAGCGATGCGTGCGACGTTCGCGCGCTTCGCGGCGACGAGCGCGCTGGACGCGGGCGTGGAGTCCCCGCCGCAGGCCTCGGAGCAGTTCGCGAACGTGATGATCGCGCTCGGGGTGGGCCTGCCGATGTTGAAGCTGATCGACCCCGACTCGGTGCCGCCGTCGCTGCTCGGAGCGGTGCTGTCAGTGCTGATCAAAGCGGCGGAGTCGAGCGAGGAGGCGCGCGAGCTGCTCGCCGATGCGCGCTCGAGCAGCGGCGCGACCGTCGGGCGAGAACACTGACGACGGGTTCTCGCCCGTGGATCGCGGCTAGCGCTCGACGAGCGGGCGCACCTCGACCGCTCCGCCCATGCGCGCGGCGGGGATCAGCGAGGCGAGCGCGATCGCGGCGTCGAGGTCGGGCGCGTCGAACGTGAGGTAGCCGCCGATGGCCTCCTTGGTCTCGGCGAAGGGGCCGTCGGTTGTGAGCGTCTCTCCCTCCCTCACACGCACGGTGGTGGCGCTCTCGGGTGACTGCATCTGTGGGCCGGGGGTGACGCCGGGCGTTTCGTTGACGGCCTTGTAGCCGGCGTAGACGGCGCCCTTGTCCTCTTGAGAGAGGTTGTCCCACTCGGGCGAGGGTGGGGTGGGGGTGCTGCCCTGGTGGATCAGCAGTATGTACTTCATCGCTTCCTCCTTGGAACGGTGGCGTGTGAATGGTGTGCGTATGAGACGAACGGCGGGCGTGAAAATCGACAGCCCGCGATCGTGGCGCTCAGAGGAGCGTGGTGAGGCCGACGAGGACGTGTACGGAGAACTCGGCCGGCGTCTCGCCCGCGGTGACGAGCTCGTCGATGCGCGCGAGCGTCTCGCGGCGCTGATCGTCGGGCAGCGCGGCGACCCAGCTCATCGAGGCGACGTAATCGACGAACTGCTGGGGTTGCGCGGGCTGCTTGGTGGTCACGCGGATCTCGCGCGGCGCACTCCAGCCGCCGGCGGCGCGTACGGCGTCCTGCCAGGGCGGCCCGTCGAAGTGCGGGTGCTCGGGGCGCAGGTCGGCCATCAGCGTGCCGACCTCGTGCGCCCACGAGGCTCCGCCCCAGTCGGGCAGGGTGGCGAGCACGGCGAGCCCGCCGCCGGGGCGCAGCACGCGCTTGATCTCGGC
>DASUPL010000232.1:0-2812 GCA_036281155.1 Solirubrobacteraceae bacterium | reverse complement strand
ACCATCGTCACCAGCCAAATCCCCGTGGAACATTGGCACGACATCATAGGTGAGCCGACGCTTTCATGATGCCTCCTTTTTTGGTCGTTTGATATGTCGCACATGAGCTCGCAGGCGACTGATCTGTTCGTCCGAGAGATCGATTTGCCACGGCTGTCCTTTCGTCAGCTGGTGGCCTGCCAACAGTCCACGTGCGAGATAATGGAATACGGTTTGTGGGGTAATCTGGAGTGCAGCAGCTGCGCCCTGGACCGAGAAGCTTCCGTCGGGCCAGCGCATCGGATTTGCGCTGACGCCGTTGATCTTCGCGGCCGGAATACCCCAGCGGGTGCGCAGCAGCCAGACATTCTCTCCCTTGAAGGCACAGCCGCGGGCAGCGACGAAGCCTTCCTGATTAAGTATCGCTGCGATCTCCCCGTCCATTTTGCGAGCGCCGTTCAGCTCCGCGATCCGTTGCCGTAGCCGTTCGAGATCAATGTAGTCGCGGTAGGTGTGAACGCGCCGCTGCAGGCGATGCTCGCTAGTCGCGCCGGTCTGCCAGACGATCTTGAGGCACACCTGACCAGGGGCCCGTTTCTGATCGAGGGCAACTTCGCGCACGATAAAGCGTAGAATGCGCTTCCGGTCGGCCGCCGACGTGGTGGCAGCATGCCAGATTCGGGGCAGGTTCTCGCCGAGGGCTTGCAGCTTTGCGCGGTCCGCTGCGCCGATCACGAGCGGTTCCCCCGACCGCCAGCGCGCATGCTCCTGCTCGATAACTTCGACGGCGCGCAGCTTCTCTTCCCAGGCTCGCTCCAGTGAGCGCGCCACGAGACGGTTCTCGGGCTCGACAGCGTCATACTGGCGCCATGCCCGTTCGGCCTCGTACCGGGCGCGCTCTCGTCGCAGCGTCCATTGCCGCTCGAGTTGCCGGCTCTCCTCTTCCAACTGGCCCACCGCCTCGAGCGCGATCGCAATGCGATCCTGGGCGAGAGCATCGAGGAGGAGGCGCTCGACCAGAGTATCGACCGGCAAGGCCCGGACTTCCTGACATAGCGCACTGCCTTGCTGGTCCCGGTCGGACCGGCAGCAATAGACTGGATAGTCGCCATTCGGCCCCGTGTAGCGCAGGCTCATGCGACGTCCACAACGGCCGCAGATCGCAATGCCCTGCAGCAGAGCTGAGCCCTTGCGCGGCACGCCAGCGTGTCCCGCCTCATATCTGTTGACGTTGTCCGCCAATCGCCGCTGGTTGGCCATGAACTCCTCCCAGCCAATGTAACCAGGGTGAGCAGCTTGCAGGCAAACCGCCCAGTCCGCGGTTGCCACCTTGACGGTTCCCGTGAGCGATCCGGGTCGGCTTCGGCTCGGATCCTTTTGCCGACGGCCGTAAACGTAAGCCCCAGCATAGGCCGGATTGTGAAGGATATCGCGCACACGCGCGCTGTCGGCCTCTCGCCAGATCACCTCGTGCGGCGACGGCCCGAGCAACGGTCGAACAGGCAGCGGCAGCCCACTCGCGCGCAGAAAGCGCATCACGCCACGGGCGCTTTGCAGCTCTCTGAACTTGGCAAAGACGAGATGAAGGCGGGCCTGCACCTCGTCGTCCGGGTTGAGCACGATGGCGCCTGTCCGGTCGTAGACGAGCCCGGCTGGCAGCGGCAAGCGGAGTTCACCGCGCGCCGCTTTCTGCCGCTCGCCCTGATGGAGGCGCATCCGGATTTGATGAAGCTCCGCCTCACTCATGATCCCGGACAGCCCGAGGAGCAGCCGGTCATGGTAAGCGCGCGGATCATAGAGACGCTCGCCATCTGCGATCAGAACTGCGAACACCGAGCAGAGCTCAAGCAGCTGGTGCCAATCGCGATTGTTGCGGGCGAGACGTGAAGCGTCGAGGCTGACCACCAGGCCGGCATTACCGAGGCCGATCTCGGCGATCAGCTTCTGGAAACCGTGGCGCTCCACGCTCCCCGCGCCCGATTTGCCGAGATCTTCGTCGATGACTTGCACGCGCTCATGAGGCCACCCCAGGGCGACGGCACGCTCGACGAGCCGGTACTGCAGCTCCGTGCTCTCCTGGTGCTGCTTGACCTGGTTTAGTGACGACTGGCGCACGTAGACATAGGCAAGCTTGGCGCGGTGTGCCGTCGTCGCCCGCTCGTCAGCGGTGTTCGCGGCGATCAGCACGGGGCGTCTCCGTCTCGGGCGGGACGCCCGCCGGCAGCATCCGGCGCAAAAGGCCCGCCAGTATCCGGGCGATCTGTATTTGCGTCTCTGGCGACAGGTCCGGCCAGGGACGTGGACTGGCTGCCGCAGGCCGGTTGTTCCTGATGGCCGGGCTCAGCGGTGGAGACGCAACGCGACGATGCGGAAGGGGGTGCAGGTCCATCGCGAATCACCTCCTCGGTGAGGAGGTTTAGAATCCTGTTCACGTGTCGAGCCAAGGGGATCAATGTGCGGATGCTGATCCGAGGCAGATTGGAACCGACCGGCTGGGATGGGACTACAAGGTCCGTTGCCGTCTTCCGCACCGAACGCCTTCGTCCGTCGGGCAGCTCGACCGCGACGTAACCGGGACCGCGCCCGGAACGCTCGCCAAGAACCACAAGTCGCTGACCAAAAAGGGAATGCCGCGGGTCGGTGATCGTGACGTGAGACACTACCCGATCAACAACTGGGGCATTCTGCGATGTTCGGTGACGCCAAAATGACCACCGCGCTGCTCGACCGCCTGACCCACCACTGCGACATCGTCGAGACCGGCAATGATAGCTGGCGCTTCAAGAGCCGCGATGACGATCAAACAGCCCGCACTCGCGCCGTCTCCGCAACC
>DASUPL010000231.1:0-49421 GCA_036281155.1 Solirubrobacteraceae bacterium | reverse complement strand
CCCCGGGATCGCCCGCGCGGTCGAGGAGGTCCACCGCGGGCGCCACGGCGATCTGATGCACGTGCGCGCTCGCTACGGCCACGGCGGGCGCCCCGGCTATGACCGCGAGTGGCGCGCCGATCCCGCGCGCTCGGGGGGCGGTGAGCTGATCGATCAGGGCATGCACCTGCTCGACATCAGCAACTGGCTCGCCGGTCCGCTGCCGCTGCACTCCGCGCTGCTGCGCACCCAGTTCTGGGACGCCGAGGTCGAGGACAACGCCGCGCTGATGCTCGGCGAGGCTGGCGCGCGCACCGCGCCGTGGGCGATGCTGCACGTCAGCTGGACGGAGTGGAAGAACATGTTTTCTCTCGAGATCTACTGCCACACCGCGAAGATCCAGGTCGATGGGCTGGTGCGGTCCTACGGTCCGCAGCGGCTGCGGATCTACACGATGGGCCCGGAGCTCGGGCCTCCGGCGCTGCAGGAGATCGGCTACCCCGCCGAGGATGGGTCGTGGATCGCCGAATGGGAGCACTTCGCCGAGGCGATCGCGGCCGGCGACGGTCGGCCGCTGCTCGGCGACCTGCGCTCCGCACGCGATGCGTGGGAGCAGGTCGAGGCCGCCTATGAGAGTGGCGCCTACGCCCGCATGCGCGCGCCGGCGGCGCTCGGATAGAGCGGGCCGAGATCGATGAACGCCACCGACACGCACAGCGCGCGACCGATCGGCGTCGTCGGTCTATGGCACTTGGGCAGTGTGATCGCCGCATGCCTCGCCGATGCCGGCAGTCGCGTGATCGGCATCGACCCCGACCGCGCTGTGATCGACGCGCTGAGCGCGGGCCATCCGCCGGTGTCCGAGCCGGGGCTCGCGGACCTGATCAGGGACAACGCCGACCGCCTGAGCTTCGCGAGCGATCCACGTGCGCTCGCCGAGGCGCGCTGCGCGTGGCTGACGTTCGACACGCCCGTCGCCGACGACGACAACGCGGACGTCGAGTGGGTCTTGGCGCACGCGGTCGAGCTGCTCGCGGGGCTCCCGCCGGGCGCGCTCGTGGTCGTGTCCTCGCAGCTGCCCGTCGGCAGCCTCGCGGCGCTGCAGGAGCGCTGCGCCGCCGCGCGTCCGGATGGTGGCCTGCGCTTCGCGTGCGTGCCCGAGAATCTGCGGCTCGGTCGCGCTCTGGAGTCCTTCCGGGAGCCCGACCGGATCGTCGCCGGCGTGCGCACCGAGGCCGACCGCGCCGAGCTTGCGCAGCTGCTCGCCCCGTTCAGCTCCGAGGTGCAGTGGATGCGGGTCGAGTCGGCCGAGATGACGAAGCACGCGCTCAACGGGTTCCTCGCCACGTCGGTCGCGTTCATCAACGAGATCGCCGCGATCTGCGAGTCGGTCGGCGCCGATGCCGAGGAGGTCTCCCGCGGGCTGAAGAGCGAGCGGCGCATCGGCCCGCACGCGTATCTTGGCCCGGGCGACGCGTTCGCCGGCGGGACGCTCGCGCGCGACATCGGCTTCTTGCGCGGGCTCGCCAAGCGCGAGGGACTGCCCGCGCACGTGTTCGCGGGCGTCGCTGACGGCAACTCCGCTCACAAGCACTGGACGCGTCGCAAGCTGCTCGAGCTGCTCGGCGACGCCGAAGCTCCCGACGAGGACATGCTCGACGATCGGCGCGTCGCGATCTGGGGCTTGACGTACAAGCCGGGCACCGACACGCTGCGGCGGTCGAGCGCGATCGAGCTGTGCCGCTGGCTGGTCTCGGCGGGCGCGACGGTGCGGGCGCACGATCCCGCCGTCAGCGCGCTCCCGTCGGACCTCGCGACGAAGGTGGAGCTGTGCGCGACCCCGCTCGCCGCGGCCGAAGGAGCCGAGGTGCTCGTCGTGTGCACGCCCTGGCCCGACTATCTGGAGGTACCCGTCGAGGAGACGCTCGCGGCGATGGCGCGCGGTCAGGTGGTCGACCCCGTGGGAGCGCTCCGAGCCACGCTCGGGAGCCGTCCCGACGTGCGCTACGTACGCGTCGGCACACCGGCGGTGTTCCCGGCGCGCGGGCCCTCGAGCGAGGTGCCCGCGCGGGAGGGCAGCCGGTGAGCGGGGTATTGACCGGGCGCACAGCTCTGATCACCGGCGCGAGCCACGGGCTCGGGCTGGAGATCGCCCGCGCCTACCTCGACGCGGGCGTCGCGGGCATCGTCATCTGCGGACGCGAGCGGGCCTCGCTCGAGCCGGCGCTCGCCGAGTTGCAGGAGCGCGCCGCGCCGGGCCAGAAGGTGCTCGGCCAGCCCGCCGACGTGTCGCGCCCGCTCGACGTGCATCGACTCGTGGAGTTCGCGCTCGGCGGTCTCGGTGAGGTCACGATCCTCGTCTCGAACGCCGGCGTGTATGGCCCCAAGGGCATGATCGAGGAGACGGACTGGTCGCAGTGGACGCGCGCGATCGAGATCAACCTGCTCGGCTCGGTGCTGCCCGCGCGCGCCCTCGTTCCCCATTTCACCGAGCGCGGCTACGGCAAGGTCGTCCAGCTCTCGGGGGGCGGGGCGACCGGGCCGCTGCCCGGCCTCAGCGCCTACGCGGCCTCCAAGGCCGCGGTCGTGCGCTTCGCCGAGACGCTCGCCGAGGAGCTGCGCGAGCGGCGCGTCGACGTCAACGCGATCGCGCCCGGAGCGCTCAACACGCGGATGCTCGACGAGGTGCTCAGCGCCGGGGCGGAGCGCGTCGGCGAGGACTTCTATCGCCGCGCGCTCGAGCAGCAGAGCAGCGGCGGCGTGCCGCTTCGCAAGGGGGCGGAGCTCGCCGTCTTCCTCGGCTCGCCCGCCAGCGATGGCATCACCGGCAAGCTGCTGAGCGCCGTCTGGGACCCGTGGGCGGAGTTGCCGGAGCGGCTGGCGGAGCTCGCGTCGGACATCTACACGTTGCGCCGGATCGTGCCCAGCGATCGGGGTCTGGACTGGGGAGAGGTGTGAGGTGCCCGCCGCGGATCTGCCCCCCCGTGTGCATCCTCGCGGGCGGACGTGGCACCCGCCTGGGCGAGCGCGCACGCGAGGTGCCGAAGCCGCTCGTCGAGGTCGCCGGAGAGCCGTTCCTGATCCATCAGCTGCGCCTGCTGGCCGCGCACGGCGTGCGCGAGGCGGTCATCTGCGTGGGATATCGAGGGGAGATGATCGAGTCGCGCATCGGCGCGGAGCGCTTCGGCATCCGGGTTCTCTACAGCTACGACAGCCCGGAGCTGGATGGCACGCTCGGCGCGGTCCGGCGTGCGCTGGCGCTGTTGCCCGAGCGCTTCCTCGTTCTGTATGGCGACACCTATCTGCGCGTCGACTACGCGGCGGCGGATCGCGCATGGCGCGACAGCGGGCTCGCGGCCCTGATGGTCGTGTTGCGCAACGAGGGGCGATGGGACACGTCGAACGCTCGCTACGAGGATGGGCGTGTGATCGCGCACGACAAGCTCACACCCACGCCCGACATGCGCTGGATCGACTACGGCTTGGGAGGACTCACGGTGGGTGCGCTGGAGGCCGTGGCGGAGTCGGAGAGCGATCTCGCGGCTCTCTACGGCGAGCTCGCTCGACGCGAGCAGCTCTGTGGCTTCGCGGCTGAGGAGCGCTTCTACGAGATCGGGACGCCGAGCGCGCTGGAGGAGACGGCCGCCTTCTTGCGTGAACGCGTCGCCCGTCGGCGACGCTCACGCCGCGCGGCGTGCATAGACGCCCCGACGCATCGCAAGTGACTGGCGCAGCGTGATGGTGTGGTCGAGCGACTCCGCCGGCGGGAGCGACAGTGGGGGCCGTGAGCCTCCGGCGCGCCAGCCCGCGAGCCGTCCCCGCAGAGCGAGCAGATCGCGGGAGATCCACAGGTCGCCGCACACGACGATGACCTCCGTTAGCAGTGTGCGCGGTGCGGTGGCGCCGCGCAGGAGGCCGTAGCGGCGCAGCATGTAGCCGCGGCCGTAGCCCGCCTGACGGCGCTGCCACGCCGAGCGATACCCGTGCGTCGCGGAGCCGATGTGGATACCCACCGCGTCCGGTTCGGCCAGCGAGCGCCAGCCCGCGACCCGCAGCCTGACCGCGAGATCGAAGTCCTCCATGTAGGCGACGATCGTCTCGTCCAGGCCGCCGAGCTCCTCCCACGCCGAGCGCCGGTACATCCCCGCGGATCCTCCCGCGCCGAGAAACACGGGCTTGCTGTCATGAGCGCGCGCGGCCGGCAGCCCCTGCAGACGCGGGAAGCCCGCGAGGATCGGATCGGCGGCGAATCCCATGCCGTCGATCAGCTCCTCGCCGGGTTTGAGCATCAGCGACCCGACCGAGCCCACACCGGGATCCGCTTCCAGGCGGCGCACGAGCCGCTCGAGGAAGTCGGGGCGGCAGTCGACGTCGTTGTTGAGCAGCACCACCGCTTCGCCCGAGCCGGCGGCGACGCCGCGATTGCACGCCACCGGGAAGCCGAGGTTCTCGTCGATCTCCACCAGCTGCACCGCCGGCCACTCGGCGCGCAGACGCGCGCGCGTGTCATCGGTCGAGCCGTTGTCGACCACGACCACGTGATGGGAGATCGTCTGCGCGTGCAGGTGACGCAGACAGCTCTCCGTGAGCTCGAAGCGGTTGTACGCGAGCATCACCACGTCGATCGACATCGGCATGCTGGCAATGTAGTCGCTGCGCTCGCCCCCTGCCACTAGTCGGAAACGAAAAGGAGAACAAATCACAACAAATCACTGCATCTATTGAGCTTGGGGCGGTTGTGGCGAAATCAGCCCGTACGCCGCTGGTAGCTTCCGTCGCATGCTGCTGCCGAGGACAAGCCTCACCACGCGCACGTCCTGTCGAGTTTGCGGATCCTCAGCGCTGGTGCCGGTGCTTTCCCTGGGCGATCAGTACATCGCGGGCGCCTTCGCCGAGCCCGGAGGCGAACAGCCCGTATCGCGGCGCATCCCGCTCGATCTGGTCAGGTGTGACATGACCAGCAACGAGGAGGGATGCGGCCTGGTGCAACTGCGTCACACCGTCCCCGGGGCGATTCTCTACCGCTCCTACTGGTACCGCAGTGGCGTCAACCGGACGATGACCACCAACCTGCACGAGATCGCGGCGCAGGCGGAGGAGATCGTCGGGCTGCACCCCGGCGACCTCGTCATCGACATCGGCTGCAACGACGGCACGCTGCTCGACGGATATCACGCGTCCGATCTGAAGTACCTCGGCTTCGATCCGTCCGACGTCAGCCGTTACGCGGTCGCGAAGGGATACGAGGTCGTGCGCGACTTTTACTCATATGAGCATCTGCGGCGACGGCACGCCGACCGCAAGGCGCGGATCGTCACCAGCATCGCGATGTTCTACGACCTCGAGTATCCACGGGCGTTCGTCGAAGGCGTCGCACGGGCGCTGGCCGACGACGGCGTGTGGGTGATGGAGCTGCACTACCTGCCGTCGATGCTGGAGATGAACCAGTTCGACGCGATCGTGCACGAGCATCTGGAGTACTACTCGCTGGCCGTGATCGAGCGACTGCTCGGCGAAGCCGGTCTGCGCGTCGTGCGCGCTTCGCTGAACGACATCAACGGTGGCTCGGTGCGCCTCTTCATACGCAACGCAGCGCACTTCGCGCCCGAGGGCGAGGACGCTGAGACGCTGCAACAGCTGCGCGTCAAGGAGTTCGAGATGGCACTCGACGCGCCGGCGCCCTATGAGCGCTTCGCGGTTGCCACAGAACAGGTACGCAAGGATCTCGCGAGCACGTGCCGGGGGTTGGTCGAGGAAGGCAAGACGATTCACATATACGGCGCATCGACGAAGGGGAACACGATCCTGCAGTACGTGGGGATCGACCAGACGCTCGTGCCGTACGCGGCCGATCGCAATCCCGACAAGCACGGGTCGGAGACGATCGGCACGAAAATCCCGATCATCAGCGAGGAGCGCTCGCGCGAGCTGCAACCCGACTATTACCTCGTCCTGCCATGGCACTTCCTGGACGAGTTCATCGATCGAGAGCGCGAGTTCCTCGAGCGCGGAGGCCAGTTCATCGTTCCGATGCCACAGGTGCGCATAGTGTCGAACACGCGCGAGGCGGAGCTAGTGTCGCAGGCAGATTCCTAGACGCGTGTCGGGGCTGTGCCCATGACGATGCGCATCGGAATCCTGAGCACCTGGAACACTCGCTGCGGGATCGCGGAGTACTCACGCCACCTGGCCGACGCGCTGCGTCGTGGCGGCGAGGTCGAGGTGACCGTGCTCGGCTCGCGCAACTTCGGCGAGCGCGCTCTCGCTCCGCCGGAGGATTGGGTCAAGCCGGCGTTCGACGTGCAGATCTGGCACCCCCAGCACCGCTTCGATCTCGATGTCGAGACGATCCTGCGGCTCGATCTCGACGTTCTTCACGTCCAGTACAGCAACCTCTTCTACGACCGCGGGCGCCTGATCGAGTTGCTGCGTCGCTTCCCGGGGGTCACCGCTCTCACATATCACGACAAGGGTGGCGCGCGCTCGTTCCCATATGACCTGCCCGACCTGCTCTACGCCCATCGCGAGGACGTGGGCGTCGGTCCCCGCCGGCTGATCCCCCAGGGGATCGACCTGCGCAGGCCGGTGGTGAAGACCTTCGGCTTGGGCCGCTCGCGCTTGGACATCATCGCGGCGGTGTGCGAGCGAAACGACTGGGACTTCCAGCACAGCTTCGGCGAAGACCGCTGGCTCGAGAGCGAGGAGCTGTTCACCTGGCTGCGCGACTGCGACGCGATCGTGTTGTGGTACGACGAGGATCACCGCTCCGGCGGGAGCGCCGGTGCGCCGCTCGCCATCGGGACGCGCCGGCCCGTGTTCGTCAACGACACGGAGTGGTTCCGCGATCTCCCCGAGCGCACGTCGAACCTGCGCAAGCTGCACACGCCGGAGGAGCTCGAGCTCGCCATGCGGGAGTCGCTCGGCAATCCCTATGCCGAGCGGCGAACCTGGGACGGCGTCGCCCAGACGCTGTTGAGGGATTTCCGCGAGGCGCGTGAGAGGACTCGCGTTCGTGTGCCCAGGACATGCGATCCCGTGCGAGGGCGGGTTTTTGTGACGCTCGACCACAAGCCCCTGCGGCGCGTCTTGCGCCAGGTCAAGTCACTCGCGCCCAGCGTGTGAGAGCGCACTCACATCCAGCGGCGCGGGCGGCGCGGGCCGAGGCGGGCGCGGGCGAGACGGCCCCGGGCGAGACGGCCCCGGACCTGCTCGACACGCCGCAGGCCGGCGCCACGGCGATCCGCGGCGGCGCGGTGCGCATGGCCGGGTATGCGATCGCGGTGCCCGCGAACGTGCTCGCGTCGGCGCTGCTGCTGCGACACCTCGGGGTGCTGGCGACAGGCGACTACGTGACCGTGTTGTCGCTCGTCACGCTCGCGGGGGGCATCACCGACGCGGGTCTGGCGACAATCGGCGTGCGCGAACTGAGCACCCTGCCCGCGCCCGTGGCGCGCCATTTCTTCGCGAGCCTGTGCGGCCTGCGGCTCGTGTTCATCTTCGTGGGGGTCGCGTTCGCGCTGGGCTTCGCCGCGCTCAGCGGGTATCGCTCCACGCTCGTGCTCGGCACGGCTCTTGCCGGCGGTGGGTTTGTGTTGCTGACGACGCAGATCGGCTACTCGCTGCCGCTGCTCGCGCAGCTGCGGTTGGGGTGGGTGACGGCGGTCGAACTGCTGCGCCAGCTCGGAGCCGCTGTGGTGGTCGTCGTGCTCGTCCTGCTCGGCTCTCCACTGTTGCCCTTCTGGGCCGCGCCGATCCCCGCCGGGATCGCCGCGACGGCCTTGGCCGGGTTCTTGATCCGCCGCGCCATGCCACTGCTGCCGCGTTTCGACGGCGCCGTCTGGGCGTCGCTCGTGAGGCGCACGCTGCCCTATTCGATGGCCACCGCGGTCGGCGTCATCTACTTCAGGCTCGCGATCCTGATCATGTCTCACGTCGCCAGCGGAGAGCAGACCGGTTACTACGGCGCGTCGTTTCGCATCATCGAAGTGCTGTTCGTCGTACCCCAGCTGCTCGTCGGGTCGATCCTGCCGATCTTCGCGAGAGCGGCGCGTGACGATCGCGCGCGCCTGGACTACTCGCTTGGGCGCACGTTCGATGTCTGTCTGCTGCTGGGGCTGGCCACGGGACTGTTCCTGATCACCGGTGCGAGCTTCGTGATCGCCGTAGTCGCCGGGCCGAAGTTCGATCCCGCTGTGGTCGTTCTGCGGATCCAGGGGGTGGCTCTGATCGCGACGTTCGCCGGTGCGGTGCTCGGCTACGGCCTGCTCAGCCTGGGCCGTTACCGCGAGATGCTGCTGATCAACCTCGCGGTGCTGCTCCTGAGCGGTGTGCTCACGAGCGTGTTCGCATCCGCCTACGGCGCCGTGGGCGCGGCTGGCGCCACGACGGCGGTCGAGTTGCTCTACGCCGTCGGGCTTGCGATCGCGCTCGTGCGTGTCGGCGCGCGCCCGCGGGTATCGGTGAGGGGGATGTCACGCGCGGCGCTGGCAGCGTCGCTGGGGGCACTGGCGTTGATCCCCCCGGGTCTCCCCGATGCCCTCAGGCCGATGCTCGCGTTGGGCGTTTACGGCGTCGCGCTGGTGGCGCTCGGCGCCATACCCGCCGAGCTGCTCGAGCAGATCCAGCGGCGGCGCCCCTCGCGCTCTGGCTAGAGCGGGTCGTGCGTCAGTACCAGCTCGGGCGCCAGTAACCCTCGAAGTTCATTGTCTCGGCACGTTTTCGCAGCGTTCGCGCGGGCACGCCGGCGACGATGTCGTAGGGCGCCACGTCCGAGGTGACGACAGCGCCCGCGCCCACCACCGCTCCTTCACCCACGCGAACACCGGGCAGCAGCAGCGCGCGCACGCCGATCCAGCTGCCACGCTCGAGGTGGATGGGCGCCATCGTCGCTGTGAAGTCCGGATCGTCGGGAATGTGTGTCGCGGTGAGGAGGGCGGCTTCCCGTGAGATGCTCGCGTTGGAGTCCATGCGGATGCCTCCGCGCGCGTCGATGTAACAGCGTTGTCCGATCGTGGCACGAGCCCCCATCGACAGTCGCCGCCCGACCCACATCTCCACGCCGAGGGAGATGTGGGTATTCGCGACCTCGTCGAACTTCACACCACATGCCGCGTACGCGCGCATCCGTGCGCCAACCAGCGGTATCCGGTTGACGAGGTGGTTCAGCGCATAGTCCGGATCCGGGACGATGCCGGTCCTTGCGAGCCTGACCAACATCTCCCGACCGGTCACAGTGCGGGGAATATAGAAGCAAGCACGTCGACGACCGTTGACTTTTGGCGATCTGTCTCTCACTGTTGTGCATCCCCGCCACGCTCGAGCGGCCGCGGGTGGTGAAGCCAGAAACATCTCGGTGTATCACGCGGATGTGCCCGATCTCCGACTGCTCCGGTGCTGCTTGGTGGAGAGACGCGCTTCGACGTTTCGCATCTCGCTGGGGAGGAACCGCTTTGCTCGGCTGTCGGAGGCGCGGGACACTACGACGCGCACGTAACCACACGCGAAAGGAGGAAGCGCATGAGTCCAGAGATGGCGGTCGAGCAGCGGATGTCCTCGGAGGATGCCGAGCTGCTCCGTGGCAAGCAGATCATCGTTGTCATGCCGGCTTACAACGCGGCGCGGACGCTTGCCTTAACCTGGCGCGACATCCCGACCGAATGGGTGACGAGCGTGATCCTCGTCGACGACGCGTCGCGCGATGAGACCGTCACGGTGGCAAAGGCGCTCTCGCTCGAGATCATCCACCACCATCACAACGTCGGCTACGGCGGAAATCAGAAGACCTGTTACACGGCGGCGTTGCGAGGCGATGTCGACGTGGTCGTGATGCTCCACCCCGATGGTCAGTACGACCCCAGCCTGCTGCCCTCCCTCGTGCGCCCGATTCTGCGTGGCGAGGCGGACATGGTCCTCGGTTCTCGCTTCCTCGACCCGGGAGGCGCGCGTGCCGGAGGGATGCCACTGTACAAGTACATATCCAACCGCTTTTTGACCTCCGTGGAGAGTTGGGTGCTCGGGCAGTCGTTCAGCGAGTTGCACACCGGCTATCGGGCTTACAGCCGGCGGTTCCTCGAGAGCATTCCCTATCTGCGCAACGCCAACGACTTCGTCTTCGACACCCAGGTGATCGCCCAGGCGATCCACTGGAAGCAGCGGATCGTGGAGGTGCCGGTTGCGACGAAGTACTTCCCCGAGGCGTCCTCCGCCTCGGTGCGGCAGAGCCTCGTGTATGGGATCAAGACGCTCGTGACCGTCGCGCAGCTTGCCCTACATAGGAGCCGGATCTGGCGCTCGCGGCTTTTCAGCGATTGACGGCGGGTGGCGCGAGTTGTAGTGCAAGAGATAGGCGCCTACCGCTACGAATGGCACGAAGTTGACCAGATGCAGCACGAGCGCGTAGGACAGCGCGGGGGAGTGTGGGATCTGGTAGGCCTTGAGTGCGATCAGCGTCGCACCCTCGAACACCCCGACCGCGGCGGGTGGGGCTGGCAGGATCCCGCTCAGCCCGACTGCCACCGTGACGAGCACGCCGGAGGTGAATGGCAGATGCAGGTGAAAGGCGCTCGTCACGAAGTATCCGCAGGCCGCGCTGAGCAGCCACGACAGGACCGTCCACATGAAGGCCTCCAGGGCGAGTCCTGGATGACGTAGTCCGCTGAGGCCGTGCGTGAGCTCGGAGATCGTGTGCTCCAGGCGTTCGCCGGCGAACAGCGGCAGCCTCCTCAAGGGGCTCAAGAGGATGCGCAGCGGACGATCGCCGAAGACCGCGAGCGCGATCGCGGCGGCCGCGATCAGCAGCGCGAGCACGATCGCCGCGAGCGCGGCCGCGCCGAACCAGCTCACTTGTGGAAGCCAGGGCTTGGCCGCGAAGAAGATGAGGAGGATCGCAAGCACGTCATATAGGCGCTCGAGCACGACCGTTCCGATGATCTCCACGGGTGCGGTGGTGCTGCGCTGGGTGAGCACCACCACGCGTGCCGCTTCACCGGCGCGCGCGGGCAGGATGTTGTTGTAGAGGTAGCCGACCGCCATCGAGTTCGCCACCACGCTCAGGGGAGGACGGCGCTCGCGGGCGAAGAGCGAGCGCCAGCGCACGGCCCGTGTGAGCGCGCTGAGCGCGAACGCGCTCAGCGACGCGATCAGCCACCAATAGTCGCTCATGCGCAGCGCCCGCCACGCCAACGTCAGGTTGATGTTGCTGAACGCTATGTAGGAGAACACGAGCGTGACCAAGATCGTCGCGGCGTTGATCAGCAGGCGCGGTCGTCTCACGCGCCTGCGCGGCAGAGGCAGCATGGCCTTCGCTGCGAACGACGCAGTCGGCTCCCCGTTCTGGACCTGTTGGTCGTCCATGAGCGTCGCTCCAAGCTAGACGATGGGTCGCGAATGGCCCATCCGTCGATCGGCGGTGAGGGTCGGTGATCGCTTCGGTATGGGCCGCACAGCGCGGTGCGACCTACGATGCTGTGGTGACTTACCTCGACGGCCAGATATGAGGCTTCGTCTCTATCACCACCCCGACGGAGCTCGTGTCGCCTATCGCGAGCTCGGCGCCGGGCCTGCGCTGGCGCTGCTGCATTCCGGCCTGCTCTCTCACAAGGAGTGGGAGCCGGCGGTCGAGCGGCTCACGGATCGCTTCCGCGTCGTGCTCCCCGATCTGCCGCTGCACGGGGACTCCGAGGACCGTCCACGTCACCCCTACACGCTCGATTGGTTCGCCGAGGTGCTGGGCGGCTTCGCCGCTGAGGTGCTCGGCCCCCGACCGCTGATCGCCGGTCACGGCGCTGGGGCGGAGATAGCCCTGCAGGCGATCCTGGCCGCTCGCGTCAAGCCCGCCCGCCTGGTGCTGATGCCCAGCCGTCTGCATGCCGCGTCAGTGGGTGGCCCGGCACGGCTTGCCTGGAGGCTCGCCGCTCGGACGGCCGCCGTGCCGGGTTTCGACCGCGTGCTCTCGCACGGCACCCGCCTCGTGTTCACGCCCGAGCGCGGCCTGCGCCTCTCCACACGCGCCAATCCCGCGGCCGCCGATCTTTTCCGCCATGCCTTCGCCGATGTTCCCGGGAACTCCAGCCTCGCGCGCTCGTGGGCGAAGTGCGCGCGCTCATGGCCTCGAGGCCCGCAGGTCCACCTGCTGGAGCTCTACCCGCACCTGGACATGCCCGTGCTGCTGCTGTGGGCCGACGAAGACCGCCTGCACCCGATCCTCGCCGCCGAAGAGGCGCTCGCGCTTCTGCCCCACGGCCAGCTGCGTGTGCTCGAGAGCACGGGTTTCCTGATGGCCTACGACGACCCGGTGGGCCTCGCCCGGGAGCTCGTGGCGTTCTGCGGGTAGGGTTCTGCGCGCCAAGTCCGTGTCACGAGGAGACCAAATGCCATCCGAGCAGCAGTTGTGGGGCGCAGAGACCACCAAGGCCGTCGAGAACTTCCCGATCTCCGGCGAGACGGTGCCCACGTCCGTGATCCATTGGCTCGCGCGTATCAAGGGCGCCGCCGCGATCGTCAACGGCGAGCTCGGCCTGCTCTCCAAGCGCGGCGCCTCGCGTATTCAAAAAGCCGCCGCTGAGATCGCCGCCGGGAAGCACGACCGCCAGTTCCCGATCGACGTCTTCCAGACCGGCTCGGGAACCTCCACGAACACGAACGCCAACGAGGTCATCGCCAAGCTCGCGACGGATACGGATCCCGCCCGCCCCGTGCATCCCAACGATCACGTCAACATGGGCCAGTCCTCCAACGACGTGTTTCCCTCGGCCGTGCACCTCGCCGCGCTCGATGTCGCCCAGAACGAGCTGCTGCCCGCGCTCAAACAGCTGGAGCTGTCGTTCGCGAAAAAGGCCAAGAGCTTCCACAACGTGGTCAAGTCCGGACGCACCCATCTGATGGACGCCGTCCCTATCACGGTCGGGCAGGAGTTCGCCGGCTACGCCGCTCAGATGGCGCTCGGACAGGAGCGCGTCCAGGCCGCGCTCATCCACGTCGGACAGATCCCGCTCGGGGGCACCGCCACCGGGACAGGTCTCAACACCCACCCGAGATTCGCCGAGAAGGTGCGCGCGCGTCTGAAGCGGGAGTCGGGTCTCAAGCAGATCGCCGCGCCGCTCGACCCGTTCGAGGCGCAGGCCAACCGCGATGCGCTCGTCGAGCTCTCAGGCGCGCTGAAGGTCATCGCCGTGTCGCTCACCAAGATCGCCGGCGACCTCGCGTTGATGGGCTCCGGTCCGCGCGCGGGCATCGGCGAGCTGTTCCTGCCCGAGCTGCAGAAGGGCTCCTCGATCATGCCCGGCAAGGTCAACCCGGTGATCCCAGAGGTCGTGTTGCAGGTCTCCGCGCAGGTGATCGGCAATGACACGGCGATCACCGTCGGCGGGCTGCAGGGCCAGTTCGAGCTCAACGTGCGCATCCCCCTGATCGCTCGCAACCTGCTGCAGTCGCTGGCGCTGCTGTCGGCCGCAGCACGCGTCTTCGCCGAGAAGTGCGTCGATGGAATTCAGATCAACAAGGCGGGCGTCGAAGCTTCCGCCGGCGCCACGCTGGCCGTCGCGACGGCGTTGAACGGCGCCATCGGCTACGACAAGGGCACCGTGATCGTCAACAAGGCCACCGAGTCAGGGCGTCCTCTGCGCGAGGTCGCGCTCGAGGAGGGGGTCGACGCGAAGCTGTATGACGCGACGATCGACCTGCGCAAGATCGCACGGGGCAATCAGGTCTAGGAGTCTGCGCTAGGCGTTCGCTTCGTTCTGTTCGCGCGCTCCGCGCGGTCCGCGGCAGACCGCGATCAGGTCGGCCGCCTCCTCGATGGGCTCATCGGCGAGAAAGAAATCGTCCGTGGTGATCGCTTCGGCGAGGGGGTCTGGGTCGGCGCGCCATCTCGACAGCATCCAGTCGTAGAGGAACTGGCGCACGCGCCGCGGCACCGCCCGTCGCAACCGCAGCGGGTCGAGCGCCAGAAGCTTGGCGAGCTGAGCCAGCTCGGCGGCGTGGAGCTCGAGATAGCGAGGCGATCCGAACAGCCCGCGGATCGTCACGTGGGTGAAGTGCCTGCGACACAGCCGCTCCAGCTCGACGGGGTCGTACTCGATGTAGTGGTAGGGGTCGATGATCTCATCGGGACGGCCGAAGGTCAGGCGGTTCGGCGTCACCCACACCGCCACGCCATCGGGCTCGAGCACGCGCGTCGCCTCGGCGAGCACGCGATCTGGATCGGCCACGTGCTCCACGGAGTGAGCGGAGATGATCGACGCGAACGACCCGGCGGCGAACGGCAGCGCGCGCATGTCGGCGAGCACCGTCTCACGCTGCTGACCGGCGAGCGCGGCCGCGTCGATGTCGACGCCGACGGTCTCCCGCGGCGCAAGCAGCTCGAAGGAGTGCCCGATGCCACAGCCGAGGTCCAGCACGCGGCCTGGCGGCATCAGCTGGGCAACCTCTCGGTAGGCCGCGACATGACGCCGCCAGGCTGGGTTGAATCCACCCTCGGCCGTCGTCGCTCGCTCGCCGGTCACAGTCGCGGTCATCGCCCGGTAGTGGAACAGATCTCTCCGATCCTCCATAGCCGCGCCTCGGATGTGCGCCACACGACACGCGCTGGCAGCGCGCGCGGTCGGCCGGGTGTCTCTCACTGAAACCTGTCTCGCGACGAGCGTATGGGCGAGCGGCTGGGTGTGGCCACCGCGCGGCGACCCCTTCTCGTCAGTCAGAGACATCTCGCGAAGCGAGCTTTTCGTGCACATCTCCTCGGGATCGAAGTGACACGGCAAGCTTTTGGGTGGCGTGTGTCCGATTACCCACGTGTCGCATACGCCCCGTGGGCGGGCGCGATGTCGCGATGATACGTTGCGAGCGAAATGCGACTATCGGCACGCGCACGCGCATTGGCGGCAGATCGTGTGAGCGTCGCACTCTTCGGAGTGTTCGTGCTCGCGGCGGTTTTCTACTACTGGCGAGCGACCTATGCGACGCCCATGGATCTATATGGTGGGGAGGCAAGTCAATACAATCGGCTGGCGGACGCATTTCTCCACTTTCACCTCTGGGTGGTGAATGTGCCGGCCGAAGCTCTCGGTCCCGGCGATCCATACAATCCGGCTGAACGCTCGGCCTTTCTCTGGGGCTACCCCGACTACTCACTCTTCGGTCACTATCTCTACATCACGTGGGGTGCGGTGCCCGTGCTCGTGTGGCTGGTCCCGCTGCACCTGTTCGGCTTCGAGCCCTCCTCGAGCGTGATCAGCACGCCCTTCGCGATCATCGGACTCGGATTCGCGTTGGCGACTCTGAGGGTGATCCTGAGGCAGATAGGGAATGTGAGCCTGTGGATGTGCATCCTCGCGGCCTTCACCCTCGCGATCGCTTCGACGGTCCCCTTCATCCTGCGATTTCCGCTCGTCTATCACGAGGAGATCGCCTCCGCTTACTGTTTTTCGATGGCCGCCGTCTGGTTTGTCGTCCGCGCTCTGGTGGATCGGCGGGCGTCGCTGAAACGTCTCGTTCTGATGAGCGCGTGTGTCGGCCTGGCGACTGGCTCGAGGCCCACGCTCGCGGTGACCGCGCTCCTGCTCGTACCCGTGTACATGACGCTGCGCTCGACGCAGTCGCGGCGCGACATGCTCGTGGCGCTGCTGACTCCGCTGGGCGTGTGTCTACTGCTGCTGCTCGCCTATAACCAGGCGCGCTACGGCAGTCCGCTGGAGTACGGGGCGAGATATCAGATCAACGGACCCTCCTCCTATCACGTGCACCTTGGCGAACTCAGCTTCCTACCGCCTGGGCTCTGGTCCTATCTGTTCGCGCCGCCCCGTCTCACGATCATCTTTCCGTTTCTGCAGATCGTCTACCCGCAGATCAGCTATCCCTTCGGGATACCCGCTCACTACGCGCCACTCTCCGAAGAGACGGGCGGGCTGTTCGCGATGGCGCCGATAGCGATCTTCCTCGTGGCGCTGCCCTGGATGTGGCGGCGGCGCCCCGCCCTGTTGGCGCCCCTCGGATCTCTGAAGCCTCTGTTCGTGTTCATGGCGATCGCGGGATTTGCCTGCATGGCGTTCGTCGCATATGAGATCTACATCTCCTCAGAGCGCTACGAGACCGACTACATATCGCTGCTGCTGTTCGGTTCGATCGCGGTCTGGCTGGCGTTGTCGAGCGTTACGCAGGGGCGCGCTCGCCGACTCGTGCGGGTGGGCGGCGGGATCCTCGCGGTTTGGAGCTGTCTGACGGGCCTGGCCATCAGCGGCATGGAACTCGAGCGGCGCCCCAGCACGTGGCGATCGGTGGTCAGCTTCGCCTCGCCGTTGTCGACCGCGATGGCCAGCATCGTCGGGCATCCTGTGCTCGCGGAGGTGAATTCGATCAACTTCGAACGCAGCCCGCCCAGCTATTCGAGCATTGGCACCGACGCGACCGGGTTCTCGCTCAGCGCGGGCAACGACGTCGCCATCACGATCGTCTCGCCCGACCGCCGTACCGCCACGTTGGACGCCAACGTCGTCGGGGGTCCCGGGCTCAAACCCGGCAAGTCGCTTGAAGCGCGCGTCAGCAGTCCTGGTGGTCCGAGCTATGGCTATCGACTGGTCGTCGGCGGGCAGGCCCAGATTCCCGTCAAACTCGAGCGGGGCGTGAACCAACTCGTGATCCTTCCCGGCGGCAGCGCGGTCAACTCGACCGGCGCTTCCCAGCCCGAAGCCCAACCGCCCGTGCTGGCGACTCTCACCAACCTGTCTCTCGCCGGTTAGCGTCCTCGAGTCACCGCATCGCCGGCGAGCCGAACAGTCGCGCGACCGTCTTCACGGCCGGCTTGGCCTGCCCGTCGTAGGTGAACAGCCCCTTCTGGTTGAGCCCTTCGATCAGTTTCACGCGCGGCAGCACGTGATGGATCGAGCCGCCGTCGAAGGTCGGGGTGAGGGGATAGTCGCGCAGCAGCCACACGAGCATCGCGCTCACCTTCGGGTCGGCCGCGTACACCGCGATGTGCGCCGCCAGCAGCCGTGACTGGAACGCGTAGCTGCCGGCGCTGCCCGCCGGGTTGAGGGTGTTCGATTCCGCGCCGAACTCGCTGATCACGAGCACCTTGCCCGCGAACGTGCGCTCCATCGCCGCCAGACGCGAGCGCATGTGCGCCCTCAGCTGCGCGGGGGTGTCGTGGGGGGAGTCATACCAACCGGAGTAGTCCGTCTCCGCGATCGCGTCCACCCCCGAGTACAGCGCGCCCATGCGCCGCGGCGGGTGATCGCCCCACACGTCCACCGCCACCATGCGCCCAGGGTCGTGCGCGTGCAGCCAGCGCGACACGTTCCGCACGTATTTGACCTCCGCGTCGCTGTGCCCGTTGCTGGCCACCTCGTTCACGAGGTTCCACGCGAATATCGACGGGTGCAGCGCGGCGGCGATCGCCGCGGTGCGTGCCTGCGCTTCGGCCCCCGCCCGCAGGCGCGGCGTGCTCGAATACCAGTTGCCCGCGCCTTCCACCGGGCCGATTCCCTGCCACACGAGGATTCCCGCCGCGTCGAGCCGTTCCAGCAGCGTCGGGTCGAGCGGATGCTGCGCGCGGGCGACGTTCGCGCCGATCGCCTTCAGCTCGCTCACGATCGCGTCCTCGTCGCCCGGCGTGAGCGCGTCGCCGTGCCCGCGCGCATCCTCCTGCACGCTCGCCCCGTGCAGCTTCAGCCGCGCGCCGTTGAGATACACGTGCCCGCCGTGCCACGTCAGCTCTCTGAGACCGACACGCGCCGTGTAGCTGCTCTCGCCGCCGACCGAGAGGTTCAGCTGGTACAGGTTCGGGCTCGCCGGCGACCACAGCGCCGGCTGGGCGAGGAGCGCGGTCGCGCTCGCCGTCGCCGAGCGTCCGTGCGCGAGCCTCAACGGCGCGAAGGCCAGGGCGACCCTCTGGCTCCCGTCGACGAGCGATCCTTCGGGTGTGATCGTTCGCGTCGGTCCATGGTCGCTCACCCGCACGCTCACCCGCACGCTCGCCGCCGTCGTCTGTGGAGCGCCCGGCGCGACCGGGCCGGTCGGCGACGGCCCGGTCGCGCCGCCGAGCGTCGTCTGGATCGTGGGGCGCGACAGCTCGCTGTCGCCCACCGGGCGCACGTTCACCTCGCCGTTCAGGCCGCCCCAGTTGAACCACGTGCGGTGAAAGCCTTCGCGCGATTGCGCGCCCGGGTTGCGCCAGTCGATTCGCACGACGACCGTGTGCGTGCCCGCGGCCAGGCTCGCGCGCAGCTCGAACGGCAGGTATGAGCCCCGGTGTGAGCCGAGCGCGCGACCGTCCACCCACACGCCCGCCTGGAAGTTCGCCGACTGGAAGCTCAGCGCGTACGTGCCCGCGCGCGGCGCGTTGAACGTCGTGCGATACCACGCCACCGAGCCTTCGTAGTTGAGCGCGCCCGCGCGGCCGTTGTAGTGCTTCGGGTTGACGACGTTCGGCACGCTCACCGTCCTGCCCGCGAATCCGCCGCGCCGCCAGCCGAGCGCCGCGCCGCTGTTGGACGGGTCGCCGCGCAGCGTCCAGCGCGTCAACGCCGTGCGTCCGCCCGGACCTTCGAACAGCAGCGGCTGGCTCGCCGGCGCGTACGCAGCCGCGGCCATCGCCGCCAGCGCCAGGCAGGCGAGCGCGATGACGAGCGGCGTCCTCTTCAGCGACAGCATGTTCTCCCTCAACAACGGGCGCGCGCGTTCAGAGCGGAGCGCCGAGAGCCGACTCGGCATTCGCGGCGAGCAGACGCTCCAGCAGCGCGCGCGCACCGGCCTTGTGCAGAGGTTCGTTGAGGTTGCCGCACTTCGGCGACTGTACGCAAGACGGGCAGCCGCTGGAGCAGGGGCACTCCGCGATCAGGCGGTGCGCGTCGCCGCACAGCTCCTCGAAGCGCGCGAACGCCATGCGCGTGATGCCGATCCCACCCGGGTGGCCGTCATATATGAAAATCGTCGGAACCCCTGTCTGCGGGTGGAAGTTCGTCGACAGGCCGCCGATATCCCAGCGGTCGCACATCGCGATCAACGGCAGCACCGCGATCTGCGCGTGCTCGGTCGCGTGCAGCGCGCCGAGCAGGATCTCCAGCGGCACTGTCTCCGACAGATCGCCCGCCGGCCGGTCTCCGACCGGCAGCTCGAACCACAGCGCCTGCGTCGAGAAGCTGCTCGAGGGCAGATCGAGCGCCACGATGTCCACCTGCGCGTGATCCACCAGTCGCCTGCGCTGATAGGCGAGGACCGTGTCCGTCACGCTCACCTCGCCGAACGACAGCGTCACCCCCAGCGTCTCGCGGCGGTCGAGCAGGCGCACGATCTCCGTGTCCGTGTCGCTCTTCGGCTGCGTGTACCAGTCGCCGTCGAACGGCGACACCAGCGCGCGCCGGCGCTCCAGGTCCAGCTCGCGCACCTCGTACGAGCGCCCTTGGTGCATGTAGATCGCGCCCTCGTGCACCGTCGAGTGCGCGCGCGCGGCCTCCGTCGAGCCGAGCAGCTCGCCCGAGGACACGTCCACGATCGCGAAGCTCTCCGGCGAGGCCGAGCGCAGCGACACCTCGCCCGCCGGGTAGCCGCCCGGCTGGCGCGGAACGTACGTGCCGCCCGTCACAGCGCCGCGGCGGCGCAGCGCCCCCGCGCTCTCCAGGTGCTCCGCGTGGCTCTCCCAGCGCGGCCCCAGGAACTCCGCGTCCCCTGCCTCCAGCGGCCCCTCGTGCGCCGCGCACAGCAGGTGCGAGCGGAAGATCGGCGCGCTCTCGTGGTCGAGGATCGCCGCCTCCACCGGTCGGTCGAGGAAGTCTTCGGGGTGGCGGCAGAAGAACTGGTCCAGCGCGTCCTCGCCCGCCACGTACAGCGCCAGGCCCCGCCCGCGCCGTCCCGCGCGGCCCCACATCTGGCGCAGCGACGCGACCGTGCCGGGGAACGTCACCACGACCGCCGCGTCCAGCTCGCCGATGTCGATGCCCAGCTCCAGCGCGTCCGTCGTGATCACCGCGCGCAGCTCCCCCTTCGTCAAGCGTGCCTCCAGCTCCCGTCGCTGCTGGGGGGTGTAGCCCGCGCGGTAAGGCGCCACGAGCTCCGCCAGCTCGGGATCGGTGTCTTGGAGGTCCTGTTTGACGAGGCGCGCCAGCACCTCCACGCCCTTGCGCGACTTCATGAAGCAGATCGTCCGCGCGCCGTCGCGCACCAGCCGCGCCAGCAGCTCCGCCGCCTCGCTCAATGCCGAGCGGCGCGTGCCGAGCTTGTCGTCCGGGGCACCGCCGACGGAGTCGGTGGTCGGTGGGTTCCACACCGCGATCCGCCGCTGCGGCGCCGGCGAGCCGTCCTGCTCGATCAGGCGCACGTCCTCCAGGCCCGTCAGGCGCTGCGCCAGCTCGACCGGGTTGGCGATCGTCGCCGAGGTCATCAGGAAGATCGGATTCGTGCCGTACGCCGCCGCGATCCGTCGCAGCCTGCGCAGCACGTTCGCCACGTGCGATCCGAACACGCCGCGGTATACGTGCGCCTCGTCGATCACCACCACCGCCAGGTTCGCGAACAGGTCAGCCCACGCAGCGTGGTTCGGCAGGATCCCCACGTGCAGCATGTCCGGGTTCGTCAGCACCACGTTCGCGCCCTTGCGGATCTGCGCGCGCGCCTCGCGCGGCGTGTCGCCGTCGTAGATCGCCGGGCGCACCCGCTTGCTCAGGCCGAACGACGCCAGCGCGCGCGCCTGGTCCTGCGCGAGCGCCTTCGTCGGATACAGGTACAACGCCCGCGCCCGCGACTGTTCGCAGAGGATGTGCAGCGTCGGCAGGTTGAAGCACATCGACTTCCCCGACGCCGTTCCCGTCGTCACGATCGTCGGGCCTTCCGTGGCCGCGTGGATCGCCTGCGCCTGGTGGGAGTACAGCTGCTCCACGCCCATCCGCTCCAGCGCAGCGAGCACTTCCGGGTGCAGCTGCGGCGGGGTCTCCACGAGGCTCGCCTTCGTCGGTCCTTCGCGCGCCTCGCGCACCAGTCGGCCGTCCTCGAGCCCTGCATCGAGCAGCGCGCTCCACGGCTCGGTTTTGCGGTCGACGGGCAAGGACTTGAGATAGTAGGGGCGATGTCGTTCACGGCCGCCGAGCGCTGGGCGCAAACCCGCTCCTTCCACCATTCGCTCTATCCCGCCGAGCGGATCGCCGCCGAGCGGACCGCGAGCGTGTCCGTGTGCCTGCCCGCGCGCGAGTGCGCGCGGACCGTCGGGCGCGTAGTCGCCGAGCTGGTCCGGCTGCGCGAGCTGGGCGCGATCGACGAGATCGTCGTGGTGGACGCCGCTTCGGGCGACGGCACCGCCGAGATCGCCAAGCGGGCCGGTGCGGTCGTGTGGCATGAGGGCGAGCTGATGCCCTCGCACGGACCCGTGCTCGGCAAGGGCGATGCGATGTGGCGCGCTTTGTCCGTGCTCCGCGGTGAGATCGTGTGCTTCCTCGACGCCGACACGGAGGACTTCTCCGCGCACTTCGCCACCGGTTTGCTCGGAGCGCTCGTGTGCGAGCCGGGCGTGTCGTTCGTCAAGGCGTTCTACCGGCGCCCGCTCGGCGAGGAGGGGGCCGCGAGCGGGGAGGGGGGCGGGCGCGTCAACCACCTGCTCGCCCGGCCGGCGCTCGCGCTGTTCTACCCCGAGCTCGCGGGCGTGCGCCAGCCGCTCGCCGGCGAGATCGCGGCCCGGCGCGAGCTGCTCGCGTCGCTGCCGTTCGCCACCGGGTACGGCGTCGAGATCGCGATGCTCATCGACGCGTGGCGCGCGGTTGGGCTCGACGGCATCGCGCAGGTGGACCTCGACGAGCACCGCAATCCGCACCAGCCGCTGTCCGCGCTCACGTCCATGGCCACCACCGTGCTCGGCGCGATCGCGCGGCGCGCTCAGCAGGACGGGCGCGTGCACGACATCGACGTGCCCACGCTCGTCGAACGACCCGCGCACGCGAGCGTGTCGGTCGCATGAACGCATCACAGATAAAGCGGTGCGAGTGCGCGGTGGCGATGCGATGAGCGGGCACGCGGCGATGCGCTGCCTGTATTTGGACCTCGACGGCACGCTGCTCGGGCGCGGCGCGTCGCTGCTGCACGACGGCGAGGGGCAGGTCTCGCTCGACGGGGTGCGCGCGGTGCAGGCGTGTTTGCGCGCGGACGTGGAGGTGGTGTTGATGTCCGGCCGCCGGCGCGCGCAGGTGTTCGAGGACGCGCGCCTGCTAGGTCAGAGCTCGTTCATCTTCGAGGCCGGGGCCTGCGTGGTGCTGGAGGGCGAGGAGCACTGGCTCACCGGCGAGCTCATGCCGGGCGAGCTCAGCATCGCCGAGCAGATCGAGCGCTCCGGCGCGCCCGCGATGCTGCTCGAGCGCTACGCCGGCTACCTCGAGTACCACGACCCGTGGCATCTGAACCGCGAAGTCTCGCACCTGTTCCGCGGACTCGTGGATGCCTTCGAGGTTGACAGTTTGCTCGCCGAGCGCGGTCACGGGGATCTGCGGCTCGTGGACAACGGCGTCGTCAACCGCCGTTCGCAGGCGCTCGCCGCGCTGCCGCACGTGCGCGGCTACCACCTCGTTCCCGCGGGAGCCTCAAAGGCCACCGCCGTCGGTTTTCACCGCCAGGCGCGCGGCTATGCCCTCGCGGAGACGTTCGCCGTGGGCGACTCGCGCGAGGATCTCGCATGCGCCACGCAGGTCGACACGTTCTGGCTCGTCGCGAACGCCGTCGAGCGCGACCCGTCGATGCGCGAGGCGATGGCGGCCCATCCGAACGTACGCGTCACCGACGCGGGCCACGGCGGCGGCGTCTACGAGGCGGTCCTGCGCACGCTCGTCGCGCCTTGACATCCGCTAGCAAGACGCGATCATTGGGGGTGTTCGGAATATTGGTTCCAACACGCAACTCAACAAAGGAGATAGATCGTGCGACGTATCGTCAACGCAGGAGTGGCGCTAGCGGTCGCCCTGCCACTCATGGCGGCCTACGCTGGAACGGCATCGGCACATGAATTACATGCCTTCTTATGGACAGGGCCATTACCGTTTTTACCGGCCTTACTGTTAGGGATAGGAGAGGGCTTACAGACGTTCACCACGGGTGCGAGTGTAAAAATCGAATGCGAGAGCCTGAAACTCCATGGCTTCATCCTGCCCGGCAGCACGAAAGTACTACCCCTGAAAGGGCAGTACACGAACTGCACGGCGCTGGGTGGTCCCGCGATAGTCTCGCCGGTGGAATTCGAACTCGGCGCGGAAGAATGGCTGACCATCAGCGGGAAACCAATCGTGATCACCGTCCCGGGAGCTGGATGCAGCATTAAAATCAAAAACGGTGGTTTGAACAAAACGCTCAAACGCGTTTCGATCTTTCCGAAGGCCACGGACCTGTTACTGAGCCTCCTCGTTGGAAACGTCGATTCGGAAAGCTCGGGCGGAGAATGCGGTGCTGTGGGGATCCAGGAAGGAGGATTCTTCACAGGGTTCGTGTTACTGAAGGCCGATTCCGCGGGCATTCTGGGCTGGCATTAGCCCTGCCGCGACTCGAGCGAGACGACAGCTTGTCCGAGAGGGGTCGATGCGCCGTGGCGCTCGGCCCCTCTCCTGTTGGCGCGGCGTGAGACGGCCGCGCTATTTGGCCAGCAGGTCGAGCGCCTCGCGGTTGCGCTCGACGGCGCGCTTGAGCCGCGCCTGAAAGTCCTTGTCCGCGCGCCGCTTCGCGATCCGTTCGTCGATCGCCGTGCGGACCACCTCCGACACCGAGGTTTCCTCGGCCATCGCCAGAGCATTGATCGCGCGAGCCTGATCGTCCTCGAGGCGGAGGCTCATGGTCTTCATGGTGTCGTGCTCCCTTGTCTCGCTTTCACCTCGAATCATGGCACATATCGAGATATCTATCAACCTGTATTAGGAGCATCTAGCTACCAAGGCATCATGCTAGAATGATGCCGGATGGTGGGAATCGCAGACTTCCTGCTGGCCGCTGAAGCGGTGCTCGGAATCGACGCCGAGCGCATCGCGAGGGCCACGAGGATCTCGTTAGCGGAATCCGCGCTGGCCGCTCCCTTCGCCAGCTTCGAGGGCAACGACCTCTACACCGACCCGGTCCAGCGCGCCGCGATCATCGCCTCGCGCCTCGTGCGCAACCACCCGCTCCCCGACGGCAACAGGCGCGTGGCCCTGCTGTTGATGGACATGTACCTGGAGGAACAGGGCCTACGCCTCACGGCCAATGCGCGGGACATCGATCGCACGTTTCGCGACGTCGCCGCCGGTCGCCTCTCGGAGGCGGACTTGGTGATCTGGCTGCGGTCCCGCGCCGAGCGGATCTGACGCGCGGCTCGAGCGCCCGATGCGCGGCTTTGCAGGCTGCCCGGACGCTGCTCTCCGCTTCCCCAGGCGGTTTTCAGGGGCTCAGATGCTCTCAGGCGACCTCAGAAAACGCTCATACCGGGAGAGTTTCGGAGAGTGCCGGAGCGTCTGTCAAGAGCGCGATCGCGAAACCAGCCGTGCCCTTCATCTCGTTCGCGAGTTGCTCGGCCTTCGCGATCGTGGAAGCGTCCTAGCTCGGCGATAGGGGCAGTCGAGGCAGAAGTCGTGGCACCGGTAGCTTGCCTACGGGGCCAGTTTGGCACTCCAAGCGAAGGTGTGTTCGCCAACCGTTGTGCCAAGCCGTCCTAGAGAGACCGGCTACTCGCAGAACGCGACTGGATGGTCAGTTGAATAGTACGAACGCTGGCGGTTTTGGCTATGGTTCGGACAGCGAGACTTGGCTGGCTAGACGAACAGGATCTTTGGCACGATGAGCGTGAGGCACGCTGTTTTGGGGCTCTTGATCGAGCGACCGAGCTACGGCTACCAGTTGACGAAGCGGCTCGATGAGCAATTTGGCGCGTGGGCTTGGCAGTCATCTGGTGTCTATACCGCGCTCGATCAACTGGTGCGAGATGGTGATGTTCGTAGCCGTGGGAAGAAGGAGATGGGCGCAACCGCTCGGGGTGCCCCGCGCGTCGTGTACGAGGCTACCCCGCAGGGCCAGGGAACGTTCGCGGCGTGGATCAACGAATCGACTCCGCTGAGTCCGGTGCGTGATGGGCTCGACCTGAAGATCCTTTTGGCTCGCCCTGAGTTTCTGCCTAGTCTGATTGACCAGACTTGGGCGCAGGAGCAGCAGTGCATCGATCACCTGCGAGCGTTGAGGAGTACGAGGCCGCCCTCGGCTGGGCTCTCGGCGAGTTGGGAGGAGGCGGCTGTCGTCTTGAAGTCGCGCGCCGAGATCAAACAGCTTGAGGCGCGGATCGAGACGCTGCAAGAAACCCGCAGCGTCATGGCGACGATCCTCGCCCGAGACTCCGAGCGTCGACCGAGATAGATTGTTGGGTATGTCCGCGCTGCTTTCAGTGGAGCGAGTGTTCAAGAGCCACTGGCGTGGCGCGCACGAGACGGCTGTGCTCGCGGACGTTTCGCTGGAGGTCAACGCGGGCGAGTTTTTCGCCATCTGGGGCCAGCGCGGAGCTGGTAAGACGACCCTGGCGATGGTCGCTGCTGGGTTGGTTGCTCCGGATCGTGGTTGTGTGTCGTTCGATGGTCATGTTCTTGGCGGAGTGCCGCGTGGGAGAGAGCCTCACCTTCACGATGGAGTTGGCTGGGTGCAGCGCAACGGTCCACACAGCGAGGTCCGCTCGATCGTCGAGTATGTAGCTCTGCCGCTGCTTGGCAAGCTCTCTCCGCGTAATGCGAGACGACGCGCGAGCGCGATTCTGAAGCGCTTTGGGGTGGCGGACTGTGCGTATGAGTCATGGGAGGGCTTGACCGACGGTGAGCGCACACTCGTGGCGTTGGCTCGAGCCTTGGTGCGCGAGCCGAAGCTCCTCATCGCGGACGATCCGACCACAAATCTCGATGTCCTTCAACGCGAGGAGATCATGCGACTTTTGCGCCATGCTGCGACCGAGGAAGGTCTCGGCATCCTCGTCACGGTCCCGGATATGCCTGACATGGCGCACGCGGATCGGATGGGATCGCTCAGTGACGGTCGGCTGATCGTGTCTGGGACTCCGCAAGACTTGCGTACGAATGTGGTCGCCTTGCGCGGCCGCCAGCAGTCCGCGTAAGTGCTTGAGCTGCGGGAGCTCGTCAAGCGTTATGCGGTAGGTGACGCTGAGCCGGTGAACGCCGTTGATGGCGTGTCGCTGACTATCTCGGCGGGAGAGCTCGTGGCGCTATACGGCCCAAGTGGCTCGGGGAAGTCCACGCTGCTGATGATCGCGGCCGCCGCGATGCGTCCGGACAGCGGTTCGGTTCTCGTCGCCGGACGCGACATCACCGGACTGTCGGCTCAGCGCGCGGCGAGCTACCGCATGAACGAGCTGGGATTTATTCGCCAGTCGCTGGATTTGATCCCTGGGGCAAGCGCGCTCGACAACGCCGCGATCAAGCTCTTGGGCAAGTCCACGAGCGTGAGGGATGCTCGCCGACGGGTCGAGCCGCTGTTGGTGCGCCTCGGTCTTCGCGCGCGGCTCGACTATCACGCGACGCAGCTGTCGATGGGAGAGCGTCAGCGAGTGATGATCGCGCGGGCACTTTCGACCGATCCGACGATCGTGCTCGCTGATGAGCCTACCGGCAGCCTAGATACCGACCGCGGCCGCGAAGTCCTCGCATTGTTGAGTGAGTTCTGTCGTGAGCGTGAGATCGCGACTCTGCTGGTCACACATGATCCAGAGGCAGCGGGTTACGCCGATCGTGTGCACACACTACGCGACGGACGTCTCACCGAAGGGCGATCAGATCCTGGTATCGACTCGATGTCAGTCCAGTGATGAGGGTCGGCGGGGCCCGGATGAAACCGTTGGGCATTCTTCATCTCTACCGGGTGCGCTTGCGGGGGCGCATCGTTCAGGAATCGTTGGTGGTGATTGGGATTGCGGTCGGGGTCGCGTTGCTGTTTGCCTCGCAAGTGGCCAACGCGAGTCTCAATGGCTCGGTTAGTCAACTGACGGGCGGGTTGGTGGGTCAGTCGCGGCTTCAGATCGAGGCCCGCAGCCCGCAGGGGTTCGACGCGCGCCTCCTGGAAGACGTTCAGCGCATGCCCGGCGTTCGATCGGCGGCGCCGATACTCGAGGCGCAGGCGAACGTGGTCGGGCCGAAGGGCGCGCGGTCGGTTGATCTCATCGGTGCCGACCCGCGCTTTGTGAGCATGGGTGGGGTGCTGCTACAGCATCTGAGCGTTGCTGCTCTTGCCCGGCAGCACGCTATCGCTCTCCCTGCTCCCATAGCGCGGGAAGTCGGCGCGACACAGCTGCAAGCCGTCAGTTTGCACATTGGCGCACGTTCTGTGCGGTCGCTCATCGGGATCACTCTCCAACAAGCCGACATTGGCGAGCTGGTTCATAGTCCTATCGCGGTAGCGCCGCTGGCCTATGCGCAGCGCCTCACCGGTCTGCGAAATCGCATCACACGCATCTTCGTGCAGCCGCTGCCCGGTCGATATGACGACGTGCGTGCCGCTCTGAAGCGACTCGCCGATGGACACCTGAACGTGGAGGAGGCCGACTTCGACGCGACGCTGTTCGACAACGCTGCGGCGCCGACCGATGAGTCGACCGCTGTGTTTGCCGCCATAAGTGCGCTGGTGGGGTTCCTGTTCGCGTTCAACGCAATGCTGCTCACCGCACCCGCGAGGCGGAGGCTTCTCGCTGATCTACGACTCGACGGCTATGGATACCTGACGATGCTGGAGGTGCTGCTCGTCGACGCGCTCGTCCTCGGTGTCCTCTCCTCGCTGCTCGGCTTGCTTATTGGGAACGAGATCTCGCTGAGTCTCTTCCAGGCGAGCCCTGGGTATCTGTCATTTGCGTTCCCTGTGGGCTCGCAGCGGATCGTGACTTGGGAGAGCCTCGTCGTCGCGGTGGGCGGAGGACTGCTCGCTGCATGCGTTGGGGTGCTGATGCCACTTCGAGATGTCGTTGCTCCATGGCGACGCACCGCGCCTGGTCGGCCGCGCTCACAGAAGAACAAGCGACGCGCGGTCCCTCTGCTTGGAGTGGCATGTCTGCTCGTGGCAGGCGCTGTCTTGGCGCTCGCGCCTGGGAGCGCGATTATCGGCGTCGTGGCCCTGACGGCGTCCCTGCTCCTCTTGCTGCCCAGCTTGCTTCATGGACTGTTGCTGCTCGTGGAGTGGCTGACGCTCGATATGAAGGTGCGGGCGCTGTCGATTGCCGTTAACGAGCTGCGCTCATCCTCGACGTGGTCTCGGACCGTTGCGATAGCGGCGACGGGCGCAGTCGCGGTGTTTGGCAGCGTCGCGATCGAAGGCACGCGTAAAGACCTGGAGCGCGGCCTGGACGCGTCAGCCAAGGGTATTGACTCTACGGCCGATATCTGGATTACTCCCAGCGCTGAATCCGACGCCTTTGCGACGACGCCGTTCGATGGTGGGTCCTTGATGCGCTCGATCGCACGCCTTGCTGGGGTCCAGGCGGTGCGCTCCTATCGGGGGGGCTTTCTCGACTACAGCGGGCGGCGGGTGTGGATCCTGGCACAACCGCCTGCCGTAGCGCGACCGATTGCCGATACGCAGATGGTGTCGGGAGATCTCTCTCTGGCAACGAAACGGGTGCGGGAACAGGGCTGGGCTGTGATGTCGCAAGCACTCGCGGAACAGCATCACCTCCACGTAGGGCAACCGTTCACGTTGCCGTCACCGATTCCCACAACGTTCCGGCTTGCAGGCCTGATTACCAATCTCGGATGGCCTTCAGGGGCCATCATCCTGAACGCTGAAGACTATGCTCGGGCTTGGGGGAGCAACGACGTAAGCGCCTACCAGATTGTTCGGTCATCGAGTACAGCGAGCACAATCACGGCCGCTCGAGTCCAGCAGGCGCTCGGAGTTGGTAGCGGACTTCTCGCGGTAGCTGCCCCTCAGCGCGAGCGACGCCATTACGAACAGGCAAGCCAAGGACTGTCTCGGCTGACTACGATCAGAACCCTGGTTCTGATCGCGTCGGTACTCGCGATGGCCGCCGCGATGGGCAGCATGGTCTGGCAGCGCCGTCCTCGCCTCGCGCTGCTCAAGCTAGACGGCTTCTCAGATCTCGTTGTCTGGCGTGCACTATTGCTGGAGAGCACGTTGCTGCTCGGATCGGGGTGTTCGATTGGTGCGCTCTTCGGCCTCGGCGGCCAGCTTCTCGGGAGCCACGGGATTTTGAGCGTTACGGGGTTTCCCGTCGTCTTTGTTCCGGCTGTTTTCGTCGCCGCCGCGAGCTTCTTCTTGGTGAGCACGGTCGCGGTGATCATCGTCGCGTTCCCAGGGTATTACGTGGCGCGTGTGCGTCCGGCGGTCGGCCTTTCCGACTAGCCATGCGCACCTAAAATTAGAAGGATTCGGGAACTAGACTCGCGTGATCCGGCTCCCCTGAGTCCCTGCCAGCTCTTCGCTCTCAGTAGGGCAGCAGGACGCGAACTCGTGTGGGGATTACGGGCGGCGTCTAGAGAGATACAGCGGTGGCGCGACCGTGCTCTGATGATTCCCGATAGGCCGATTCGCGACGACGCTCTGTGTGCGCTTACGAACAAGCGCACACATCTTCACGGTGCGGCGCTGTTCTGGACACTGCCTCGGCGACGCAATCTCGACCTGTTGCGCTTGCTCATCGCCTACGAGCTTATCTGGGACTTCCTGGACAACGTCAACGAGCGCTCGGCCGTAATCGGGACGGAGAATGGTCGCCAACTGCACCTCGCGATTGCCGAGGCGATCGACCCGAGAACGGAGATCTCCGACTACTATCGCAACCACCCGGCAGACACCGACGGTGGATTCTTGCTGGCTCTCGTTGAGACCTGCCGGCATTGCTGCGCCTCACTGCCTTCGTATCAATGCGTACGTGAGGTTGTCGTCGGCGAGGCGCACAGAGCGCAAGTCCTGGCGCTCAACCATCACCCGGACCCAGCGGGCCGCGAAACGGCGCTCAAGCGGTGGGCAGCCGATGAGTACCCCGGCGAGCTCAGGGTGAGCTGGTGGGAGCTATCGGGCGCGGCAAGCGCGCCGCTGGCCATCCATGCCTTGCTCGCTCTCGCAACCGAACCCCAGTGCTCGGAGAGCGACATCGCCTACACCTACGCCGCCTATTCTCCCTGGCTAACGGCGACTACGACGATGCTCGATAGCTACGTCGACCAAATCGAAGACGCCGAGAACGGCGACCACAGCTACATCTCCCACTACCAAGACCACGAGGGCGCTGTGCACGGGATTCGCTCGCTCGTCTCACAGTCCGTACTCGAAGCGCGCGCCCTACGCGATGGGCACCGCCACGCCGTAGTCGCTGCCGCGATGATCGCGATGTACCTGTCCAAGGACACAGCCTCCACGCCGCAGCTTCGCGTTGGTACAAGCTCCTTCATACGCGCCGGCGGCTCGCTCACCAGGCTACTGCTTCCGATTCTCCGGGTGTGGCGCATCGTCTACGCGCAGCGCTCCGCATGAAATGAATCGATCTGTGCCGGCACTGTGCTGAGCGACGATGCGGATAGCTAGAACTAAATAGTAGGCGCAGACCTATCGCTCGCCGGTCTAGAGCGCGAGCATTCCAGCCGTCGTGACCGCTGACGCCAGCACTCCCACCCATGATCGCCAGCCCGGCGAAATCCAGAGCAGTAGCACGCGTCCGGATAATGCGCTTGTGGCGGTGTCCGGCGGGCTCGATCCAGTGACGTCTGAGGCCGCCAGGCATCCCTCGGGATGCCTGGCGGCCGATGGCGACCATCAAAGCGAGGCGAAACCAGTCGCGATCGAGCTTGAGCCAGGACAGGTCGAGAAGATCGTGCGCCATGCGTCCGAGGCCGAGACCTTCTCGGTGCTGCACTTGGGGCTCGACGGTGTCCGAACCATGTCGGACGCAGCCGAAAAGAAGCTAGAGCATGCAGGCCTGTCACGCTCATTGCTCTGTGGCTTGATGATGTTCGCTGCGCTCCCGGCAGACGGAAGCTATATCGGAAACGCGGACCTCTCACGGAGCCTGGACATGAACCAGACCACCGCTTACCGCTATATATCCACGCTCGTCGCAGCGGGGCTCGCAGAGCGCGATTCAGCCACCCGACGCTACAGGCGTACACGATGATGATGCCCGCAGCAAGCGACGGCGACTGCAACGGATCACCGAGCATGGCTGGACGCGAAGTCACTATCACGCTGAATGATGCACAGGTTGCGCAAGTCGTGCACGAGGCGTCTGGCATCGTGGGCTTGATCCCCAGGGCCATCAAAGACCCGGAGGTGCTACACGCTTTCCTGCTCCCCAACGAGCACGAGCACCGATACTCCCGCTCACTGCTCCGAGCACTGCTCGTCCTTGCCGCGTTCCCTCTCGACGGCACCGAGCGGCCGATCACAGCGGTAGCTCGCGAGCTCAAATTTGGAGAGTCGACTGCCTATCGATATGCCACCACCTGGGTGGCTGCTGGGCTACTCGAACAAGCTCACCACACGCGCCTTTACCGACGCCCACCACTTACGCGATGATCGGTGCTAGGGCGCGGAGCTCGGCTGGCCGGCTAGTCCAAGCAGGTCCAGAGTCTTTGGTCGATCCGATCGTTATCAGCGAGGCTGAGCTGGGGGACTTGCTCGCGGATCTCCGTTCGCGTAGTAGGGCGTATGCGGTCGTTGGTATTGCATCGTCATTGGGTAGCGCTGAGCCCGTGATCCAAGCGAGCGATGTGCGTAGGGTCGTTGGGTCTGACGCACGGATCTACTTTCTCCCAACTGAGGAGCTGCTGCGCGAACTAAAGACGGCGATTGGGCCGAAACTCGCTCTCGTACGTGGCACCGTGCGGATCTGGTGGCCAGCCGTCACGCGTCGCAGCGATCCAGAGGCCCATCCGCTCGTGGTTCCGCTGGAGGACGAGGACCCTTCAACGGTAGTGGCTCAGTTTGCGTGTCGGTTCGATTTGAGTCGTCCTCATGTGCGTCGGGAGATCAACCAGATCGAAGACGCCAGGGCACTCGCAGAACATGAACGTGATGAGTCAAAGAAAAAAGACGTCACCACCGCGGAGCGGCTACGCGCAGCCCACACCGAACGCCACCGTGAAGCAACGCGCGCTGACACCGCAGAAGCGGAGCTCGAGCGCACGAAGCGCCAGTTGAGGGCAGCGCTTGGCACTGGTGGCGCGCGAATGGACGTTGGGATATTCGCGCTTGGTCATGACGCGGCTGAGAGGGCTCACGTCATGGCCGGGTTTAGCAAGAATCTGGCGTTGTCGCGGGCCAAGTCTGGTCTGACGCAACGCCGGCTGGCCGCACGGTGTTTCATCAGCGAGAGCCACGTTGCGGCGCTCGAAAGCGGCGAGAGCCTGCCAAGTTTTCTGGTGCTCTTGGGTCTCTCCCGCGCCCTGGGGGTACCGGTCGAGGCCCTTACGGACGGTTTAGCGCCGATGACGCGGGAGGCCACGAGAGGTCAGCTGCGGGTCTTGCTTGCCAAGGGGTCGGGGTTGCACAGCTCGGGGCAGCTCGCCGAGGCATCGCGACTACCCGCCTCATACGTGAACACCACCCTCCACCACATGAGGGCCTATGGCGAAAGCACGATGAACGAAAGCGGCGACTGGGCTCTGGCTCCACAGCCACCCACGAGCGGCGGCGGGAAACGATGAGCGCCGCCAGCACCAAGCTTGTGCTGCCTGGTGAGCTGGTGGGGGAGCTGCGGTTGGCGCTCGTTGCTGAGCTGCGTGTGCTCGGTAAGTCGATCGCTGAGCATGTCCCTTCAGTACCGTTTACGTTCGCTTCGATCGAGGATGCGGATCTCTCTGGGCGGCTCTATAGTCGCCTCCGGCTGTTGGAGATCATCGGATGGTCAGGGCAACCCCTACCAGAGGGGTCGCTCACCCTCGTTGGAGGCAGGTGTTGTGATCTGCCGGTAGAGATCCTCGGTGAGTATCGCGATGGCGAGGCCGAGCGCCTTTCATCCGGAGAGATCCCGCCGAGCGAACAGGAGGATCTCGAGAGGAGAGTCAAACTACTGAATGCGTTCTTGACGGACTATCTGCTGCGACCGCGAACACGCCAGCGTGCCAGTAGAGCACGTCGAGTAGCAGGCTGGCTGAGGAGATTGACGTCCCCTTGTGCGCAACGAGATCAGGCACATCGAACACATACGCGAGGTCACAGAACGTCAGCTCGACAAAGCGATCGAGCGGCTGGGCAGTCAGAGCTCGCCAGGGTCATCCCTGAGAAGGCCCGAGACATGAGCGTAGACGCGGCGCATGATCTGCATCTCGACGCGGAAGTGGCAGGTCCGGGCAAGGGACGGTCGGTCGGGCCGGGGTCGCTGATCTGGACATATCTGGGTGACTGGCGGCTGTTCTTGTTTATCGGGCGCACCGGAGCGATCCAGAACATGCACCCAGGCGTAAGCGCGGTCCTGGAGGCGAAGTCTGTCGTGTTCAAGAACCCATGGGCGCGAGTCATGGGCTCGATACCGACGATCCTGGGGACCGTTTATGACGCACCCGAGCAGCAGACGCCCAAGCGAGTAAGTGGGTTTCATGACGGCCTGTCCGCCATCGATAGCCAAGCGCGACATTGGCACACCCTTGACCCCGAGGTCTTCTATTGGACGCACGCGACGTTCGTCGAGCTCATCGTCGCGATCAACGAGTTCTTCGGAACCCCGCAAACCGCCACTGAGAAGGATCAGCTGATCGCCGAGTCCGTGCTCTGGTGGCAGCCATACGGGCTGAGCGAACGCCCGGTACTCCGCGACTGGGCGAGCTTTCACGCCTACTGGATACGCAACCTCAATGAGGTGCTCGAGCGCACGCCAACGGCTGAGTTCACTCTGCGCAGCCCCCGTGCCAAGGTTCCCGCTCCACCGCACGTACCTCGCTTGCTGTGGCTGATCATCCGTTACCCAGTGATGGTCGCCTACCTAAGACTTTCGATAGCCCTGATGCCCCCCGAGGTGCGCCGGGTGCTCGGCGTAAGGTCCAGCACCGCCGAGCAACACCTCCTCCGGACCTTTGGCTGGGTCGTGCGTCATGGCTGGCCGCCGCTCCCCGAACGGTGGCGCTACCACCCTCGAGCACGCGCCGGAATATCCCGCGAACGCAAACACTCCACTAGCCATCGCGACTCGCGAAAAGTCGCTCTCAGGTGGTAGGCGGGCCGATGAGCACTCGGGATCGCTGCGGTGTGGATCTGAATGGGAGTCAGCTCTTGACGGTGGTCGTGGGCCGATTTGCTCCAGTCGTCCGCCGGGGACTGCTTAGTTTTTTGAGTGAGGATCGCCTAGTGCGTGTGCTCGCGAGCGATGTGGATTCTGCGGCTCTAGAGCAAGTGGTCCTTCGACGCGCGCCGAGTGTCGCGATCGTTAATGAGCCGAAGGAGTGTTCGATTCTTATGCGGCTGCAAGCAGTTCAGCCTGCTACGCGCATTCTGGTGTTGGCCCATGATCCTTCTCCTGCATATGGTATGCGTATGCTTGCGGCAGGGGCTACGTGTGTGGCAGGGGCTACGTGTCTGGCTAGTAGTGAGCCGGCTGTTGGTGTCCTTGAAGCGGTGCGCGTTGCCGCGCAGGGTCGACGAATATTTGTCCCGGCGGAGGGTGCTTGTGTCGAGCGATGCTATCCATCTGGTGCGTCGGGTCTGAGACCGCGCGAGAGAGAAGTGTTGGAAGGTCTCAGCCGCAATGAATCCAATGGCGAGATCGCGCTTGCTATGGGGATCGGCATTGAGACAGTAAAGACCCATGTCGGAAGCGTTCTTCACAAGCTCAAGGTCCAACGCAGGCAGGATCTCGTCGGGGTGCCTACTACGCCCCCCGACAAGCACACAAGGGGTGGCATTTAGCCGTGCTTGTGGCTTTTATTTTCATCCCCCGAACTTGTCGAGGTCGGGGGATTTACAGACTGGCGGGGACCAGCTAGGTTGCTGGCGCCTGTCATCCCAATCGAGCTAACTAGTCTCACAACCTTCGGGGGAAACTATGCGGACTGCTGTACGACGACTGATTGCGTGTGGGTTGTGCTCGGCTCTCGGGCTGGGGTCGTGGGCGATGGTTGCTACCACGAACGTGGCAGCCATGGGTTCGCTGGAAAGCTCCTTTGTGCAGGAAGAAGCTCCGCTGTCGTTGACCGAACCCATCCTGGGTGTTCCCCCGGTCCCGGTTGAACAGGCAGCGGTAGATGCCGCGTCACGGACGAAGTATGAAGGGCTGGATCAGGCGGCTGCCGTTGCGCTCGCGAAGCAGACTTTCCATGTTGAACGGCCAGCCTGGACGCCTCCCGGGGAAGGCGGCGGGCAGATCACGAAGTATCTGGGCGAAAACAGTGCTGTCGAAAGGCTCCCGGGTGGCGCTCATACCGTCGTGAGCTCGACGATCCCGCTGCGTGTCGATAATGGGTCGGGGCTCGCTCCGATGTCGTTGACGTTGAGCAATGACGGCGAAGCGTTCATGCCAGCGAACCCGGTCGTTCCCGTGGCGATCTCAACCCACGCTGAAGGAGGCCTCGCGTTTCCGGGTGGGCTGAGCGTCGCTCCGGTGTCGATGGCTTCCGAATCGCCTGTGTTGGTGGGGAATAGTGTAATGTTCGCGAATGCTGCGCTGGACACTGATTTGCTGGCTGAGCCGCGTCCGGGTGGTGCGGAGATCTCGTGGCAGTTGCGCTCTCAGGAAGCGCCAGCGGATGAGGCGCTAGCGTTCAACTTGCCCGCGGGTGTGGTGTTGCAGTGGAGTACGAGGACTCCGGGTGGCGTGGAGGTACTGGAGGAAGGCGTCCCGATCCTGTTGGTAGCGCCCGCTACTGCGGTGGGTGCGGATGGGGCGCCCGTGCCGGTGTCTTACGAAATCAGCGGCAATGTGTTGACTACGCACGTCGATTTGAGCGGGAATGTGGACTTCCCGGTGCTTGTCGACCCGACGTTCTATGGGTTTTACGGCGCGAAAAACGGCGCGAATGTTTGGAGTGGCTGGACGCATAGCAGCAACTGGGCGACGCCGGTCTATGAAGAATATTTCAATCTGATCAAGATTGGTACGAATCCTGGCGCTTCGATTGGTAGCAGTGGCGGGCTCTTTATGAAAGCGCCTGGACTGAGTGGAAAGTCCGGCTCGGCCGGCATCACGCGGGTCGATCTGACGGGTGTTACGAATGGTGTGAGCGGTCAGTCACGTTTGATCGCGACGATCAACGAAAGTAACGGTCCTGCACCGGTCTACAGCTACAACGGCATGGTTGGGGCTACCGAATTGCTCCCGTTGTATGAGCCCGGTGAACTTTCCAACCGGCCGATCGCGTTCTGTGCGTCCGGAGCCGGAGGCCATGATGGCGGCGGACAGCCCCTCTGCGAAGTGGCCAACTACCAAGGTAGTACGTTCCTGATTGAGAATGAAATCACTGGGGCGCCGCAGAACCATTTCAACTGGATTCAGATGGAAGGCGCCCAGATCACCTATCGTGACCCAGCTGCTCCTAACAAAGTCGTCCTGAATACCGCGGGCTATGCGGGGGCGTGGTTGAAAACTGGTCCGACGAACTGGAAAATCGAAGCTGAAGATGAAGGACTGGGGATCGCCGGTTTTGAATTGCATATCCCTGCGGGTGCTTCTCCGATTTTCACGCAGACTGTGAGCTGTAATGTGCAGAACGGGTTCACAGGATGCCCTACGAGCTACACCTCAGAACCTATGAATCTTAGTGGTGTCAATAAAACTGGGGCGCTTCAGGTCGCTCCTGCTGCTAAAGATGCTGCAGAAAACAACGCCGAACCATCATCGTCCTACGTGACGCTCTACCTCGATCAGACAGCGCCGGTGATCGGGGCATTGACGGGGACTCTCGGAGCGGCTGCGGGCGGCGTGATTGGCAACGGGAACTACACTTTGGACTTCGCTCCGGTAGATGGGAGCACTTCGAGCCCGCAGTCGGGTGTGACTTCCGTTGAAATCAAGGTGGACGGGAGCAGCGCGTATACAGCCAAAAGTGCGTGCGCGGCGCCGATCGGCGTGCCAGCCGCGGGATGCTTCGGACTGAGTGGTAGCTGGGTGATGAATGGTCAGGCATTCGGTGCTGGCCCGCACACGGTCACGGTCGTCGCGAAGGATTGGGTCGGCAACGAATCCACACAGTCCTTCAGCGTGACCGTCAACGAAGCGGCCTATAGCTCCGTTGGCCCGGGAGCTGTGAATCTGGAGACAGGAGACTTCAAGCTCAGCACGAGCGACGTCAGCGTGTCTGGCGGGGCGGTGAATCTCGAGGTCGGCCGGACATACGATTCGCGTCTACCGTCGCAGGGCGCTGAAGGGCCGCTCGGGCCGCAGTGGGTCTTGAGCCCGAGCGGAGCATGGCACAACTTGACTGTGCTGCAAGAAGGCACGGTCGCGCTCTACAACACTGAGGGCACAAAAATCATGTTTGCCGCAAAAGAAGGCGGCGGGTATATGTCGCCCGCGGGGTATCAGCTGTACACGCTGACGAAAGTATCGAGCTCGGAATACCAGATCACAGATACTCAAGGGAACTACACTCGCTTTACCCAACTGTCGGGGGGCTCCTCGTACTACCCGAGTAGCGCCGTGCAGGCATCCGCGGCGGGCGGCTTGAACAAGGTTAAATATTCGTTTACGAAAACAGCAGAAGGCATCATCGAGCCGGTTAAGGTGCTGGCCCCCGAACCAAGCGAAGGCGCTTGCACCGCGTCGCTCGTGAAAGGCTGCCGCGCCCTGACGTTCAACTACGCGACGAGCACCACCGCTACCGGGGAAGCCCCAGGGGAATGGGGGGACTTCAAAGGACGCCTAACAAGAGTGTTCTTCACGGCATGGGACCCCGTGAAAGGCGAAATGACGACCAGCACAGTCGCGCAGTACGCGTATGACAAACAGGGCAGGCTACGCGCGGAGTGGAACCCGCTGATCTCACCCGCGCTGAAGGCCAGCTACGGGTATGACGCCGAACAGGAATCCCACGTGACGGCTGTCAACGCCCCCGCGCGTCAGCCCTGGCTGCTGAACTACGGCTCAATACCTGGCGATCTAAACCACGGACGACTGCTCTCAGTCACCAGCCCGAACGCTGCTACCGCACTGGGGAACGGTATCGCGCCACAGAACACTGCGACTCCAGCGCTATCCACGACCACACCCGTGCTCGGGGCCGCAGTGAGCGTAACGAACGGAACATGGAGCAACAGCGCGCTGGCCTACAGCTACCAGTGGGAGGACTGCAACTCAAGCGGCGCGCAGTGCCACGCGATCGGCGGCGCGACGAACCAGACCTACACGCCGATCGTCAGCGACGCCGGACACACCCTCGTGGCGCAGGTCTTTGCCGTAAACGCCGGCGGGACAAGCCTGGCGGCGACCGCGGCAAGCGCCATGGTGCCCGGCGGCACCGAACCCACGCAAGAGCCAATCCCCGCTCCCCCGAACCCGGGGACCAACTCGGTTTCCACGATTGAGTATCACGTCCCAATCAGCGGTAGCGGCGCCCCATACCCGATGGACAAAACGACGATCCAGAAATGGGCCCAGACAGAGTCACCCGCAGTCGCGACGGCAATCTTCCCTGGGGATGAGCCAGAGGGCTGGCCCGCGCAAGACTATAAACGCGCGAGCATCTTCTACATGGACAGCGCCAACCGCACCGTCAACACGGCCTCGCCAGGCGGCGGGATCTCAACAACCGAATACGACACGGCAAACAACATCACGAGAACCCTGAGCCCGAACAACCGGGCAGCCGCGCTCGCAAAAGGAAGCGAATCCGAAACATTCGCAAAACAGTACTCAACAGAAAACACCTACAGCACGGACGATACTGAGCTGACGAGCACACAAGGACCACTTCACACAGTCAAGCTTGCTAGCGGTACCGAAGTTTCTGCCCGTAATCTCAAGCAGTACTTCTATGATGAACTTGCCCCAGAAGAAAAAACATTTCACTTGGTAACAAGGACGACCGAAGCAGCCGAATATGCGGGGCAAAACATAGCCGACCAGCGGTCGGTCATAACGACCTACAGTGGTCAGGAAAACCTCGGGTGGACACTCCATGCCCCGACGGCGAGCCTGACTACTACTGGCGGGGACACTATCGCCTCCGCCACCAAGTACGAACCATCGACGGGCAACGTGACCGAAACACAGGCACCCACCGGTACCGGTGCGGAATCAATTCCTTCCGTTTACGCAGCCGCATTTGGAGTGCTCGGGAGCGAACCGGGCCAGTTCAAAGAACCGAGATCAGCGGCCACTAGAAGCACAGGTAACGTGCTAGTGCTTGACAGCGGCAACTCCCGCGTTGAGGAATTCTCGTCAGCAGGAACATATCTCGCGAAATTTGGGTCGCTTGGGACAGGTAACGGGCAGCTCAAAACTCCATACGCGCTGACTGTAGATGCCGCGGGCAACACTCTCGTCACCGATTTTGGAAACAGTCGAGTCGAGGAGTTCAACGCTAGCGGGGTGTATCAGCTCCAGTTCGGTAGCGCAGGAACCGCTGGCGGCCAGTTTAAAGAACCACGAGGAATCGCTATCGGAACAACAGGTAACATCTTCGTAGCTGACTCTGGAAACCATCGGATAGAGAAGTTCAACGCGAGCGGCACATTCCTCGAAACATTCGGATTCGGGGTAAAAACCGGCGGGACCAGTTTCGAGATCTGCAAAATGGCCTGCAAAGCCGGGCTCCCCGGCACGGGCAACGGACAGTTCAAAACACCGCGAAACATCGCGATCACAGCAAGCGGGAACCTCTGGGTCATCGACGCGGGCAACAACCGCATCGAGGAGCTCACCGAAGCTGGGGAATTCCTGAGAGCCGTCGGCACCACTGGGACCGGCAATGGGCAGTTCACCAGCCCGATAGGCATCGCGGTCGACACAGCGAGCAACGTGATCGTCACGGACTCGGGCAACAACAGGCTCGAGAAGTTCACGCCCACGGGCGGGTTTCTTTGGGCCGCTGGCGTGAAAGGGGCTGGTCCCGGCCAGTTTGAAGAACCCGCGGGTCTCACGAGCACGGCAAGCGGCAGCTTCTATGTCACGGACCTCAAAAACAACAGAGTGCAACGCTGGGTTCCCGAGATGTCCGGCAACCCCGGAGCGCACAAGACCCAGACGATCTACTACACGGCAGCCGCGAACGCGACCTACCCCGCGTGCGGGAGTCATCCTGAGTGGGCCAGCCTGCCGTGCCAGGCCCAGCCTGCCGCACAACCCGAAAGCGGGCTTCCCAACCTGCCCGTCACGACCTACCCGTCCTACAACGTCTGGAACGAGCCGCTGAGCGTCGTCGACACCATCGGCTCGACCAAACGAACGACAACGATCACCTACGACGCGGCCGGACGGACCTCAACGACAGCGATTAGCTCGACTGTCAATACGCCGCTACCGACCGTCACCAACGAATACAACACAGAAACCGGGGCACTGAAGAAGCAGAGCACAACCGTCGAAGGAGTCACTAAGTCAATCAGCAGCATCGAAAACTCGCTCGGGCAACTCACGTCCTATACCGACGCGGATGGCACCACCACGACCTACGAATACGAAACCGAAAAGGACTTCCGGCTCATCAAAACCAACGACGGCAAGGGCACCCAAACCGACGGCTACGGCACCACGACCGGCCGGCTCGTTACGGTAAAAGACTCAGCCGCAGGCACATTCACGGGTACCTACGACATCGAAGGGAACATCACGAACCTAGGCTACCCAAACGGGATGAGCGCCAACTACGCCTACAACACCGTCGGGGAACCCGTCAACCTCGAATACGTAAAGACCACGAACTGCGCAAGCAACTGCAAATGGTTCACTGACGCCGTGACACCGTCAATCCACGGGCAATGGCTCTCCCAGACCAGCAGCCTCTCCAAACAGGCCTACCGCTACGACGGGATCGGCAGGCTCACCGAAGCCCAAGACACCCCACAAGGCAGCGGCTGCACCACACGCCTCTACGCCTTCGACGAAGTCGGCAACCGCACCAGCCAAACCTCCCGCGAACCCGGCACCGAAGGGAAATGCGCAACCGCAGGCGGCAGCACCCAAACCTACGCCTACGACACCGGCGACCGTCTCAACGAAACCGGCGTCAGCTACGACACCTTCGGCAATACCACAAGCCTCCCCGCCGCGGACGCGGGTGGCTCTGCGCTGACGAGCACCTACTACGTGAACAACAGGGCGGCCAGCCTGACCCAGAACGGGCAAACGATCAGCTACAAGCTCGACCCAGCCGGGCGCGCCCGCGAAGCCATCTACACCGGCACGATCAACCAAACCACGATCAACCACTACGCCGCACCTGGAGACTCCCCCGCGTGGAGCATCACCGGCGCCGTCTGGAGCCGGAACATCCCCGGCATCACGGGCCTCGCAGCGATCCAGACCAACGGCGGAACACCCATCCTGCAGCTCGCAAACCTCCACGGCGACATCATCGCGACAGCTGCCCTCAGCGAAACCGAAACGAAACTCCTCTCCACAAGCGACACCACCGAGTACGGCGTACCACGCACCGCCAGCCCAGCGAAATACAGCTGGCTTGGCTCCGCACAACGCCCAACTGAACTATCATCAGGCGCGATCAACATGGGCGCAAGAACCTACATACCCCAGCTCGGACGATTCGCGCAAACCGACCCACAGCCGGGCGGCTCAATCAACTCCTACGCCTACACGTTCGGTGACCCCGTCAACCAAGCCGACCCCAGCGGCGGATGGACCAACACCGTCACCTACGACTACGAAGCCGCAGAAAACGGCATCGGTGATCCTAACCTTCCAGAAACATGGATAGGCCCCGGAGCCATCCTCCCACCACCAGTCAACCAACAACTCGTAGAAGAATTCATCGCACACCCACCCTGGAGCGCACAAGACGAATACAACGACACTCTGGGAGGCGGAATTGGCCTCCATATTCTTAGCTATGGAGCAGCCTACGGTGGCCCTTACAACAGAGTCCATCACACCAGCAATGGGAACTCAGGGTATGCTGGACCGTGTCGAAGCGGAGGCAGGAAGGTCAACGGGAAATGCCAGCCGGGAGGCCGTGAGGAACCCTCGAACTTCTGCTACGCGTTCGTGACTTCCGTGGGATCGCCAGCCATGTTCACTCCCCAGGGCTTGGCTGGGATTGCGCTTGGTTACGTAGGCTGTGCGATTGCGAAAGCTACACATCAGTGACTAGCATGAGAGATCCGTCTCGGCCAGCATCGCAGCGAGCGCAGCTGTTCTACCTTGCTGCGGTCCTGCTACTCCTCGCTATCGGATTTCTGGCGACGAGTCTGCAGTCCAGCCACGTCGAGGCAGCGGCAGTCGTGCTCGGGGGAGCGGCTGTCTTCTGCGTACTTGCATGGAGATCGAATCGACCAGCCGGAGAGCGGGGTCGGGATCGTCACTCTGACGACTAGCCACACTCCATCGCCCGCAGCCGTCCCAAGCTCGCACTGGTCTCACCGTCACCATCTGGGCGCTTCAGCGGCAAGTCGAATATCTTGATGCCTGTGTTTGCATGGCGAGCCCCGTTGCCTGTAGCCGAAAGACTGACGATGGTGTTCGACGCAGCCAGCAGAGGAATTCAGGAGCTACTTTCAGCCGCACATGGTGAACCCTGGCCGGCTGTTGACGCAAAAGCGCACGTTTTGGTCACTGACGACGTGATTTCGGTGTGGTGGGGTAGCGAGACAGAGAATGGCGCCATTGCACGGTTTCGGCCGATTAGGCGTGAGGAGCTGGGCGTATGAGGGCGTCGTCGCGAGTTAGAATTGTGGCGTGTGTACTCGGCGGAGTTCTTGCGGCCGGAGCAGCGACCACTGCTGCGACCACTCAGCACGGAGGCATTAGCACGGAGAACGCAGTTCGCGCCGCTGTCCGTGCTCCCTTTATCGCGGTGAGAGCCAGGCAGGCGAGTTTGCTGTGTAGAGAGTTTACGAACGCTGCAGCAGCATTCCTAGCGGTCGGCTACTCAAGAAGCGACAGTTGTTCGACGCGCGTGCGGGCAGCATTTGCTCTGGCGCCAGCAGTCCCATCGCACACGCCGACTCACAAGGAACAGGAGCGGGTGAGCGACATCGTGGTGCGCGGCAACACCGCGACAGCAAAGATGAGCTTTGCGAGCGCACCAGAGAGAGTCCGACGGATCGCTTTGGAGAAACATGCCGGGAGATGGCGCATATCGACCAGACCTATCCTGATTGTCGGCGAGACGTGTCATGGGCGATCACCAAAGCTGCCATGTCGGCGAGTGGTGAGTCTGACGGTGGCGCAAGCAGGTGCAGAACCAGTATCAAGATGATACGCCTCGCCCCAGTCCGCACAGACGAGAAGTCATGCAAGGAGCCATAGCTGCTAATCCAAGCGTCGAAGCGGCACGAGTCCGCGATCCGGCATTCAGAAAGCGTCATGCTTGCGCGTCGAGGACTAGCGCTTTGGTGTGATCGGTTGTGATGCTTTGCGGCGGAGTGTGCTTGTGACTGCTGGTTCGTGATCGAGTTTCGCGTGGATGTGGATTGCGGGTGTCTCGCTGTGCGCGGGCCAAGCCTGAATATCACCACCAGTTTCCCGTGCTTGAGCGCGGCCGTTCTCACACCCGAGGCAACGATGCGTCCCCGAAGTCGCCCTACAAATCCCACGCGGACTCTCCCTGCTGCTCGTCCGCTCACATACACGAGCAAGTCGCGGCCTCGCAGGGTCTCGCCGACATGGATTGTCGCCCTTATACGGTGGTAGGGTGGAGCAGTTTTAGGTACGGCGTGCGCTAAGGTGCGTCGCTGGCCGATCACAACGAGATATGGGGGAAAGTGAACCGAGTCAAGACAAGTAAGGTCGCAGCGCTTGTACTCATCATGGTCGTTTCCGGGTGTGGCTCGCAAAAGAGTACGACGGGCGCCCGGGCGACCGACCACAGCCACAGCGGGACGAATACCTATCTTCGTGCGCGCGCGGCGTTTCTGCGGACCTCTAGGGCCAGCCTTGTTGCGGGGAACGCGCCAATGGCCGCGCTCGTGGCTCAGGTTCGCACCAGTTGTCCGGGGTCATTGCGCGGGACGCCCGCAGACAACATCACGGTGCCCGCGAGACACGACTCAGTCGCCGCGCTGCAAACGCAGCTCGCCGCGGCCGAGTTTCTCATGGGACTCGAACAGATCCTCGAAACGGCTCAGCGAGAGCCACTAGCAGGGGCCACGCAGCGGTTCGCGGCGACGGTAGCAGCGATCCGCTGGAACGACCCGCGGATCAGGGACGTTCTCCACACGTTCGCGGAGATAGAGCAGCAAGAGGGTCTTGGTGCTCATCCGGATCTGTGTCGAGTGATCCACGAATGGGCCAGTAGCGGCTATCGGAAGTTGCCTGCGATCACGCAGGCTGAACCGCGCGGGGCCATTGGACGAAGATGGATGCGTGACATGGCTGCGCTGGGATGTGGTCGGTTCTCGGGAGCGAACCCAACAGAGGTGCTGAGTGCGCTCAGCCTCTATCAAACACCCAACGTTCGCCCTGGCATACGGGAAATCGCAGCGAGCGAAGTGAATCTCAACGTCGAAGCGTTGCACGCGCGATCGGACGCGACGCGATCACTTCGACAAGCACTGGGTCTCCGCAAACAGGTGCCCCGGCCACAGCGGCCTAGGCGAACACGCTCAGGCAGGACTCTGAAAGACCCAGGCGAACCGCCAGCCTGTAGTGGCAAGCCAGAATTGATCTCCGAACCCGGATAGCGTTGGCGCGGGACAGTTGGTGTGGCGGCAGCGGCAGCTGGCCTGGGACCACGCCCAAAACGCCGCCACCGTCGCCATCTCGTAGGAGTTCTTCATCTCCTATGATGGGCATCCGTCGGTGACGTCAGCTGGCCTGTTGGAGGGCGATGGGGGGCGAGTCCGAGTGGCAGGCATGTCCGGCCAATTGAGGTTGCTCCTGAACCTCCGAATCAAGCCGCTTTTGTGGTGCCCCTGGCGACACAGAAGCTACAGCTAGATGTTAAGCCATTTGGTCTGGGGCTTTATACATCGACTGCTACGACGGCGGGATGCTCCATGTGGAGAGCGCTATTGGGTCCTGACGGTTCGATGTTGTACCCGCGACCTTGGTACACTTGGCGTCTCGCAGTCGAGGCAAACTTGAGAATTGCTGAGATTGTGAGCGCGACTAGGTGGGTCGAGTTTGTGTGTGCGCACGGCATAGCAAGCGACGGACGACTATATTCGATGATACGTACGGACAACGTTTTGTATCGAACACGATGGCGGGGGCTTGATGCTGTTTGCATTGTGGTGATCCGGCAATGCTCGGTGTTATTGTAGGACAAACCCGCTATCATGCGGTCGATCCGACCATTCAATTCAAGCGTTAGCGGTAAAGCATCAAAACTCGTTCGTCTGATGATGGGCTGGTCGGCATACAATATCTACAAGACCGCTTCGCATATTGACTGACATGGACGTACAACGTGCCTATAGACGAATAATGGCAGGGCTTGATGCTCTGTGTGTTGTGGTGATTCCGGTAATACTCGGTGTTATCGTTGACTATGGACTGATGGTTTTCGCCGCGATTCTTGCAGCGATACTAGTGGTCGTAAGACGGCGGTATGTTGATCCGCACACAAAGTCAATAGTTATCGGACTGCTCCCCCCCGAGACCGAAACTGTGCCACAGGCATCTCCTCGTCCCACGGAATGATGAGAATGACTGTATCGGCGGCGATCAATTGAGTATCTTCGCCGCTGTCAGAGTAGCCGTCGCAGTGCATGACGACACGACTGTGCCTGTGGTCATAGTGTGGTCTGTGATAGTCGTGTGGGTAGGTGTCGCCAGCATGGCGATCGCGCACCACCTCAGATCGGGGAAATCGCAGCCTCCCCCGTGATGCGCCGTCCCGTGGTGGTTGGTGATGACGCAAGAACGGACCCCGCGGGTGGCGTGCAGCGCGGGACGGCGCACGGCTCTCTGATCGGAACGTGTCGCGGCAACGCCGTGCGCTTAGCTACAGAAGACTAACGTCGCAACGAAGAGGCAAGGCAGACATGCCCAGGGTCTCCTCGAGCACTTCGAGATCCCCAACCCAGGAGACATCGCGACAAGGTTTCCCGAGGAGGTCGAGCGCCAGCGCCAGCTACTCGATCAGATCGCGGCAGACGGCCGCGCCAACAGGACGGACTCCGGGTTTGAGTGTTGAGGGCGCGGTCCTCGAGTTGGTTGGATGGACTGTCAGGGTGACCCACGGGCTCATGCGTTCGGCGTCGTAGGGATCGGTGTAGCGGACCATGATCTCGGTGACGCCTTTGGATGGGATCGTGAGTGTGCTGAGCGCACTGCTGAGAGTGCGCAAAACGCGGCGCTACCCCCCCGTTAGCCGCCGCCACACGCGCCGCCAGAACCCCGGCTGGGGACGCCTGCGCCACAGCGCCGGTGGGGGCACGGTGGCGCGCACGAGCGCCACCCAGTCGTCCAGCGGCAGCTCGCCCGAGATCAGCCGCCCGAGCGCGCCGGTGACCGGCGCGCCCACGCCCGCCGCCTCCAGCGCCCGCGCGAGCAGCGGCACCGACTCCAGCGCCTCCACCGCCTGCCCGATCCGCGCGGGGATCTCACTCGCGGGCACGCCCGCGGCCAGCAGCTCGCCGGCGCGGCGGTTGCGGCTCTCGCGAGCGAGGGCCGTCGCCACCAGATCGCCCGCGCCCGCCAGCCCGATCATCGACTCGGGGCGCGCGCCCATGCCCTCGGCGTAGCGCCACACCTCCGCGAAGATGTGCCCCGCCGCGGCGCCCGCCGCGTTCAAACCCTGCGCCTCCGTGGCGCCCGCGGCCAGCGCGGCGGCGTTCTTCGCCGCGCCCGCCAGCTCCACGCCGACGGGGTCGTCGGACTGCTCGCACACGACCCCCGCGCGCGTGAACACCTGCGCCAGCGCGCGCGCCAGATCCTCCTCGCTTGAGGCCGCCACGAGCCCCGCGCCCGCGTGCACCATCTCCCGCGCGTGCGCCGGTCCGCCCACGCACGCCACCCGCTCGCTGCCGAAGTGCGCGCTCAACACGACCGTCGGCGGCAGCCCCCGCGGCGGGACGAGGCCCTTCGCGACGGACACCACCGCCGTGCGCCTGCCCAGCCCTGACGCGCCGAGCCGGTCGATCACCTCGCCCAGGCCGCGCGAGGGCACCGCCAGAAACACGTAGTCCGCTCGCGCCACCCCCACCGAGGCGGGCTCGACGCGCAGATGCGAGGGGAGCTCGACGCCCGGCAGGTACGCGCGGTTCTCGCGCTCGCGCTCGATCGACGCGGCCTGATCCTCAGTGCGCGTCTGCAAAGTCGTGCGCAGGCCGCCACGCGCGAGCAGCACCGCGAGCGCCGTCCCGAACGAGCCCGCTCCGATCACCGTCGCGCGCCTCGCTCCCGGCGTGGGAAGCGAGCGTGCGCGTGGAGTACGCCCGGCCGGGCTGGCTGTAGGCTCGGGCTCGGACATCAGATGAGCGAGCCTAGCGATACACACGAGCACCTCGCTTCATGGCGCAACTGGGCCGGCGATCAGCGCTGCGCGCCCGCCGTGGTCGAGCGGCCCGGCTCGCTCGCGGAGATCTCCCAAGCGCTCGAGCGCGCCGCGGGCGCGGGCCGCGGAGTGCGCGTCGCGGGGGCGGGACACTCCTTCAGCGACATCGCCTGCACCGACGGCTCGATGCTCGTGCTCGACCGCCTCACCGGCGTGCTCAACGTCGAGCGGTCCTCCGGTCTCGTGCGCGTGCAGGCTGGCATCACCATCCGCGAGCTCAGCCGTCAGCTGATCGCGCACGGGCTCGCGCTGGAGAACCTCGGCGACATCGACATCCAGACGATCGCCGGCGCGATCTCCACCGCCACCCACGGCACCGGCGCCAGGCTGCGCAACATCCCCTCCCAGGTGAGCGAGCTGACGCTCGTGCTCGCCGACGGCTCCACGCTCACCTGCTCGCCAGAGCGCGACCCCGAGGTCTTTCGCGCCGCGCGCGTCGGCCTCGGCGCGCTCGGAGTGATCGCCGAGGTCACGCTGCGCTGCGTGCCCTCGTTCACGCTCCGCGGCGTCGACGCCCCCGCGCCGCTGCGGGAGACGCTCGAGCGCTTCGACGAGCTCGCGCTCGCCAACGATCACTTCGAGTTCTTCGTCTTCCCTCACGCCGAGTACGCGCTCACGCGCACCAACAACCGCACCGAGGAGGCGCCGCGCCCGCCCCGCCGGCTTGCCGCGTACGCGCAGGACGTGCTGCTCACCAACACCGCCTTCGGCCTGTTCTGCCGCGCCGGGCGCCGCTTTCCCGGACAGATACCGCGGATCAACCGGCTCGTGACCCGGCTCGCCGGCAGCTCCACGCGCGTCGATCGCTCCGCGGCGATCTTCGCGAGCCCGCGGCTCGTGCGCTTCACCGAGATGGAGTACGCGCTCCCGCGCGAGCGCACCGCCGAGGCCGTGCGCAGGGTGATGGAGCTCGTCGAGCGGCGGGGCTTCGCGGTGCCGTTTCCGATCGAGGTCAGGACCGTCGCGCCCGACGACGCCTTCCTCAGCACCGCCGCCGGGCGCGACAGCGGCTTCGTCGCCGTTCACATGTACAAGGGGATGGAGTGGCGACCGTACTTCCGTGCGGTCGAGGCGATCATGGACGAGCTCGACGGTCGCCCGCACTGGGGCAAGCGCCACTTCCAGACAGCCGCCACGCTACGCCCGCGCTACCCCGACTGGGATCGCTTCCAGGCCGTCCGCGCGCGTCTGGACCCCGACGGGCGCTTCGCCAACGCGTGGACCGAGCGAGTCCTTGGCTGAGGCGGCATACGCGCGCCTGGAGCGCGCGACCGCTGGGCTGCGCGCGCCGTTCGCGCTCGTGGACATGGACGCGCTGTGGGCCAACGCCGCGGATCTCGAGCGCCGCGCCGCGAGCAAGCCGATTCGACTCGCGAGCAAGTCGCTGCGCTGCCGCGCGCTGCAGGAACGCGTGCTCGCCCGCGGCGGCTTCCGCGGGACGCTCGCGTTCACGCTGCCCGAGGCGCTGTGGCTCGCGTCCCACGGCGCGGACGATCTGCTCGTCGCCTATCCCACCGTCGATCGCGGCGCGCTCGCGGCGCTGCCTGCGCTCGCGGCGCGCGGCGCGCGCGTGACCGTGATGGTCGACCATGTGGATCAGCTCGAGCTGATCGAGCGCGCCGTCGCGCCGACCGCCGCCGCGCGCTCCGCGTCCGCAGGCTCCGCGCACGTGCGCGTGTGCATCGACGTGGACGCCGGCTGGTGGATCCTCCGCGGACGGGTGCGCGTCGGCGCCAAGCGCTCGCCGCTGCACACCCCCGAGCAGGCCGCCGCCCTCGCTCGCGCCATCCTCGCGCGCGATCGCCTGCGGCTCGTCGGGATCATGGCCTACGAGGGCCAGATCGCTGGAGTTGGAGACACGCCCGCCGGCAGGCCGCTGCGCGCCCGCGCCATCCGCGCGATGCAGGCGCGCTCCGCGCGCGAGCTCGCGGG
>DASUPL010000230.1:0-11255 GCA_036281155.1 Solirubrobacteraceae bacterium | reverse complement strand
CTTGGCGGCGCGGAATACGTTCCGGCCGATCCTGCCAAATCCGTTGATCCCGACGCGTACGGGCATTCATTGCCTCCTGAAGCGAAAAATGAACGATGCCGGGCCTCAGGAAGCTCTGTTCCTTCGCCCGGCGTGCCGGGGGAGGCTATCAGCGCACCGCTGCTTGGGCCAGGTGTCCACACACGGACGCCGCACACGAGTTCCTGGGAATGGCGAGCCGCTCAGGTGCCGAGCGTGCGCTTGTCCTTGTCGCGGTGCGCCACCGCCACGTCCAGATCCTGATGGTCGCGGTAGCGCTCCGCCAGATGCTCCGCGATCGCCACCGAGCGGTGGCGTCCCCCCGTGCAGCCGATCGCGATCACCATGTGCGCCTTGCCCTCCGCCACGTACTCCGGCAACAGGAAATCCAGCAGTCCGTGCAGCCGCTCGTAGAACTGCTCCAGGCGCCCGTCCCGCTCGATGTACTCCACCACCGGCCGGTCCAGCCCCGTCAGCTCGCGCAGCTCGGGCTCGTAGTGCGGGTTCGCGAGGAAGCGCACGTCGAACGCAAGATCCTCCTCGCGCGGCGGGCCGTGCTTGAAGCCGAAGCTCATGAACGTCACCGACAGCCGCCCGACGGCGTTGCGGGGCAGGAACTCGCCGGCGATCTTCTCGCGCAGCGACGCCGCCGACATGCCCGTCGTGTCGATCACCAGATCCGCGCGGCCGCGCAGCGGCTCCAGCAGCGCGCGCTCCTCCGCCACGCCCGCCGCCACGCTGCCCTCGGGCGCCAGCGGATGGCGCCTGCGTGTCTCCTTGTAGCGCGTCACGAGCGTCTGCTCCGCGGCCTCCAGGAACAGCACGTGGTGGCTCAAGCCGAGCGCGTCGAGGTCATCGACCACTGCCCGCAGCGCCTCGAAGTACACGCCGCCGCGCACGTCCGAGACGACCGCCGCGCGCTCCACCTTCGAGCCCTGGTGCACGAACAGCTCCACCAGCGTGCGGATCATCTCCGGCGGCAGGTTGTCCACGCAGAAGTAGCCCGCGTCCTCGAACACGTTCATCGCCGTCGACTTACCCGCGCCCGAGAAGCCAGTGATGATCACGAGGTCCTCCAGGCGCGACTCGATCACGGGCTTGGCGGACTTGCTCGCCGCGCGCTCGTCGGCGGCCGCACGCAGCGGCCGCGGGGGCTTGATCACGGCCATATCCCAGTCATTGTGCCGCTATCGGCGGACAAGCGGGTGAAGTTCTCAAGCGCAGCGCGCCTTGCGCCAGGCCCATCAGCCGGCTCGATGGAGGTATTGGTAGAGGTCGCGCGCCACCTTCGCCGGCACCCCCGGGACCGCCTGCAGCTCCTCGCTCGAAGCCGCCACCATCGCCTCCGGCGAGCCGAAGTGCGCCAGCAGCGCGCGCTTTCGCGCCGGACCGACGCCCGGCAACTCGTCCAGGATCGAAATGGTCATCGCCTTGTCGCGGCGCGTGCGGTGGTGGGTGATCGCGAAGCGGTGCGCCTCGTCGCGGACACGCTGCAGCAACTGCAGCTCCGGCGTGGAGTGGTCGAGCACCAGCGGCGCCTTGCGGCCGGGGATGAACAGCTCCTCGATGCGCTTCGCCAGCGACACCACCGCCACGCCGCGCTCGCGAAAGCCGCGCAGCGGTCCCAGCCCCGCCGCGAGATGGCCCTTGCCGCCGTCGATCACCACCACGTTCGGCAGCGACGCGAAGCTCTGGTCGTAAGCGGAATCGTGCGGCGAGATGTCCGCCTGGCGCTCCCACTGCGCGAAGCGGCGGCTCAGCACCTCCGCCATCGACGCGAAGTCGTCCGGGCGGGCGGGATGTCGAATCGTGCGGATCGTGAAGCGGCGGTAGTCCGCCTTCTTCGGCGCGCCGCCCTCGAACACCACCATCGACGCGACCGTGTGCGTGCCGCCGAGGTTCGAGATGTCGAAGCACTCGATGCGGATCGGCGGCACGTCCAGGCCGAGCGCCTGCTGCAGCCCCTCCAGGGCCTCCACCCGTCCCTGGCGGCGGCGCTCCGAGCGCAGCCGCTCCTGGTCGAGCGCCAGGTGCGCGTTGCGCCGCGCCAGCTCGAGGATGCGGCGCTTCTCGCCGCGCTCGGCCGCGCGCAGCTCCACCGGCCCGCCGCGGCGGCTCGCGAGCGCGTCCTGCAGCGCGTCACGGTCGTCCAGCTCGCGCTGCACGACGAGCAGCGCCGGGATCGACATGTGCCCGCCGTAGTACTGCAGCATGAACTCCTCCGCCACCTCCGCCAGCTCGCGCTCCGTCTCGTTCGACAGGTAGAACGACTGCCGATCCGACAGCACGCCGTCGCGTACCTGGAACACCTGCGCGTTCGCCTCGCGGCCATCCACCGCCACCGCGACCGCGTCGAACGAGCCCATCGTCTCATTCGTCACGCGGCGGCGCTCCAGCAGCGAGCGCACCGCCTGCAGGCGGTTGCGCTCGAGCGTCGCCTGCTCGAACTCCTGCGCCGCCGCCGCCGCGCGCATGCGCGCGTCCAGGTCGCGCTCGATCGCCGAGAAGCGCCCCGAGAGGAAGTCGATCACGCCGTCGACGCTCTTGCGGTAGTCGTCTTTGGAGACGTAGCCCACGCACGGGGCCTCGCAGCGCTTGATGTAGTAGTCCAGACAAGGGCTGCCGCTGCGCCGTCCCGGATCGCGGCCGGTGCAGGAGCGGGTCATGAACACCTTCGCCAGCACCTCCAGCGTCGCGCGCACGCGTTTCGCGTTCGAGTACGGGCCGAAGTAAGCGCGGTTCGAGCGGTGGCGCTCACGCGTGAAGTACACGCGCGGATAGGGCTCGTCGAGTGAGATCGCGATGAACGGGTAGGACTTGTCGTCGCGCAGGCGGATGTTGAAGCGCGGCCGGTACTGCTTGATGAAGCTCTGCTCCGCCAGCAGCGCCTCCGCCTCCGTGGCAACCACCACGCACTCCATGCTCTCCACGCTCGCCACCATGTCCGCGTGGCCAGGACTGCTCGGAACCTGCGCTTTGGCGAAGTGCGACGCGACGCGCTTGCGCACCGACTTGGCCTTGCCCACGTAGATCACGCGGCCCTTCCCGTCGCGGAACAGGTACACCCCCGGCTGGTCAGGCAGCGCGCGACGCTGGCCGAAAAGGGAATGCTCGCTCAAGCGAGCGTCCCCCTGCTTCGGTCTTCGAGACTCACGGTCAGTACGTGCGCGACTGGCGGAAGACCTCCATCGCCGCGTAGATCACGCAGCCGACGATCGCGAACCACATCAGCTCGCCGAACGACGTTTCCCACATGTGCCGGCGGGCCGCGTACGCGAAGAACGCGAGCGCGACCCCTCCGTACAGCAGCGAGCGATGGTGGTCGCCCAAACCGTGCACCGTCACGCGCGATTCGCGGTACAGGCGCAGCCCGAAGTAGCCCAGACCGATCCCAAACGCCACCCACAGCGTCGCTTCGAACGTGTCCGCCGCGCGCCCGCCGCCCGGGATGAAGAACACCGCCGCCGCGATCACCACCACGATCGCGATGTTGCGCGCCGTCTTCATCCGTTCGCTCACACCCAGAGGGTAGCTCGCGCTCCACGGGTACCGACACATTGGGCACCCGCGCGGGATAGGATTGCGATATGCGGACTTTTGCTGGCGTGCTGATCGTGCTCGCGATCTCCCTGTCGGGGTTCGCGAGCGCCGCGTCCGCTACGCCGACGGTGACGTTCAAAGCCAGATTCGTCCCGATCGAAGGCTCCATCGCCACGGGCAACGCCCTCGGCGCAGGCGCCGCGATCGAAACCGAACTTGGAATCAAAGGGACCGAATACGGCGGCTACCCGCCGCCCGTCATCGGCATCAGCGTGATCGCCCCGCAGGGCACGGAACTCAATGCACAGGGATTCCCCACGTGCCCAGTTGGGACGCTCGTGGAAGAAAAGGGGCCTGACATGTGCCCGCGGGGTTCCTCGGCCGGGCCGGTCGGTCACGCGAGCGGGTTCGTCGTGTTCGGCACCGAACGCGTCCCCGAGACGGTGTCGATCGAATCGTTCTACGCGCCCGGCGGCGGACTGAATACCTACATCGCGGGTCACACGCCGGCGACGATCGAACTCGTCTCCGTCCCCAAGGGGCCATTCATCAATCCGGAAGGCACCGGCGCGGCAGCGAGGCTCGACTTCGAAGTGCCACTCGTGGAAATCGTGCCCGGGTCCGCCTACGCGTCATTTGCGACAATCACCCGCACAATCGGCTCGGCATACACCCTGGAAGGCCACACCCGCTATTACGTGAAAGAGCCTGGGACTTGCCCGAAAGGCGGCTTCCCCTACCGAGCTGAACTGACCTTCGCCGCCGTCTCCGGCCTTCCTCAGCAGACCGTCGTCGCGAGCGACAGCGCCCCCTGCCCGACACGTGCATCCGTGCCCGAAACTCCGGTACCGGGCACGGGCGGCGTCGTGACCGTCCCTCCCAACCATGCCTGCAACAGCCACCGCTCCTTCACCATCCATGTGGCTCAGATCAAGGGCGTGGTCTACCGTCGGGCGACCATCTACGTCAACGGACGTCGCGTCAAGACGCTGCGAGGGTCTCGCATCAGTGTGCCCGTCGATCTGCGCGGACTGCCCAAAGGTCGCTACACCGTGAAGATCGTCGTCACGACCGACACTGGGCGGCGAATCACGGTAACGCGGACTTACCACACATGCACCGCCAAGCCGCCGCTGGGAAAGCATCACCGCCCCTGACGGACGCTGAAACTCAGTCGATCAACGTCTCCAGACGCGCGTAGGAGTCGTCCACCGCGCGCTTGGCGGCGGTGTGGCGGGCTTCGGACTTCGCCGCCTCGTAGGGGGTCGCCCACGCCGCGGGGTCGGCCAGCTCCGTTTCCAGCGCCGTTAGCGCCGCCTCGGCCTCCTCGACCGCGCGCTCGGCCTTCTGTGCCTCGTTCAGGCGGTTCTTCGACGGGCCCTTGGGTTTGGGCTTCGCCGCTTTCCTCGTCGCCGTGCCGGCCGCGGCCGTGGACGGACGCCCGCCGGAGCCCTCGCCAGCCGCTGCGGAGCCGTTGCTCGCGATCGCCGGTCGCAGGGTTCCCGCGCCACCGCCCGCGCTCGCCTCTGCGCCCGAGCGACCCGACCCGAGCGCCCTCAGCTCGTCGCGCACGCGCACATACTCGGGCCAGCCGCCGACGTAGCTGCGCAGCGAGCGATCCTCGACGGCGACGGTGCGCGTGCCGACCGCGTCCAGCAGCGCGCGGTCATGTGAGACGAGTATCAGCGCGCCCTTGAACGCGCGCAGCGCGTCCTCGAGCGCCTCGCGGCTCTCGATGTCGAGGTGGTTCGTGGGCTCGTCCAGGATCAAAACGTTCGCGCCACCTTGCACCAGAACCGCCAGCGACAGGCGCCTGCGCTCGCCGCCGGAGAGGCCCGCGAGCGGCTTCTCCGCGTCCTCGCCCGAGAACAGGAAGCCGCCGAGCAGCGAGCGCGCCTTGCCCGGCGTCAGGCCCGTCGCGCGCTGCGCCGCGTCGAGAACGCTCTGCGTCGCCGAGCCGCCCGCGCCGAGCTCGTCCGCGTGCTGGGAGAGATACCCCACCTTGACGTTGTGCCCGGTGCTCAATTTGCCCGCCGCCAGCTCGCGCCGGCCGGCGAGCGTCTCGATCAACGTCGTCTTGCCCGTGCCGTTCGGGCCCACCAGCGACACGTGCTCGCCGCGTTCCAGCCACAGCTCCGTGTGCTCCAGCAGCACGACCGCCGGCTCCCCGATCTCCACGCGCCCGTCGAGCAGCTCGAAGATCACCCGCCCCGAGCGCTCCGGCGCGGCGAACGCGAACTCGAGGCCCTTGCCGTCCTTGGGGTCGCGCTCGATGCGCTCGATCTTCGCGAGTTTCTTCACCCGCGACTGCGCCTGTTTGGCCTTCGTCGCCTTGTAGCGGAAGCGCTCGATGAAGCGCTCCATCCGCTCGATCTCCGCCTGCTGCTTGTCGATCGCCTTGCCGAGCGCCATCTCGCGCGCCGCCTGTTCGCGGCGCCACTGGTGCCACGTGCCGGAGAAGAAGCGCGACCGGCCGGCCTCCAGCTCGAGCACCGCCGTGCCGACCGCCTCCAGGAACCAGCGGTCGTGCGCCACGAGCACCACTGCCGCGTCGAGATCCACGAGCGTCTGCTCGAGCCACTCCAGCGACTCGATGTCGAGGTGGTTCGTGGGCTCGTCCAGCAGCAGCACGTCCGCGCCCGTCGCCAGCGCCCGCGCGAGCGACGCGCGCGTCAGCTGACCGCCCGAGAACGTGTCCAGCGGGCGGTCGAGGTCGGCGTCGCGGAAACCCAGGCCGTGCGCCATCGCGGTCGCGCGGTTGCGCCACAGGTAACCGCCGCGCGCCTCCAGCCGCGCCTGTGCGCCGGCGTAGCGGGTGAGAACCGCCTCGTCGGTGTCGCCCGCCGCCATCTTCGCCTCCAGGCTGCTCAGCTGCGCCTCGATCTCGAGCTCCTCCACGCAGCCCGACAGCAGGTACTCGCGCAGCGGCATCCCACGCTCACGCGGCGGGCGCTGGTCGTGCAGCGCGATGCGCACGCCCTTCGACACGCTCAGCTCGCCGCGGTCGATCGACGTCTCCCCCGCGAGCATCCGCAGCAGCGTCGTCTTGCCCGCACCGTTGCGCCCCGCGATCGTCATCCGTTCGCGGCGCTCGAGCTTGAACGACACTCCGCGCAGCAGCGGCTGCCCGGCCATGTCCTTGTGCATATCGGATGCGATCAGAAGCGCCATCGGCTGCTTGATGGTAGGGACCTATTCCCGCGCGACCTCAGATAGGATTGTTGAGACCGATGCGAAACCGCCTGCTCGCCAAGCTCCTGCCGCTCACACTGCTGCTGCTGCTCGTGCTCGCCCCCGCCGCGAGCGCGCACAACGACGGGCGCGGCTTCTACGGCCCCACCGACGACAAGGTCATCACCTACGCGGGCTTCGTCCTGATCGTCTTCTTTCCGCTGTTCGTGTTCACCATGAGCATGCTCCAGAAAAAGCTGGACAAGCGCAAAGAGGCGCGCAAGGCCGGGCAGAAGCTGCTCGGCGGCGCTCACTGGCGCGGCGGCTGGTAGCCCGGCGCACGCGCCGATGGCCGAGCCGACAGATCAGGTTCTCTACGAGCGTCGCGGCGCCGCCGCGCTGATCACGATCGACCGCCAGCACCGGCGCAACGCCGTCGACGGTCCCACCGCCCAGGCGTTGCACGAGGCGTACCTGCGCTTCGAGAAGGACGACGAGGCGCGCGTGCTCGTGGTGTGCGGCGCCGGCGGCGTCTCCTTCTGCGCGGGCGCCGACCTCAAGGCGACCGAGACGATGGCGCCGCGGCTGATGAGCGCCGAGGGGCCGATGGGCTTCACCCGCCTGACGTCCTCCAAGCCCACGATCGCCGCGATCTCGGGGTTTTGCCTCGCCGGAGGGCTCGAGATCGCGCTGTGGTGCGACCTGCGCATCGCCACCGAGGACTCCACGCTCGGCTACCCCGAGCGCCGCTGGGGCGTGCCGCTGATCGACGGCGGCACCCAGCGCCTGCCACGGATCGTCGGCCTCGGCCGCGCGCTCGACCTGATCCTCACCGGCCGCATGATCGACGCTCAGGAGGCGCTGTCGATGGGCCTGCTCACGGAGGTCGTGCCCGCGGGTACGCATCTGGAGCGGGCGCTCGCGCTCGCCGAGGGTCTCGCGCGCTTCCCCCAGCGCACGATGCTCGCCGACCGCCGCGCGGCGGTCGATGGTTTCGGCATGGATCTCGCCGATGCGCTCGCGCTCGAGGCCGCCGCGGGACCCGGGGTGTTCGAAGACGGCGCGCGCGGAGCGGCGCGTTTCGCCGGTGGTGAGGGACGCGGCGGCGCGGGCGCCGGTGTCTAGCGACGTGGCGCGCGCGGCGACCATCCGGACGCTTCCAAAAACGCCGGCCACCGGCTTTGAATACAGGTAGGCTCTTTGACGATGGCCTATTTCGTCACAGGCGCAACCGGCTTCATCGGCAGCCGTCTCGTGGAGCGGCTGCTGGACAAGCGCCAGGGCAGGATCTACGTGCTCGTGCGCGAGAGCTCGAGGTCGCGCCTGGATGATCTGATCGAGCGCTGGAGCGTCTCCGTGGGACCCTCCGCGGCTGATCGCATCGAGCCGGTCGTGGGCGACCTGCGCAGACCACTGCTGGGCATCGAGAAGGAGCAGGTCGCGGAGCTGCGCGGCAAGATCAACCACTTCTTCCATCTCGCCGCGGTCTACGACATGACGGCGCCCGCGGAGCGCAACACCGCGGTCAACGTCGGTGGCACCACCCACGCGGTGGAACTGGCGCGTGCGGTCGACGCCAAGCACCTGCACCACGTCTCCTCGATCGCCGTCGCGGGCACGTACAAGGGCGTGTTCGAGGAGAGCATGTTCGACGAGGGCCAGAAGCTGCCCTCGCCCTACCACCGCACGAAGTTCGAGTCCGAGCGGATCGTGCGCGACCAGCCCTACATCCCCTGGCGCGTGTATCGGCCGGGGATCGTCGTGGGCGACTCGCAGACGGGCGAGATGGAGAAGGTCGACGGCCCTTACTACTTCTTCAAAGCGATCCAGCGGATGCGACAGCTGCTGCCCGAGTGGGTGCCGCTCGTGGGCCTCGACCTCGGCTACACGAACATCGTCCCCGTCGACTGGGTCGCCGACTCGCTCGAGCACATCGCCCACGAGCACGACCTCGACGGGCGTGCGTTCCATCTCACCGACCCGCGTCCGCAGCGCGTGGACGAGCTGATCAACGAGCTCGCCGTCGCCGCGCACGCGCCGCGCTTCGCGCTCAGCATCGACAAACGGCTGATCGACCCGCTGCCGAAGTGGCCGCTCGCGCTCGCCGCGGCGCTCCCGCCGTGGCGACAGATTCGCAACCTCGCGCTGCGCGAGCTCGGCATCCCCGCGGAGGTGCTCTCGCACATGGAGCTCGTGCCGCGTTTCGACACGCACCAAGCCTCGAGCGCGCTCGCGGGCTCGGCGCTGGAGCAGCCGCCGCCGCTGGATGAGTACGCGGCGCGGCTGTGGGACTACTGGGAGCGCGAGATGGACCCCAACATCAGGAAGGGTCGTACGCTCAAGGAGGCGCTCGGCGGACGCCATGTGATGATCACCGGCGCGTCCTCCGGCATCGGACGCGCGACCGCGCTGAAGCTCGCCGCCGCGGGCGGGGTGCCGCTGCTCGTCGCTCGCAACGTCGAGAACCTCGAGGTGGTCCGCGCGGAGATCGTCGCCGCGGGCGGGACCGCGTACGTGTACGCCGCGGACCTGTCGGACATCGAGTCGATCGAACGGCTGCTCGAGCGCGTGCTCGCCGACCACCGCAACATCGACATGCTCGTCAACAACGCCGGGCGCTCGATCCGACGCTCGATCACGCTCAGCTACGACCGCTTTCATGACTTCGAACGCACGATCCAGCTCAACTACTTCGGCGCCGTCAAGCTGATCATCGGCCTGCTGCCGCACATGCGCGAGCGCGGCTCCGGCCACGTCGTGAACGTGTCCTCGATCGGCGTGCAGACGAACCCGCCGCGCTTCTCCGCCTACGTTGCCTCGAAGGCCGCGCTCGACGCGTTCACGCGCGTCGTCGCCTCCGAGGTGATCGGCGACGGGATCACGTTCACCACGATCCACATGCCGCTCGTGCGCACGCCGATGATCGCGCCGACGAAGATGTACGACGCCTTCCCCGCGATCAGCCCCGACGAGGCCGCGGACATGATTCTCGAGGCGATGCGCGGCCGTCCCAAGGAGATGGGCACGCGCATCGGCAAGTTCGGCGAAGTCGCGTACTCGCTCTCGCCGAAGATGGTCGACCGGCTGCTGCACCTCGCCTACCGCGTATTCCCCGACTCGGCCGCGTCGAAGGGACAGCGCGACCTCGAGGAGCGCGCGTCCTTCGAGCAGATCGCGATGGCGACGCTCACGAGGGGCGTGCACTGGTAGGAGCAAGCGCCGCCCACACGGGTGGTCTTGAGATGATCAGGGGTGTGAGCGAGACGGCCCCGGCGATCGAGGTGAGCGCCCTCTGCAAGCGCTACGGCGACTACGAGGCGGTACGCGGCATCGACATCACCGTCAAGCGCGGCGAGGTGTTCGGCCTGCTCGGCCCCAACGGCGCCGGCAAGACGACCACCGTCGAGATCCTCGAGGGCTACCGCGAGCGCACGAGCGGCGAGGTGTCCGTCCTCGGCCACGACCCAGCCAGCCGCTCATACGACCTGCGCAGACGGATCGGGATCGTGTTGCAGGCGGGCGGCATCTACAGCCACATCACCCCGCGCGAGGCGCTCGCGCACTGGGCGAGCTTCTACCCGCACCCGCGCGAGGTCGAGGAGGTGCTCGCGCTGGCGGGCCTCACCGAGAAGGCGGACGTGCGCAGCCGCAAGCTCTCCGGCGGACAGCTGCGGCGGCTGGACTTCGCGCTCGCGCTCGTCGGCGACCCCGAGCTGATCTTCCTCGACGAGCCCACCACCGGCTTCGACCCCGAGGCGCGCCGCGCCGCGTGGGAGACGGTGCGCTCGCTGCGCGCGCTCGGCAAGACGATCCTGCTCACCACCCACTACCTCGAGGAGGCGCAGGCGCTCGCCGACCGCGTCGCGATCGTCAAGGACGGGCGCATCCTCGCGATCGGCCCTCCGCGCGAGCTGGGCGTGGGCGGGGCTCACTACCGCGTCGCCTACCGAGAAGCCGACGGTGAGCTGGTCGAGCACGAGACAGAGGACCCGACCTCGCTGCTGCACGAGCTGACCGAGCAGGCGTTGGCGCGCGGAGAGCAGTTGCGCGAGCTGTCGGTCGCTCGCCCCTCGCTCGAGGACGTCTACCTGGAGCTGACCGCCGATGCCTGACGCACTACCTGGAGCTGACCGCCGATGCCCGACGCGCTAATCCTCAGCTGGCGCCAGTATCGCCTCGAGCGGCGGCTGTTCTGGCGCAACCCCAGCGCGGCGTTCTTCAACTTCGTGCTGCCGCTGCTGTTCCTCGCCGGCGCGGGCGCGATCCTCAACGGCAACCAGCGTGGCCTCGACAAGCTCGTGCCGTCGATCGCCGGCATGAGCGTCATGTCCACCACGTTCACCGCTCTGGCGTACAACATCGTGTTCCTGCGCGAGCGCGGCGTGCTCAAGCGCATCCGCGGCACGCCGCTGCCGACGATCTCCTACTTCGGCGGCGTGACCGCCAACGCAGTCACGAACACCGCGCTGCAGATCGGGATCGTCGTGCTCTCCGGGCGCGTGTTCTTCGGCATCGGCTGGCCCGCG
>DASUPL010000229.1:0-7022 GCA_036281155.1 Solirubrobacteraceae bacterium | reverse complement strand
TTCGACGACGTGTGGTTCAAGTACGGCGAGGAATGGACCCTCAAGGACATCGACATCAGCGTCCCCGCCGGCACGCGCACCGCGCTCGTGGGCGAGACGGGCTCGGGCAAGACGACGCTCGCGTACCTGGTCGCGCGTTTGTATGAGCCGCAGGAGGGGTGCGTGAGCATCGACGGCGTGGACATCCGCGACGTGACGCTGCGCTCGCTGGCGGCGACCGTGGGGCTGGTGTCGCAGGAGACCTACCTGTTTCACGCGTCGATCCGCGAGAACCTGCGCTTCGCGTGCCCGGAGGCGAGCGATTTGGAGATAGAAGATGCGGCTCGCGCGGCGCAGATCCACGAGCTGATCTCCTCCCTTCCGGACGGCTACGACACTCCGGTGGGCGAGCGTGGCTACCGTTTCTCGGGCGGTGAGAAGCAGCGCATGGCGATCGCGCGCACGGTGCTTCGCAACCCGCCGGTGCTGATCTTGGACGAGGCGACCTCGGCCCTGGACAACGAGACGGAGCGCGCGGTGCAGCGGGCGCTGGACGACCTGTCGCGGGGCCGCACGACGATCGCGATCGCCCACCGCCTGTCGACGATCCGCGACGCGGATCAGATCCTGGTGCTGGACGCGGGCCGGATCGTGGAGCGCGGCACGCACGAGGAGCTCGTGGCGCTGGGCGGCCGCTACGCGGCGCTGCTGAGCGGCGCGGCGCTCATCGAGGATCAGGCCGCGGCCGGCTCGGGCGTCACGCTCGGGTAACAACGCGCCCGATACCTCAGCCGCTCACGCTTGGTTGACGATGTCACCCGCCGCGGCCACCTCGGCGATGACCTTCGACAGCTGCCCGCCCTGCCATGCGATCGGCGAGTGCGGCGGCGGACCGGCCTCCTCGACGAACAGCTTTGCCCTGGGGATGATCTGCGCGTAGCGTTCGCCGACGGCGAGCGGGTGCGTGGGGTCGGCCTCGTCACGGCTGGCGACGACGCTCGTGGGAACGTCGATCGTGGCGAGTTGATCCATGTCCTCGAAGGGGCGCGAGCGCGGCACGGCTTCGAGCGCGTCGGCGACGGCGTCGGGGTGTTCGTGGCCGGCGATGCGCTGGCGCAGCGCGACTTCGACGATCGCGCGCCATTCGGCTGGCAGCGTGGCGAGGTCGTTGGCGCGCACGAACCCCTCCACCCCGCCCTCGCGCAGCCCGTGCGCGAGCGCGTCCCAGCGCGTGAGGTCCGCCTGCGCCGCGAAGCAGGACGGCTCGTATGCGGGGGTTACGATCGCGAGCGCGGCGACGCGGTGGGGGTGCTCGAGCGCGAAGCGCACGGCGGTGTGCGCGCCCATGGAGACGCCCGCGAGCGTCGCGCGCTCCACCCCGGCGGCGTCGAGCACGGCGCGCAGGTCTTGGGCGAGGTGCTCGTAGTCGTAGGTACGGTCGGGTGCTGGTGTGGAGCGGCCGTGGCCGCGTGCGTCGTAGGCGATTACGCGGTGTCCGGCGCGCTGGAGCAGCGTGGAGCCCATCGCGACGTAGCGGCGCGTGGCGGTGAGCCCGTGCAGCAGAACGACAGGGCTGCCTGCGCGGTGTCCACTCTCCTCGCCCGAGAGGGCGACGCCGTCCGTGTGGACGACGAGCTCGCTCAAGCGGGCACTGCCGCGTGGGCGCTGAGCAGCTGGGCGGAGATCTCGGGACGCTCCCAGAAGAACATGTGCCCGATGTCGTCGAGGATCTCCAGGCGCGCGTCGGGCACGAGCGAGGCGATGAGACGGCCGTTGACGACGGGCAGCATCTGATCCTGGGTGCCGTGGATGACGAGCGTGGGCACATCCAGCTCGCCCAGTCGCGCCTGGGTGTCGTGCGCGGCGATCGCCTGTGCCTGGGCCATGATGACCTGGACGGCGACGGCGCGCCGCTCGGCGATCGCGAGGAACGCCGCGAAGGCGTCGGCGTCGTCCGCGAAGGCGGGCGAGACGTTGATGTCCCAGGCGGCGCGCAGCGCGATCGCGCGATCGCCGGAGCTCATGGCCTCGAACAGGCGCTGGCCGACCTCGGGCGCGGCGAGCGTGCTGCCCTCGCCGCCGCAGTAGGTGCAGCCAAGCGCGAGCGTGCGTACGCGCTCGGGGTGCGCGAGCGCGAGCTCCTGGGCGATCATGCCGCCCATCGAGATGCCGAGCACGTGCGCGGAGTCGATCTCCAGCGCGCCGAGCAGCCCGGCGGCGTCCGCTGCCATCTGCGCGATCGACAGCTGCCCGTCGATGCGTGTGCTGTTCCCCACGCCGCGGTGGTCGTAGACGATCACTTCGAAGTGCTCGCGCAGCGCCTGGAGAAACGGCTCGCCCCAGTGCAGCAGCGTGCCGCTCATGCCCATGATCAGCAGCAGCGGCGGTCCGGACCCGCTGCGCTCGCAGTCCAGCTCGATATCACCAACGCTGAGGTTTGGCATCGTCGAAAGATCATATCCGGCCACTGAATGTGGAGATATGGCACGTTGCCGCTCAGCGTGATCGAGGGGAACCAGAGCATTCGAACTTGACCGATGGGGCGACGACGCGCCGCTCTCTGTAGGGTCTTGCTCGGTAATGAGCGTCTCGACCGATGGCCTTGACGGAGCGGCGGCCGGGCGGCTTGAGCTGCGTATCTCGGTCTGCGCGGGAGATCGCGAGACGGATCTGCTGATCACCGCGGCGCGCGCGGACCGCGTGGAGCATCTTGTGGAGGCCGCGGTGGACAGGCTGGACGCGAGCGCGCGGCTGGGGCTCTGGTGTGAGCGACGCGGCGAACAGCTCGATGCCGGCGCATCGCTTGCGCGGGCGGGAATACGTTGGGGAGACCGTCTGCTGCTCGTACCGCATGTCGGAGAGCCAACGAGGGTGGGCGGAACCGCGCGCATCGAGCTCGTCGTCACGAGCGGACCCTGCGCGGGCGAGCGTTTCGAGCTCGGAGACGGCGCCTATCGGCTCGGGCGCGAGCCGGGCGTGGACATCCTGATCGCGGACCCGTCCATCTCGCGCCACCACATGAATTTCGAGGTTGACGCGTCCGGCGTGAGGGTCGCCGATGCGGGATCCTCCAACGGGACCGCTCTGGATGGACAGGCCCTGTATCCGGGATCTCCTCTGCTGCTCGGCGAAAACGACGAGCTCGAGCTCGGCAGAACCCTTCTGCGCGTGCGGCCGATGGGCGGCACGGTCGCGGCTCACGGCTTGGAGGAGCGGGACGGGTTCCTGGACTTCAATCGCCCCCCGCGGGTGAACCCGCCGGCCTCCCCGTTCAAGCGCGAGCTTCCGGCGCCGCCGAGCGCGGCTCGTAAGGGCCGCGTGCCGCTCGCGGCGTCGCTGGTACCGCTTGCTGCCGGGCTGCTGCTCTTCTTCATTCTCAAGAGCCCGGTCATGCTTGCGATTGCCGGCATGTCTCCACTGATGGCGCTGAGCACGTTCATCGGCGATCGGCGCGGAGGCAAGAAGTCCTTCTCGCGAGAATCCGCCGAGTTTCGTGAGAAGCTCGAGACGGCCATCGCCGAGCTCGCCGACGGACTCGACGCTGAGACCACTGCTCGGCGAGCGGAGTCTCCCGATGCGGTCGTCCTGTTCGAGCGCGTCGGCGAGCTTGCGCCCACCCTCTGGGAGCGACGCCCTTCGGATCCCGACTTTCTGTGCTTGCGGCTCGGTGTGGCCGATCTTCGCTGTCGCAGCAGGGTCAAGATGGAGGATGGGGGTGACACCGCGCTGCGAGCCGAGGCAGAGGCCAAGCTCGCCGCCCACAGCACCGTGCCGTCGGTTCCGCTCGTCTTGAATTTGCGCGAGACCGGAGTCGTCGGCTTGTCGGGAGATCCCTCGGCCGTGACGGGCCTCGCCCGCTGGCTGGTCTTGCAGGCGTCGATCCTGCACAGTCCCAGCGAGTTGGTCGTGGTGGCAGCATTGACAGACCTGGCCTACCGGGAGTGGACGTGGCTGAAGTGGCTGCCCCACGTGCGCCCGGATCGTGTCGGACTCGAGGACGATGCGATCTGCGTCGGGCGCGAGGACGCCGTGAGGCTGCTGGAGGACGTCCGCGACCTGGCGCACCGGCGTCGCAGCCAGACACACGCGCGGTCCACCGCAGGCGTCACTCCTGCCCAGGTGCTGGTGCTCGTCGATGAGGACATCGGCATCGATCGTGCGCTCGTCAGCTCAGCGCTGAGCGGTATCGCCGACGTTGGCATTGCCGCGCTCTGGCTCGGGCGCGAGTCGCGCGACCTGCCGGGACAGACGGGAGCGATCGTCGAGCTCGAGCGTGAGCGTGCGGTTCTCGCGCTGACGGAGGTTGCGTCGGGAGAGAGAGCCACAGAGGTCAGTGCGGACGCGCTGTCGTTCGATCTCGCCGATCGCACCGCTCGACTGCTCGCCCCGGTGCGAGACATCAGCGAGCTGGCACGAGCTGGAGACATCCCGAAGCGAGTCGCGCTGCTGGACCTGCTGGACCTGCTGCCTCCGACCGCTGAGGAGCTGAAGCGGCGATGGGCATCGTGGCAGGGCGATCTGCGCTCCACCGTCGGTGTGGGCGCCGGCGGAATGCTGCAACTCGATCTGCGCAGCGAAGGCCCCCACGCTCTGATCGCCGGTACCACCGGTTCGGGCAAGAGCGAGCTGCTGCGGACGTTCGTGGCTGGAGCGGCGGCGGCGATCCCCCCCAACCGACTTTCCTTTCTGCTCGTCGACTACAAGGGCGGGGCGGCTTTTGCGCCTTGCGCGGCACTCCCGCACGTCGTGGACATCGTCAGCGACCTGGACGAGCACCTGGCGGAGCGGGCGCTGACGTCGCTGAACGCAGAGCTGAAGCGACGCGAGCGCATCCTCGCCGCGGAGGGAGCCAAGGACCTTCTCGAGCTGACGCGACGAAACGCCGATGCCGCCCCTCCCCTGCTCGTCATAGCCGTCGACGAGTTCGCCAAGCTGCGCGAGGAGGTCCCTCAATTCGTCGACGGGGTCGTCGACATCGCACAGCGCGGACGCTCGCTCGGCGTCCACATGGTGCTCGCAGCCCAGACGCTCCGCAACGCCTTCACCCCGGCGATTCGCGCCAACACCAACCTACGGCTCGCGCTCAGGGTCTCCGAGGAGTCCGAGAGCGAGGACATGATCTCCAGTCCGCTGGCAGCACGACTACCCAGCGGCGAGAGCTCCAGGGGTCGAGCATTCGCACGTACCGGTCACGGGGAGTTGCGGGAGTTTCAGACGGCGTATGTGAGCGGGCTGAGCGACATCTCCCAACACAGCGAGATGCAGGTCGAGCAATTTCACCCAAGCGCCCTGTCCGCGCGCTCGGCGCCCGCGCCTGCAACCTCCGACAGTGATGCAGAAAGCGATTTGGTCCTGCTGGGTGAAGCCGCGAGACAGGCTCAACAGGAGATGGATCTCCCGATTCCCACGCCCCCGTGGCTGCCGATGCTGCCCCAGGTGCTCGCTCTCGACGGTCTGAGTACCGTCGCGGCGCCAGATGGCAGTGTCGCGATCGGGCTTGTGGACCTCCCTCATCTCCAACGTCAGGAGCCTCTGATCCTGGACCTCAGGGAATCGGGGCACGTAGCCGTTTTCGGAGCTGGCAACAGCGGCAAGACAACGGTCTTGACGAGCACCGCCCTGGCGCTCGCAGGCTCGTCTCGGCCGCAGGACGTGAGCGTTTACTGCCTCGATGCCGCGAGCGGAGGCTTGGATGCACTGCAGGCGCTACCGCACTGCGGTGGAGTGGTGATGGTCGACGACGAGGAGCGCGTCCAGCGGCTGGTGCGTCTTCTGCTTCGGCGCGTGGAGACGGGGTCGCGAGCCGTGGTGGAGCGCTCGCGTACGGGAGAACCGGCGACCACGGTGCTGCTCTTGGACGACTTCGGCTCCTTCGCGCACCGCTACGATCGACCCGGCGCGGGAACGGTGTACGAGCAGATGCAGCAGGTCGTCGCCGGGGGGCGGGCCGCCGGCGTCCACGTGGTCCTGACGGCGTCGCGGCGTGGGGCGCTGCCTGCGGCGTTGTCCACCCATTTCGCGCAGCGGCTGGTGTTGAGAATGACCACCGAAGAGGACATGCTCTCGCTGGGGCTCGACTCGAGGATGGTGCGTGGCGCGCGCCTGCCGGTGGGGTCTGGCTTCACGCACGAGAGCAGAGAATTTCACATCGCGGTGCCCTGCTGCGAGGGGGCGCCGGCGCCGTTGACGCAAGCCGTCGAGGCGATTCGGCACGAGGGACCGAATCCCGTGACGCGGATCGAGGTGCTCCCCACGGAGGTCTCGCGGACGCTGCTCACGACGGGTGAGGACCTCGCGGCGATACCGATCGGCATCTCCGACGAGCATCTCGGGTCGGTCGCGATAGACCTCTCCGAACTGCACTTCCTCACGATCGGTCCCTATCGCAGCGGACGCAGCACCGCCCTGGCGACGATCGCGCATGGCATCCAGCGGGCGGATCCGTCCGTGGCCCTGCACCTTCTGGCCCCGCGACGAAGCCCACTGCGTGAGTTGGACTGCTGGGCCAGCGTGGCGAAGAGCTCCGAGGAGTGCGTCGAGCTGGCGCGCTCGCTCATCGAGCGTCTGGAAGCGGGCGGATTCGACACCACCCAGTCGGTTCTCATCATCGACGATGGCGGCGAGTTGACGGACGCGATGTCGATCGCCAGTCTCGAGCGTCTCGTTCGGATCGCACGCGACAGCAGCCTTCGCGTGGTGGCCTCCGTCGAGTCCGGCGCTGCTCGCGGAATCAGCCTCTCGTGGATACGCGAGCTTCGACGTGAGGGACATGGTCTACTGCTGGCGCCCGACCTTGCAGCCGACGGCGATCTGCTCGCGACCCGGCTTCCGAGACGGGTCGCCGCGCCCATGACGCCCGGGCGCGGGTTCGTCGTGGCGAGAGGTTCGGCAGAGCTGATCCACGTCGCGGCCTAGTCCTGATTACTTGACTTCTTCTTGCCTGCTCCGGTAGCGTGCTGCTTCCGAAAGAGCGCTGTGTTCGATTCATCGGTCGTGTGACGGTGGCTCTTTTGGAGCAGGTGGGAAACAGCCAATGCGGTGCG
>DASUPL010000228.1:0-2723 GCA_036281155.1 Solirubrobacteraceae bacterium | reverse complement strand
ATCTCAGGTTCGTATTACGCGGAAACTTGCGGATGACCTTAGGGGCTCGCTCGTTGATCGTGCGGATCACCCGGGACGGTTCAATCGGCCATGCGGGTGGGCGTGCTGAGCTGCCATGCCCGAGTGCTCGAGGGGGCAGATCGGGACCCCACACGCGGATTATGATTCCAGCCTGATTTGGCTTAGCATCGGGAGTTCGAGGCCGGTTGGACACGCCGTTGGACACAACCGAACCTTCGCCCGCACGCCCATTCCGCGTGTCGCCCGGCGTCGCCAGCGAGGCTCCGGCTATTCATGAGGAAGCCGTCGTAGGCGGTTTCCAGCGGGAGCGCCGCCCGCCTGATGGTCGGGACGGACAGAGCGTCGTAGTTGAGCACCGCGCTGGGTGGGGCGCCGCATAGGAGCTGTGCTCGCGCGTGCTCGTTCGGACGCTCGCCCGAGTGGCGGCGTAGGGCGAAATGGTGTGGTTGCGCCGCCCAATCCACTGCACTTTCTCCCGCGAGCGCCGTCGAAGCTGCCCGGACTGCTCATTCAGCCATGAGCGACGACGCGATCGCGATCACTGGCGCCCTCGCCGCCCAGCGCGCCGACGCCGCGCTTGCGGGCGGGCCGACCGAGATCGAGCTGACCAACTGCCTGCCTGCACGCCTCAGCGTCAGCCTTGCTAACGGCCGGCTGCTCATTCCGCCGCTCGGGCACGCCCGGATCGACACGGCGGTTGTCGACCGCGACGGACTCGAGGTCGCCAGGAGGGCTGGCGCGATCGAGATCCGGGACATCGAGCCGCCACCCGGCGGGCGCGCCGGCGCATGGACGACGCTGCTCTGCACAGCCGGGGCGACCATCGCGTTCTTCGCGCTGCTCGCCCGGTCGACCGGCGAGGACCTCGTCTATCTAACAGCGGGCGGCGTCGCGGCCGTCGCTGTGACGCTCGTCGGAATCGCTACCAAGCCCACGCTCCGCGCGCACGCGGTGAAGTCCTTAAGGACGGCGCTCACCGAGCTGCCGGCGCCGCTGCGCGAGGCGTTCATGTTCGCGCTGGCGACCGTGATCATGCTCGCGCTGCCGGGAGCGATCCTCTACTTTGGATCCGACGTCCCGCAGCTGCTCGACCAGCTGCACGCCGGCGACGCTGCTGTCCATCACGACGCGGCGCTTGCGCTGATCGGGATCGGCGTGCAGTTCCTGTGCATCGTCGGGGCGTCCGCCCTGCCAGTGCTCCTCTATTTCGTCTTCGATCGCGAGCGCATGCTCACGCTCCGCCAGCGCGTCACCCGCCACATCTTCCGGCTTGATGCGAGCGTGCGGACGCGCGGGGAGATCGACGCCAAGTACGGCCAGTGGCTCGACGAGGCGTTCGGGCGGCGGCGTTCGGAGGCGCGCTTTCTCCCTGGGACGCGCTGGCCGATCCTGATTGCGACGACCGTGCTGACGCTGGGCTGGGCGATCGCGTTGCTCGACACAAAGCCCACCACGGCCGTCGACCACGGATCGCTTACCGCTCTCATCACGCCGACGCCAGCCGCGCCGACCTTCGCGTTCCTCGGCGCGTACTACTTCGCGCTCAACAGCGTGCTGCGCGGGTTTGTGCGAGGCGATCTGCGGCCCAAGACCTACGCGCAGGTGGCGACGCGCATTGTGGGGAGTGTCGTCCTCGCCTTCACGCTCGAGCGGATGGTGACCGGTCTCGGCGGCGATCCAACCAGCGCCAGCCTGCTGACGTTCGCGTTCATCGCGGGCGTGGTGCCCGAGACCGTGCTGATCCGCCTCCAGGAGTTAAGCCGGGTCATCGCGCGCTCCCAGAGCGGCAAGCGCGAGATCGACCACGCGAGCCGGACTTACGAGACCGAGCCCCTGACCCGCCTGCAAGGGATCGACATCTACGACCGCGCGCGGCTGCTCGACGAGGGCGTCACCAACGTCGAGGGCCTTGCGCACCACGATCTCATCGAACTCCTGCTCAAGACGCGCATCCCTGCGACGCAACTGCTCGACTGGGTCGACCAGGCGATCCTGTTCATCCATTGCGCGAACACGTCTGATCCCGTCGCCGACGGTGGCAAGAACGCGCCCTCGGTCCTGGCGCAGCTGCGTGACTACGGGATTCGGACGGCCACCGAGCTGCGCCGCGCGTACGACGAAGCCGAGAACCAGAACGCCTTCCTCACGATCGTCAGGACGCCGTCGGGCCGGCCGCCGATCATCAAGGTCGTCCTCGACGCGATCAAGGAGGAGGAGTGGATGGACGCGCTCGTCCACTGGCGCAACCAGCCGGCGCGGCCGCGCACGGTCAAGGTGCCGGAGGCGTACGCGTGACGCCTCAGCGCCGCGTCTTCGGCCGCGCGCCGAAGCGCTGGACAGAGGCGCCGGCTCGCCTGACCGCATCTCGAAGATCTCCTGCACTAGCTAGAGCCAAGCCACGTGCGCCGAGTTGTTCAACTCGATGCCGGAGGAGGGACTCGAACCCCTGACAAACGCGGATTATGATGCCCCCCAAGTCGGCGTGGGCATCGGGAATACACGGCCGGTCGGATACGCCGTTGGACACAACCGCGCCTCCGTGCCGCTACGCATCGCGTGTCTCGTGTCTGGGTGGTGGTGGCGCGCAGCCACAGCTGCGCGGCAAGTGAGATCCGACGGCGCTGACGCGGCGCCGACGGCCTCGCCTGCGCTTCCGGTGCGACAGGCGGCGCACCCGGACAGGCCCGCGCGAAAGGCCGCTC
>DASUPL010000227.1:0-7664 GCA_036281155.1 Solirubrobacteraceae bacterium | reverse complement strand
CTGCTGGAAGGCGTGCGCCTCGTGCGCTCGGAGCTCGCCGGCGCGCTCGCGCGTGCGGGCATCGAATCATTCTCGCCCGCGGGCGAACCGTTCGACCCGGCGCTGCACGAGGCCGTGGCGACCGCCGAGCAGCCGGAGGGCGGCGCGGCGAGCGGCACCGTCGTCGAGGTCTACCAATCCGGATACAGGCTGCGCGACAGCATCATCCGTCCCGCCCGCGTGGTCGTCGCCGCATAGGGGAGAGGAACCGGATGGCGACGCGACCCGACTACTACAAGACGCTCGGGGTCGAGAAGAAGGCGACCGCGGAGGAGATCAAGAAGGCGTATCGCAAGCTCGCGCGTAAGTACCACCCCGACCGCAACCCGGACGACAAGCAGGCGGAGGCGCGCTTCAAGGAGATCTCCCAGGCGCACGACGTGCTGGGCGACCCGGAGAAGCGCAAGCAGTACGACAGCGGCAGCGGCCCGTTCGCTACCGGCGCCGGGCCCGCGGGCGGCTTCGGCGGCTTCGGCAACTTCGACTTCGACGCGTCCTCGATGGGCGACATCCTCTCCAACCTCTTCGGCGGCTCGGCCAGCGGCCGGCGCGTGCGCACGAAGCCGCGCTCCGAGCGCGGCGCGGACCTCGAGGCGCAGGTGTCGATCACGTTCGACCAGGCCGTCGCGGGCGCGCAGGTGCCGCTCCAGGTGCCGATGCACGACACGTGCAACACCTGCCGCGGCACGGGCGCGAAGCCCGGCACGACGCCGTCTGTGTGCCCGCGCTGCGAGGGACGTGGGATCGAGACCCAGGGTCAGGGGATGTTCTCGATCTCCCAGCCGTGCTCGCGCTGCGGCGGAGCCGGCACCGTGATCGAGGACCCCTGCCCGACGTGCCGCGGCAGCGGCGCGGTGCGCACGGTCAAGAGACTGCGCGTGAACATCCCCGCGGGCGTGCGCGACGGCAGCCGCATCCGCCTCGCGGGCAAGGGCGAGCCCGGCCGCCAGGGCGGCCTCCCCGGGGACCTCTACCTGGTCACGCACGTCGCGCCGTCTTCGCTGTTCACACGCAAGGGCGACAATCTCGAGGTGGAGGTGCCGCTGAGCATCCCCGAGGCGTTGCAGGGAGCGGAGGTGCAGGTGCCGACGCTGAACGGCACGAAGACGCTGCGCGTGCGTCCGGGCACGCCGCACGGCACGGTTCAGCGCCTGCGCGGCGAGGGCCCGCCGCGGCTCGGCGCGGGGAAGGCAGGCAAGGGCGACATCCACTACCGCTTCGTGATCGACGTCCCGCGGGAGCTCAGCGAGGAGCAGCGGCAGGCCGTGGAGGAACTGTCGAAGACGCTCGGCGGCGACCCGCGCGCGGGTCTGTTCGAGGCGGCGAAGGAGTCCGGCGATGCCGCGTAGGGTGGCCCACATCGAGGTCGAGACCGACCGCGGCGTGTTCATGATCTCCGTCGCCGCGCAGCTCGCGAACCTCCACCCCCAGACGCTGCGCATGTACGAGTCGCGCGGGCTGATCGAGCCGAAGCGCTCTTCCAAGGGCACGCGCCTGTACTCCCAGGACGACGTCGACAAGCTCAGGCGCATCCAGGAGATGACCGCGGATCTCGGCCTCAACCTGGCGGGCGTCGAGCGGGTGCTGCGCCTGGAGGAGGAGATCGACGGCATGCACGCGCGCATCGAGGAGATCGAGCTGCAGGCGCTGCAGGCGCAGGTGCGCCTCGCGGAGGAGCTGGAGCAGGTGCGCCGCTCCTTCCGCGCGGAGTTGACCGTGCCCTATCGCGGCGGGCGCGAGCTCGTGCGCGCGGTGGACGCTCGCTCGCCGTTCCGCTCGGGGCCGAGGCGGAGGCCCGATGACGCCGCCTGACGGAGGAACCCCGCCTGCCCAGGGCGCCCAGCTCCAGCAGGAGGACGAGCAGACGCCGCTCGAGCGCTTCGGGCGCGACCTCACGGAGACCGCGCAGCAGGGCAAGCTCGACCCGGTGATCGGCCGCGACGACGAGATCCGCCGCGTGATCCAGGTGCTGAGCAGGCGCACGAAGAACAACCCCGTGCTGATCGGCGAGCCGGGCGTCGGCAAGACCGCGATCGTGGAGGGCCTCGCCCAGCGCATCGTCGACGGCGACGTGCCGGAGACGCTGCGCGACAGGCGCGTGATCGCGCTCGACATGGGCGCTCTGATCGCGGGCGCCGCGTACCGCGGCGAGTTCGAGGAACGCCTGAAGGGCGTGCTGAGGGAAGTCGCGGAGGCGGAGGGCGCGATCATCCTGTTCCTCGACGAGCTGCACACGATCGTCGGCGCGGGCGCCGCGCAGGGGTCGGTCGACGCGGCCAACCTGCTCAAGCCGATGCTCGCGCGCGGGGAACTGCGCTGCGTCGGCGCGACGACGCTGGACGAGTACCGCAAGCACATCGAGAAGGACGCCGCGCTCGAGCGCCGCTTCCAGCCGGTGACCGTCGGCGAGCCCTCGGTACAGGACGCGATCGCGATCCTGCGCGGGCTGAAGGAGCGCTACGAGGTGCACCACAAGGTGCGCATCCAGGACAGCGCGCTGATCGCCGCGGCGACGCTCTCACAGCGCTACATCGCCGACCGTTTCCTGCCCGACAAGGCGATCGACCTGGTGGACGAGGCCGCGTCGAAGATCCGCATCGAGATCGACTCGCTGCCGACGGAGATCGACGAGGTGGATCGCCGCATCATGCAGCTGGAGATCGAGCTGACGTCGCTGCGCAAGGAGAAGGACGCCGCCTCCAGGGAACGGCGCGAGGCGATCGAGCGCGAGCTGGTCGACCTGAAGGAGCGCTCGGGGGCGATGAAGGAGCAGTGGCAGAAGGAGAAGGACGCTATTCAGGGCGTCTCGGAGCTGAAGGAGCGCCTCGAGCAGGCGCGCATGGAAGCCGAACGCGCGGAGCGCGAAGCGAACCTGCAGCGCGCGGCGGAGCTGCGCTACGGCGAGATACCGGAGCTGGAGAAGAAGCTCGCCGAGCACGAATCGGCTGAGCACGAGGCGAGCGAGGACGGCGAGGGGGTGGGCGGGAATCTATATCTCAAGGAGGAGGTCGACGCGGAGGACGTGGCCGAGGTGGTGGCGCGTTGGACGGGGATCCCCGTCAGTCGTCTGCTGGAGGGCGAAACGGAGAAGCTCGTGCACATGGAGGAGCGTCTGCACGAACGCGTCGTCGGCCAGGACGAGGCGATCGAGGCGGTCGCCACCGCGCTGCGCCGCTCGCGCGCGGGGCTGCAGGACCCCGATCGCCCGATCGGCTCGTTCCTGTTCCTCGGTCCCACGGGTGTCGGCAAGACGGAGCTGGCACGGGCGCTGGCGGAGTTCATGTTCGACTCGCAGGACGCGATGATCCGCATCGACATGTCGGAGTACATGGAGAAGCACTCCGTCTCACGCCTGCTCGGCGCGCCCCCCGGCTATGTGGGCTATGAAGAGGGCGGGCAGCTGACCGAGGCGGTCCGTCGCCGCCCCTACTCGGTCGTCTTGCTGGACGAGATCGAGAAGGCCCACGCGGACGTGTTCAACACGCTGCTGCAGGTGATGGACGACGGCCGCCTGACCGACGGTCAGGGCCGCACGGTCGACTTCAAGAACGCCGTGCTGATCATGACCTCGAATCTGCCAGTGCCAGCGGGCCTGTCCGACACGCAGATCCGCGGCGCACTGCTGGAGCACTTCAAGCCCGAGTTCATCAACCGCCTCGATGACATTGTGCGCTTCGAGTCGCTCACCCGCGAGCAGCTGTCAGAGATCGTCGAGTTGCAGGTGGCGCGCGTGGTCGAGCGCGTGGCCGAGCGCGGCGTGGAGTTGTCGCTCACAGCCAGCGCACGCGAGATGCTCGGCAACATGGGCTATGACCCGACGTACGGCGCGCGTCCGCTGCGACGCGTGATCCAGAAGCAACTGGTGGACCGCCTGGCGCTCGCGCTCCTGCAGGGTGAGATCCGCGCGGGCGATTCGGTGAAGGTGGACACGCGCGAAGGGGAACTGGTGTTGGAGACGGTCGGCGAGACGGCAGCGAACTCAGCTTGACGCGCGGCGGTGTCCTGGGGGTGCGTAGCTACCCCCAGGACATGCCGGCACTGGCTGTTAGTTGACGCCCCCAACCTGGACAGCCGTGACCGCGGCATCGATGTATTCGCCGCTGGTGGAGCTGACCTCACACTTCAGCGTCGCCGTTCCGGCACTGCTGAGTGTGCCGACGCCCGAGTCCACGATTGACATCCGGTCGGCTCCTTTGCCTTCTTCGGTCATACGGATGAACCCGCCTTCGTCGATGACAGTGCCGCCGAGTTCGAGCCTGCATTCGACGCCCGCGATCGACGCTGCATTGTTGTTGGCGATCGTCTTGCCAAGTACCGAGTAGCTTCCGGCTGGGAGGCTGAGCGAGGCCACCGTGATCGGTTCGTTTTCGGTGCTCGGGAATTCAACGGATTCCACTTTTACGTCGAACGCGTGGCTCGGCCCTCTTTCGCCGGTTTTACCGGCTGCCCCTTCTTTCCCGGGCGCTCCTTCTTTGCCCGCAGCGCCCGGCACGCCCGCAGCGCCGGTTTTGCCGGTTTTGCCCTTGAGCTTCTTGAGGACCTTCGGGCTGATCTGTTTAGTCGAGTTGATCAGATAGTGGTTTGCGGCCAGCGCTCCTCCGCTCATCGCGAAGACGAGCGCGAGCGTCGCTGTGACGTTCGCGTAGGTGATGCGTTTACGCATTTGGTGCCTCCTCGGCGTTAGTACGATCGCGCGCAGCCTACGCGGGCGGGCGGCGTCTCGCAAAGGCTCTGGACATAATTCGAACACCGCGACAGCCCGATCAGGTACAACGGACTCTGAGGCGCGATCGTCGCGCGGTCCCGACTGTTCAGAGGAGACACATGCCCACCTACATCATGCTCTCGACCCTCACACCAGAGGGTGTGCAGACGGTCAAGAACAACCCGCAGCGGATTCAGGAGGTCAACAAGGAGGTCGAACAGCTCGGCGCGACGGTGAAGGCGCAGTGGGCGACGCTCGGCCATGTGGACTTCATCTCGGTGGTCGAGGCGCCGGACGAGGCGACGATGGCGCGCGTGTCGCTGGAGCTGGGCTCGCGCGGCACCGGCCGCTACGAGACGCTCTCGGCGATCCCGATCGCGGACTTCATCGCCTCGCTGTAGTACCGCTCGGGCGCGTATGCTCCACGGTGTGACAGGACAAGACCGCGAGCCTCGCCAGCCAGCCGCCCAGGAGGGGCGACCGGCGGGCGCGTCGGGCATATCGCTCGTGCCGAAGCCGATGGAAGAGGCCGAAGTACAAGCGCAACTGGACGACATCGACGTGGACGCCCCGCGAGTGGGCATCGTGATGGGCTCCAAGAGCGACCTGGAGACGATGGAGAAGGCGGCGAAGGAGCTGGAAGAGCGCGGCATCCTGCACGAGATGCGCGTGATGTCCGCGCACCGCGAGCCCGACGTGGTGGCGGAATACGCCAAGAACGCGCGCATGCGCGGCCTGCGCGTGATCATCGCCGGCGCGGGCATCTCAGCTGCGCTGCCAGGGGCGGTGGCGGCGCACACCGACCTGCCGGTGATCGGCGTGCCTTTGTCGGGGCGCCTGACCGCGGCGGGCGGTCTCGACGCGATCCTGTCGATCGTGCAGATGCCTCCCGGCGTGCCGGTGGCGTGCGTCGGCCTGGATAACCCGCGCAACGCGGCGATCCTCGCGGCGCAGATCCTAGGGGCATGATCGCCCGCTACAGCCGTCCCGAGTTCGCCGCCCTGTGGACGGATGAGGCGCGCATGGAGACATGGCGCCAGGTGGAGGTCGCGGCGTGTGAGGAGCTGCCCGCGCTGCTCGGCGACGGCGGCGGGCCGGGCGAGGAGGAGCTTGAGGCGATCCGCGCGGCGAGCTTCACGGTGGAGGCGGTGAACGAGCGCGAGCGCACGACCGACCACGACATGGCGGCGTTCGTGGACGTGCTCGCGGCCTCGGCGGGCGAGGCGGGGCGCTGGATCCACTTCGGCCTGACCTCCTCGGACGTGCTCGACACGGCGCTCGCGCTGCAGCTGCACGCCGCGGGCCAGGCGATCGCCGCCGGCGCACACGAACTGTTGGACGCGCTTGCGAAGCGCGCGCGCGAACACGTGGACACGCTGTGCGTGGGGCGCACACACGGCGTGCACGCGGAGCCGACTACGTTCGGCATCAAGCTCGCGGGCTTCGCGTTCGAGGCCCATCGCAACGCGGTGCGTCTCGACCGCGCGTTCGAGCAGGTCGCGGTGGGTGCGCTGTCGGGCGCGGTGGGAACGTACGCGGCCACGGGCCCGGAGTTCGAGAAGCGTGTGCTCGACCGCCTGGGGCTCGCGCGCGAGGACGTCTCGACGCAGGTCGTGCCGCGCGACCGCCACGCGGAGCTGCTGAGCGCGATCGCGCTCGCGGGCGCTGGGCTGGAGCGCTTCGCGACAGAGCTGCGTCACCTCCAGCGCACGGAGGTGCGCGAGGCGCAGGAGCCGTTCCGCGCGGGGCAGAAGGGCTCATCGGCGATGCCGCACAAGCGCAACCCGATCAAGAGCGAGCAGATCTCGGGGCTCGCGCGGGTGCTGCGCGGCAACGCGCAGGCGGCGATGGAGAACGTGGCGCTGTGGCACGAGCGCGACATCTCGCACTCCTCCGTCGAGCGGATAATCCTGCCGGACTCGACGACGCTGCTCGACTATCTGCAGTACCGCACGATCGCGCTCGTGAAGGACATGACGGTGGACGCGCAGAGGATGAGCGCGAACCTCGAGCTGACGCACGGCGCGCTGTTCTCCCAGCGTGTGCTGCTCGCGCTGGTGGAGGGCGGCTCCTCGCGCGACGACGCCTATCGCGTGACACAGGAGCTGGCGCAGCGCGCGTGGGACGAGGGCACGCCGCTGCGCGAGCTGCTCGCCGCGGACGATCGCGCGAGCGCGCTGGACCTGGACGCGATCTTCGACTACTCGCACTACGTGCGCCACGCCAACGAGATTCTCGCGCGCCTCGACGAGATCGCCTGAGTTTCACCCGGCCCCGTTGCTAGCATCGCCCCACGTGACCCCCTTCCTCGCCGACCTGCCCCTCCTCGCAAGCGGGAAGGTGCGCGAGATGTACGAACTGCCGGCCGGCACGGAGCGTCGCCTGCTGATGGTGGCGAGCGACCGCATCTCGACTTACGACGCGGTCCACCCGACGCCGATCCCGGACAAGGGCAAGGTGCTGACGGGGCTGTCGGTGTTCTGGTTCGAGAAGACGGGCCACATCGTGGCCAACCACCTGCTGTCGGAGACCGACGGGGTGCCCGACTCCGAGCGTGGGCGGGCGCTGGCGGTGAAGGCGCTCGCGATGCTGCCGGTGGAGTGCGTGGTGCGCGGCTACATCACGGGCTCGGGGTGGAAGGACTACCAGGCCACGGGCGCGGTGTGCGGGATCGAGCTGCCGCGCGGGCTGCGCGAGTCGGACCGGCTCGACCCGCCGATCTTCACGCCGGCCACCAAGGCGGAGACGGGGCACGACGAGAACATCTCCTTCGAGAAGATGGCGGACGTCGTGGGCGCGGCGCGCGCGGCCGCGCTGCGCGACCTGAGCCTGGAGATCTACGGCCGGGCGCGGGCCCACGCCGAGGGGCGGGGCGTGATCCTGGCCGACACCAAGTTCGAGTTCGGGACCAGGGACGGCC
>DASUPL010000226.1:0-2012 GCA_036281155.1 Solirubrobacteraceae bacterium | reverse complement strand
GCACATCGGCTTCCTGCAGGGCCGGCTCGTCGACGAGTACGAGGCCTGGACGAGCGTGCTCGACGTCATGCTCGGCGGCGCAACGGGCACGATTCTCGTGCGCGAGGAGCTGCTCACCGGCGCGGATCGCCGGCGCGCCCTGGTGCTGCTCGAGCGCTTCGGCTGCGCCGGCCGCGAGCAGCAGCGCTTCGCATCGATGTCGGAGGGCGAGCGGCGGCGCGTGCTCGTCGCCCGGGCGCTGATGAACCAGCCGCCGCTGCTCCTGCTCGACGAGCCCACTGCCAGTCTCGACCTACCGGGGCGCGAGACGGTGATCGGCGCGCTCGAGCGGCTGGCGGCCGACGAGCCCGAGCTGGCGACGGTGACCGTCGTGCATCACGTCGAGGACATCCCGGCCTGCGCCACGCACGCGCTCCTCTTGCGCGAGGGCGCGAGCGTGGCACAGGGACCGGTTGCGACTGCGCTCACCCCGGCGACGCTGAGCGCCGCCTTCGGGCTCACGATCGAGCTGCACCGCCTGGGGCGGCGATTGGCCGCGACCGTCAGCGCTACTTGACCTTCAGGAGCGTCACCGGCTTCGTGACGGTGATCTTCTTCTTGCCGAGCGCCCAGATCAGGGCCACGTTGAGCTTGCTCGTGGTCTTCCTCAGCTTGAGCGTCGTCGTCTTGCCGCTGATCGAACCCTTGGCGAGGACCCGCGCGCCCTTGCGCAGCTGGATGAGGCTCTTGAGCTTGTAGTTCGAGGTCACGCGTACCTTGCTCTTCGGCACCCACTGGATCGTGAACTTGAGCTTGCGCGTGCGGTCACGACGCATGGCCGCCTTGATGTTGCGGGCGACATTCGGCGAGTACGTGTTGACGTCAGGGCCGAGCTGCTTGAGCGCGGCTGAATAGCACTGCTGTGGGTAGTACTCGACCACGCTGCCCTTGAAGGCTGCCTTGGCGACAACGCTCGCGCAGTCGGCCAGCGCGGTCGAGGGGAGGATCAGCACAGCCGCGCCAATGGCTGTACCGAGCAGGGTTCTGGAGCGATGGTGGAGTTTGAACATGGGCCTGAGGGTAGCCCACGACCACCCGCAGACAACCAGCACTCACGGAACCCTTACCGGATCCTTGCGGAAGCCTCCGGGGCCCCTCGACCGGGGGATCGCAGCGCCTCACAGCCCTATGCTGCGGCGCATGAGCGCTGTTCAGCCCGCCTCGATCGACGACCTGAGCGCCGCGCTCGGCGAGCGTTCGTACCTCGCCGACCGGGGCCTCGCGACCGTGCTGCACGTGGCGCTCAAACTGGGCAAGCCGCTGCTGCTCGAGGGCGAGGCGGGCGTCGGCAAGACGGAGGTCGCGAAGACGCTCGCCGACGTGCTCGGGGCGCGCCTGATCCGGCTCCAGTGCTACGAGGGCATCGACGTCGCGCACGCGCTCTACGACTGGAGCTACGCGCGCCAGATGCTCTACATCCGCACGCTCGAGGCGGCCGGCGACGCGAGCGGCGCGCTCAGGGAGGTCTTCGGGCGCGATTTCCTGGTGCGGCGGCCGCTGCTCGACGCGATCGAGTACGACGATGTCGTGCCGCCGGTGCTGCTGGTCGATGAGATCGACCGGGCCGACGGCGAGTTCGAGGCCTTCCTGCTCGAGCTGCTCTCCGACTTCCAGATCACGATCCCCGAGATCGGCACGATCTCGGCCAAGCAGCGCCCCGTGGTGATCCTGACCTCGAATCGCACGCGCGAGCTCCACGACGCGCTCAAGCGGCGCTGCATCTACCACTGGATCGGGCATCCGTCGCTCGAGCGCGAGATCGCCATCGTGCGCGCGCGCGTGCCCGGAGTACCCGAGGTGCTGGCGGCCGAGGCGGCGGCATTCGTCGAGCGCCTGCGCACGCTCGACCTGGCCAAGGCCCCGGGCGTCGCCGAGACGCTCGACTGGACGCAGGCGCTCGTCGCGCTCGGCCAGACCGAGCTCGACGCCGACGTCGTCGATTCCACGCTGGGATCGGTGCTCAAGTACCACGA
>DASUPL010000225.1:0-7433 GCA_036281155.1 Solirubrobacteraceae bacterium | reverse complement strand
CGAGGAGATCGAGCGGGCGACGACCGAGGCGCCCGCGGCTGTGGTGCCCGCGCCGCCGTAGATCGCGCCGAGATCCTTGAGCAGCATCTCGGCGAGGAAGTTATCCGACGGCGGCAGCGTGAGCGCGACCAGCTGCGCGACGGTGGGCGACTGCGCCTGGGCGAGCTGCACGACGCCGGTCGTGGGGGTGGCGGCGGCGCCGCTGCGGCCGCGGATGGTGACGCCGTTGTCCTTGAGCGCGGCCCACAGCTGGCGTGCGGCATACGCGGCGGGGGCATGCGCGCCGCGTTCGCGGCCGCTCGAGCCACGGTTGAACGCGAGCGCGCTGAGGCTGCCTTCGAGGAACGCGTCGGCGCGGTAGCTGCTTGACGGCTCGCCGCGCAGCGAGTCGAACGCGGACTCGTCGCCGAGGACCCGGCCGGTGACGTGGTGGATGCCGTCGCTGCGCACGAGCTGGGAGACGAGCGTGGACACGCTCGCGCCGACGCCGCCGTAGTGGCGGCGGATGAACGCGCTCGAGCCGAACGTGGGGTCGCCGCCGCCGCGCAGGTACAGGTCGCCTTCCCAGACGCCGCCGGGCGCGAGGCGCCCGACGCCGTAGACGGTGGTGGACAGGCGCGCGGTGGGTCCCATCTGGCTGAGCGCGGCGGTGGCGGTGTAGAGCTTCTCGATCGACGCGGGCGGGCGCAGCGTGCTGGCGCGCTGGGAGAACAGGGGCTGCTTGGCGGTGAGGTCGTAAACGTAGGCGCCGTTGCGCGAGCCGGCGAGCGCGAGCTGGTGGTCGAAGTCGGCCTGCAGTTCGGGTAGCCCGCCCGCGGCGGCCCCGGCCGCGGGCGCCAGTGCGGCGGACAGCGCGAGTCCGCAGAGCAGCGTGAGGGCTTTGGCGCGCGGATTCCGCGGCGCCGCGGGTCCGGGTCGCGGCGTGTTTCGCGCCAGCGTGAGTCCGCGGAGCAGAATCGGGAGTTTCGCTCGTGGGTTCCGTGGCACGCGACCGTAGAATGTGTCTGGCATGGGCAAGGTTGTCAAGCTGGAACCGACCACGAGGGGCAAGCCGAGGCGCGCTCGCCTGGCGGCGCGCGGCGTGGGGCAGCCGGCGTCGGTGGAGCGCAGGCGTCGCTCGCGGCGCGACAAGACGGCGCTGGTGCTGGGCGGCGGCGGCTTCACGGGCGGCGTGTATGAGATCGGCGCGCTGCGGGCGCTGGACCTGCTGGCGGTGAACAGCACGGTGAACAACTTCGACGTGTACGTGGGCACCTCGGCGGGCTCGTTCATCGCGGCGCTGTGCGCGAACGGCGTGACGCCGGAGGAGATGATGCGCGTGGTGACCCGCCAGGGCACGCCGGCATTCAAGGACATCGACATCGGCGATCTGCTGCGCCCGAACGTGCTGGAGTTCGCGCGCAAGGGCGCGACGCTGCCGTTGCGGGCGCTGTCGATCGCGCGCGACGTGGTCTCCCAGCGCGGCGGCGTGTCGCTGATGGACGTGCTGCTGGGCCTCGCGGACGCGCTGCCGTCGGGCCTGTACACGGGCGCGGGGATCGAGAAGTACCTGCGCGAGGTGCTGAGCGAGCCGGGCCGCACGGACGACTTCGGCGAGCTGGCTTGCGAGCTGTACCTGACGGCGACGGACCTCGACACGTGCGAGCGCGTGGTGCTGGGCGTGGACGGCTCGAAAGACGTGCCGATCTCCACGGCGGTGCGCGCATCGGGCGCTCTGCCGATGGTTTACGCGCCGGTGCGCGTGCACGACCGCGAGTTGATCGACGGCGGGATCGTGTCGACGACGAACCTCGACCTGGCGGTGCAGGCGGGCGCGAAGCTGGTGGTGGTGATCAATCCGATCGTGCCGTTCGTGAACGACTTCTCGAGCACGGTCAACACGGTGCGCGGCCGTCGCCCGCGCCGCGTGTCGGACATGGGCTTCGCGCAGATCGGCTACCAGGTGTTCAAGCTGGTGGCGCACCAGCGGCTGCACGAACTGGCGAAGGGCTGGGAGGAGCGCTACCCGGGCGTGGATATCGTCTTGATCGAGCCGGAGCCGACGGACGAGCTGATGTTCCAGACGTCGATGATGAGCTTCACCTCACGCGTGGAGATCGCGCGTCATGGCTTCGAGTCGGTGACGAAGCAGCTCGCGGGAGAATACGACCGCTTCCAGGCGGTGGCGGAACGGCATGGCCTGGAGATCTCGGCGAAGCGCGTGCGGCGGGTGGTGGAGCACTTCGACGAGCGCGACGAGGACGTGAGCGCATGGCGCAAGATCCTCGAGGGAACCACCGGCGCGCTATTGCGTCAGTCGTCGGGATCAGCAGCCGGCTGAGCGACAGCCGGGTCTGGCGCGCCTTCGAGCGCTTTGTCGATCGCGTTGAGCACGCGATCGGTGGAGCGGGGGGAGTGCAGGGCGATGCGCACGTGGCCGGGCTCGCCGAGGGCGTCGCCGGCGGCGATCAGAACGCCAGTGCGCGCCAGGCGCGTGGCGAGCTCGGCGCCTTGCATGGTGGCGTGGGAGGCCCAGAGGAAGTTGGCCTGGCTGTCGCTGACGTCGAAGCCGCGCTCGCGCAGCGCGGCGATCATACGCGGGCGCTCCTCGCAAATGGTGCGTACGCGGCGCTCGACCACCTCAGAGCATGTGCGCAGCGCCTCGAGCGCTCCGCCCTGGGAGACCTCGGAGACGCCGAGGTCGGGGTCCAGCTCCGCGAGCAGCTCCTCCGATCCGGGCCCGCCGATGGCGTAGCCGATGCGCAGGCCCGCGAGGCCCCACGCCTTGGAGAAGCTGCGGAACACGAGCAGCCGCGGGTGTGTTGCGAGCAGCTCGAGCGACGAGCTGGAGGGCTGCGCGTCGGCGAAGTCGACGAGCGCCTCGTCGAGCAGCACGGCCACCCCTTCGGGCAGGCCGTCGAGCAGTCGTCGCAGCTCGGCCGTGGGGATGAGCTCGCCGGTGGGGTCGTTGGGGCTGGCGAGCGCGATCACGCGCACGTCTGGCTCCTGGGCGGCGGCGAGCAGCGCGTCGATGCCGCCGCTGACGCGCTTGGCGAGGCCGTGCGCGCGGCGGGCCATGAGCGGATACAGCGGGTATGAGGGCCACGGCGTGAGCAGCTGCTGACCAGGTGAGATCAGCGCACGGGTGGCCGCGCCGAGCAGCTCCGCGGCGCCGTTGCCGAGGATCAGCCGCTGTGGCTCGACGTCGTGGCGCTCAGCCAGCTCGCCGCGCAGGTCGGTGCTCGAGAGGTGCGGGTAGCGGTGCATGCCGCGACGCGCGACGAACGTGATCGCGTTGACGATGCGGGGGTGGGGCAGCTCGGGCCAGGTGGTCTGCGAGAGGTCGAGCGTGTCGACGCGCGTGAGCGCTTTGCGTTTGCGCTCGGCCGCCTGCTCACGCAGCCCCGCGTTGACCTCCTCCTCGGACATGGCTTCGAACTGGCGGTAGTAGTCGGTCAGGCCCACTGTGTCGGCCCCCTGTCAGCGGCGATGCGTGGACGCACGCGCTCGGTGCGACGACGGTCGGGGACGGCCTCCGTCACGAGGGCGCGTTGCCCGGGAACGTGCTCGAGCCGGGCCCGTGGATGACGAGAAACCAAACGGCGAACGCGAACGCGCACACGGCGCACGTGACGCCGAAGACCCTGCCCATGATGCCGGCGCGCTGGTCGTGCCCGGCGGCGCGGCGCACGAGCACCCAAGCGTTGTCGAGGCGCTTGAGGACGGCGAGCGTGCCGAACAGCAGTCCGAACAGGCCCATGAACGAGACGAGGATGCCGAGGCTGACGCTGCCCGAGAGATAATCGGCCTGCGAGCCGAGCCACAGGCACGCGAGCGGGATCGGCCCCCAGCAGAGCAGGCTGAGCAGGACGATCGACGCGAGCAGGATCTTCGAGAGCGAGTCGTCGATGCGCTGGCGCATCTCGCTGCCGCGCTTGGGCAGCGCGCGGAAGTGCACGGGGGCGGTGCCGGGGCGCCGGCCGACGAACAGCCCGCCGTTATCGGATGGATCGCTGCGCATGTCTACCCATATTCGCAGCTACGGAGCCGGCTGTCGGTCAGCTGGCGTAGAGCGCGTCGAAGATGTCAGCGTATTTCTTGTTGACAACATTGCGCTTGACCTTGAGGGTTGGCGTGAGCTCGCCCGTGGGCTGGGAGAGGTCGTGGTCGAGGATGGCGAACTTCTTCACCTGCTCGACCTGCGCGTATTTGGCGTTCGCGCGGTCGATCTCGCCCTGGATGAGCGTGTGGATGGCGGGATCTTTGGAGAGCGTTGGGATGTCCTCGGGCAGGCCATGCTCGCGCGCGTACGTGGGGATCTCTTCCTCGTCGAGCGTGATCAGCACGACGGGGTAGGGGCGCTGGTCGCCGTGCATGACGGCCTGGGAGATCCAGCGGCACTGCTTGAGGTCGTTCTCGATGTTGGCGGGCGTGAGGTTCTTGCCGCCGGCGGTGATGATGATGTCCTTCTTGCGCCCTGTGATCGACAGGTAGCCGTCCTCGTCGAGCGAGCCGAGGTCGCCGGTGTGCAGCCAGCCGTCCTCGACCGCGCCGAACGCGGCGGCGGACGCCTGGTTGTGGTAGCCGCTGAAGATGTTGGGGCCTTTGACGAGGATCTCGCCGTCGTCGGCGATCTTCAGCTCGACGCCCGGAAGCGCGCGCCCGACGGTGCCGAAGCGATGGTTCTCGACCGTGGAGACGGTCGCGGCGGTGGCGGTCTCGGTCATGCCGTAGCCCTCGAGCACCGGCACGCCGCACGCCCAGAAGAATTCGAGGATCTCTTTGGCGATCGGCGCGGCGCCGCTGGTGGCGTGGCGCACGTTGCCGCCGAAGATCGCGCGCACGAGCTTGAACAGCTCCGCGTCGGCTTCGTCGAACGGCTTCTGCAGCTCCGGCGGGACCGGTTCGCCGCGGTTGATCATGTCGCGCACCTTCACGCCGAGCTCGATCGCGGCCTGCGCCTGACGGCGCTCCTCGGGCGGCTTGGCCTCGATGGCGCCGTGGGCGAGCGTGTAGATCTTCTCGAACACGCGCGGCACGGACGGCAGGTAGGTGGGTTTGACCTCCATCAGCTCGGGCACGATCTGTTTGGTGTCGCCGCCGAAGTACGCGAGCGTGCCGCCGAGGTCGAACACGGCGAGCTGGATCAGCAGCGCGAAGGAGTGCGCGAGCGGGAGGTAGAGGTAGATGACCTCGTCGCCCTGGATCTCGCCGGCCTCGCCGATCATGTCGATGATCGCGCGGTAGTTGCCGTGCGTGAGTACGCAGCCCTTCGGTGGGCCGGTGGTGCCGGAGGTGTAGATGAACGTGAACGCGTCCTCGGGCTTGACCGCCGCGCGGCGTGCTTCGAGCTCCTCGACGGCATGGCTGCGGCCGCGCTCGCGGACCTCCTCGAGCGTGATCGGCCTCAGCGAGGCGACGGTCCCGGAGGAGCCGTTGGCGGCGCCATCGGCTGGGGGGTCGATGACGACGAGCGTGCGCACGTTGGGGATCTGGTCGCGGATGGCGTCGATCTTGGCGAGCTGCTCGTCGTTCTCGCACACGATCGCGCTGGCGCCGGAGTCGGAGATCACCCACAGGCACTCCTCGGGGGAGTTGGTCTGGTAGATCGGCACGACGACGGCGCCGGCGGAGGTGGCGGCCATGTCGACGTAGGACCACTCCGGGCGGGTGTTGGCGAGGATGCACAGGCGGTCGCCGGGCTGGACTCCGAGGTCGATCAGCCCGAGGCCGATCTCCTGGACGGTGTCGGCGAGCTGGGCGTAGGTGACGTCGCGCCACTCGCCGTCGTGCTTGTGGCGCACGGCGATCGCGTCTGGGTGCGCCGCGGCCGAGCGCGGGAGCAGATCGGCGATCGTCTGCGACCCGCTGGTCGTTACCGTGGCGGTGGCCTCCATGTGCGATTCCCTCCCTCGATGGTGAGACGTCTGAATGAGGGATGTTAGAGCCTGGCGGTGGGTTTTGAGCGGCTCGGATCAGACGGGATTGGGGACGTCGAGGAAGACGTGTTTGAGCGCGAAGCGCTCGGCGAGATGCTCGCCGAGACGTTTCACGCCGAATGTCTCCGTGGCGTAGTGCCCGGCGGCGATCACGTGAACCCCCAGCTCGCGCGCGTGGGCCATCGTGCGCTCGGGGACTTCGCCCGTGAGGAGCGCATCGGCGCCCGCCGCGTGCGCGTCGAGGAGGTAGTCGGCGCCGCCGCCTGAGACGATCGCGAGGCGGCGTATTCGCTCGGGGCCCGCGTCGAACACGAGCGGCTCGCGCGCGGTGATGGCGTGGACACGGGCGAACAGTTCCGCGGCGGGTAGGCCGTCGCCGGGGAGTGTGGCGATGAAGCCGATTGGCTGGCCCTTGTGGAGCGCGAATGGCTCCAACTCGCTCGCGTCGAGCGCCTGGGCGATGAGCGCGTTGTTGCCGTACTGCGGGTGCGCGTCGAGGGGGAGGTGGTACGCGGCGAGCGCGATGTTCGCGTCGAACAGGACGTTCAGGCGGCGCTTGAGCATCGCGTCGATCGTCTGTGGCTCCGAGCCCCAGAACAGGCCGTGGTGGACGAGCAGCAGGTCGGCTTTCTCGCCGGCGGCGAGCTCGAACAGCTCCGCGTGCGCGGAGACGCCGGTGGCGATGGTGCTCACAGTGGCGGCGCCGGGCACCTGCAGCCCGTTGACGCAGTAGTCGCTGAACCGCGCTGGTTCGAGCAGGCGGTCGAGCTCTGCGAGGATCTCTGTGGTGGGCGCCGGCATGGGCGCGACGATAGCGAGCGCGGGGGTGTCGAGCGCGCGGGTGTGGGATACTGCAGAAGCGTCGGGGCGTGGCGCAGCCTGGTAGCGCGCACCGTTCGGGTCGGTGAGGTCCCCGGTTCGAATCCGGGCGCCCCGACCATTTTCTTGAAGGACGAACCGCCCCGGCACCCGAAAGGGAGGCCGGGGTTTTGGTTCCTGCCGACAGGGTGCGGCGGCTGGTGGGGGCGCTCAGCGCTGGACACTGAATGGGGCGAGTGTCGCGGGATTCGGACTTGGGTCCGAATCCCACGCTCCGGCTTGAGCCAAGAATGTTTGAACTCTGACCCCACCCTCGCAGCGCGTCCGTGAACTACATGCCCAAGGCTTCGGCTGACCAGACACGGCCGGCCCTTGACCTTCTGCTCCATCATGCGTCGCGCGGCCCAGCGTCCTGTCAATAGCGCCTGGATCCGAATGGGCTAAACTAGGAGGCGCGAAAGGGTTTGACCCGGGTTCGAGTCCCGGCCGCGAGTTCGCTCTTGGTAGCTCAATGGGAAGAGCAACCCTCTCCTAACGCCGTCGCCAACTCCTCGCTCGTCAAGTGGAGCGGCTTATAGAAGTGCTGAGCGTATCCCTGTATCCGACGCACTCGGCGGCTACGTTCTCCGAACCGGTCCGGATGGGCTTCGCGGTAGTCATCGACCGCCAGCGATGCCCAATATGCGCGGCTAATCG
>DASUPL010000224.1:0-7260 GCA_036281155.1 Solirubrobacteraceae bacterium | reverse complement strand
GCGGCGGCGCTCACGCCACGGCGCTCACGCACGCGGCCCTTCACGCCGCCACCTCGGTTCACGAGCGCGCGCGCTTTCAGCAAAATCAACTCGCGCGCCTGCGCCGCCGCTCCTTCGAGGTGGTGGGAGTCCCGTTCGCGTGGAGCACCGAGTTTGACCTGGCGGGCATCGGTGAGATCGCAACGCGACTCGCGCGCAAGCTGTGACTCCGGCGAGACGCCCGTGCGCGTCAGTGAGGCGCGATGCGGTAGCGGCGCGTGGCGGGGTCGCGATCGAGCAGCCCCACGGCCAGCAGCGTCGTGACGTAGCGGTGGGTGGTGCTCGTGTTCATGTCGAGCATGCGCGCGAGCTCGGCGATCCCCAGATAACCGCCGTCGGACGGGAAGCACGACAGCACCAGCAATCCCGACAGCAGCGACCGCGACAGCCGCCGATCGTCCATCTGCGCGGGGTAGGACCAGTCCTCGGAGCCGATCGACAGCGTCCACTTCGGGTCTTTCAACGCTGAAAGCAGGACTGACATCGTGCCGCCCTGTCCCGCGGTGCGCACGACCTGATCGACCTGCGCTTTGGATAGTTCGATCAGGACGGTCTCGTTCTCCGTCGTCTCGGTCGAACGGGTCGAACGCCGCGAGGGACGCCCGACCCGTTGCCGCTGGCGAGACGACGCGGCGCTGGATGCCCCAGAGCTACTACCTGACTTGGCGCGCCTGGAAGGGCGACGCTTGTCTGTCCCTGTTGGCAGGACTCCGATTCCAATCTCATCCGTCATCGCGTCCGTGCATCATCGCGTTCCAGCGCCCGCCCACAAGGCGCCCCTGAATGTTCAGTTCTGACTAATTTGAGTAATTGGTCTTTTGTGAGGCTGGCCACTAGGCTCGGCGCAAGCCGTAAGCGCTGCGCCACACGCGCAGAATCGGCACCAGCACTCGCGTCAGCGACCCGCCCGCGCGAAGGAGCGCTCGCGTGGTGTTCCATTTGGCCGCCGTGCGCGCCTCCTCGGCAGATAGATACATTGCCACCATTCCCGCCACGATCAACGTGTGGCGTGGACCGTGACGCAGCCGCCGCGCCTTCGCGAGCGAGTGGCGCACGAGCTCGTCAGTACGCTGAATCGCGATCTCCTCGCTCGGATAGTGCCCGATGTAACTGTGAGCGTTCTCGGCCAGGTCGGCGGCCTCGTCGACATAACTGTCGAGCATCGTGCTGGCGGCGCAAATCCAAGGCATGTACGCGGCGTCGAGCTCGACCGCGTCGCGCTCCTCACACGCGGGATCGGCGGCCAGCGCGAGCAGGGCGTGGATTCCGAGCGTGCTGCTCGCCGCGGCCGTCAGCTCCCACCAGCTCAACCCCCATCCATTTCGGAACGTGCCTTGCGCCCACGCCTCCAGCGTCCGGTCGCGGCGGACGATGTCCGTGTCGTGGTTCAGGCCCTGCACGCCACAGCGCTTGGCGCCTCGCAGCGCGAGCGAGCGGGTGCTCGCGTACGACGGCAGGTACACGCACGCGTCACGACAGGCCTGCACGAGCGCGCGCACGTATCCACCGTCTTGCAGACGTGGGCGATGCCGGTAGTAGTCGGCGATCGGCCCACCGGGATCGAGTGCGTCGCGCAGCGCTAAGTGAAGTTGTAATCCGTCCGCCTGAACATCGCCGGCCACCGGATGCTCGCTGAGGCTGTCGAGGAAGTCGAGCAGGATCTGGAAGGCGACGAGCAGGCGCAGCAGGCTCTCGTCTCGCCGTGGCGGGAGCACCGCGAACAGCGCCGCGCCCTCGGCGTTGAAGCGCTTGCTGTCCAGCGCCATCAGGGCCTCTTCACGGATCTCCGGGTCTGGAATCGCGGTCGCGCGTCGACGCCAATGCTCGACCTCGCGGGCCACCCCGGGGCGTATCCAGGCAAGCTCGCGAGCGCATACACGGCCGGACTCCAGGAGCTGGCGAGCGCCGAAACTCGCCCCTTCAGAAAATCCGAGGATCAGAATAATCCTGGAGGTTAGAGAACGGTTCGGTCAGTCCCGCAGACTGAGAGCAGGACGTACCCGCGTCGCGAATCCTCCCGGTATGGCGATGATCACGATCGCCGTCAAGCTCACCAGTGTGAAGCTCCCAACGGCGATGAGCAGCCCCGGCGAGAAGGCGACGGGAAAGCCCGTGACGGTGACGAGCGCGCGGCTGAGCAGCGTCTGCCCGAGCAGGCCGAACGCGGCGCCCAGCGAGCACCCGCTGCCGAGCAGCAGCCCGCTCTCCCACAGCAGCGTCCGCCACAGCACGCCGCGATCGAAGCCATCCACCTTCATGTCCGCCAGGCGCGGCCGGCGCTGCCAGATCATCGCGCCCATCATCGCGGCCATCGCGAGCACGGCGGCGATCAGGACGAGGATCGAGATCTGTGTCAGGCGCGAGAGCCCCTGGCGGGCGGTGGCGCGAAACTCCTGTTCGCGCGCGAGCGCCGTCTGCACCCGCAGCGGCGAGCGAGGTCCCAGCGCGCTCCTCAACTCGCGCGCCGCGAGCACGGGTGAGACCCCCGGACGCAGGTCCACCTCCAGCGCGCTCGGGTCCGCGCTGCCCCAAGCGCGCGCGTAATCCTCGGCGTTGAGCACGATCGCGCCGGGAGGCCAGCCGAAGTTGGTGCTCAGCGCGGCGACCCGCAGCACGGTCGGCCGCGGCGAGGGCAACAGAAAGGAGTCGCCCACTCGCAGGTGCCGATCGGAGGCGACGGCGCGCGAGATGATCACCCAACCGCCGGCGTGAAATCGCGACACCGCGGCGGTGAGGCTGCCCTCCACGAGCTGGTCGGGCGGGAGCGGCGCCTCCACGTCGCGAGGTGGCGCGATCACCCACGCGCGTCGATCGCCGATGTCCAGGAACGAGCCACGGTAGAGGCGCACCGCCTTGACGCCCGGAAGCTTCGCGATCTTGGCGCTCGCGGACGAGCCGTCGAACGGCGTGGTCGCCAGCGAGTTGGCCAGGCCCGATGGCGAGACCCACAGGTCGCTGGTCCTGTTCAGACCACTCGCCACGCGGTTGAGTCCTTCCAGCAGGTCTCCGTGAGAGGTCTCTATCGCCACGCTCCCGAACACGGCGATCGCGCCGGTCGCCGCTACCGCCAGCGAGCGCGCCCGGTTCACCCGCGCGCGCAGCTCGATCACCGCCAGATATGGGGACGCGCCAGCGATGCGACCCTGCAGGCGGGCGAACCCCAACGCCACGGTGTCGATCAGCACCGGCAGGAGCAGCAGCAGAGCGGCGGTCAGGCTCAACACGCCGGTGATGGCCGCCGCCGGCGAGAGCGCGAGGATCAGCAATGTCGCCGCCATGCACAGCGCGGCACCCGCGAGCAGCCAGTAGTTGCCGTTGCCGCGGCGTCTGCCAGGCGTGCGAAAGAACGTCTCGCGGGTCGAGAAGATCGCTCCCCGCAGCGGCGCCAGAACGCCGATACACGCCGCCAGCATCCCACCGGCGATGCACAGCGCGACGCTCGACCAGGTGATGATCCTGTGGGCGCCGATCGGGAAGGCGAACGAAAGGTAGCCGGGGTTGGCGTCGAACAGCGCGAGCGAGAGCAGATCGCCGAACAGCAGGCCGATCACCGACGAGACCACGCCGAGCACGAGTGCGTCGACGAACAGCACCTCGACGATCATCCGGCGCGTGTAGCCGTCGAGGCGCAGATCTTCGATCAGATGGCGGCGCTGCGGGACGCTCAGCAACAGCGCGTTGAAGGCAAACAGAAAGCCAACCAGCGCGCTGATCGCGGAGAACAGGCCGGTGGACTGATCGATCGGCTGTGCCGCGCGGTTGAACAGCGTGCCGTCGAAGTTGGCCGGGCGGACGTTCAGCCGCCCCGCGGCGATGCGCGTAAGGCCCTCTAGAACCTCGCGGTCGTGCGCCGGCGAGGAGCGCACGAAGATGCTGCTCAGCCGACCCTTCATGCCGGCGAGCGTCTGCGCGTAGGCCAGCGGAGCGATCGCGATCGGGCCGCTGGCGAGGCTCGCCGGCACTTCGCCGGGCAGCTCGGGCACGAGCAGCGCCGGAGCGACGCGACCGCCGATCTGCACCTCCACGCTCTGCAGCGAGGAACGCCCGATCGCCCGTGCGATCGACGCGGGCAGCATCAGCGCCTTCGCCTGGGCAAGCTTCGCCACGCCGAAGTTGCGCACCTGTTCGCCGCTGAGCCGGGCAAAGCGCGGTTCGGTGCCCAGCAGCTCGACCGAGCGCGCGCCCGCGGAGCCGATCACGTTGGCGCTCGCTTCGAGCACGGGCGCAGCGGCCTTCACGCCGGGAATGCTCTCCACTCGCGAAAGCAGGCGTTCGTCGAAGCCGTGCGTGTCGCGGGCCGTGAGCTGGAAGCGCATGTGTCCGACGAGCCCGTTGCTGAGCTGCTCCACCGAGCCGCCGAGGCTGGTGCTCGAAACCTGCGACGCGAACAGCAGCGCAAGCCCGATCGAGATGCCAAGCACCGCGAACAGCTCCTGCATGATCCTTGCGCGCAACCGCACGCGATACAGCCGAACGATGCTCGAGAGCTTCACGACAGTTGTCCGGAACGCCGATCAGCGTCCATTGACGGGCGCGAGCGCACAGCTGGGCTCATACTCGACGAGCCTCCCGTCGCGCAGCGCCTGTACGCGATCCGCGTAGGACGCCGCGTGAGGGTCGTGGGTGACGAGCACGACCGCCGCGCCGCGCTCGCGGCAGATCTCCTGCAGCAGACAGAGCACCTCGCCCCCACGCTGCGTGTCGAGGTTGCCGGTCGGCTCATCGGCGAGCACCAGCTTCGGTTCGGTCGACAGCGCCCGCGCGAGCATCACCCGCTGACGCTCCCCCATCGAGAGCTGCTCGGGCCGGTGCGCCGATCGCTCCTGCAAGCCGAGCCGCCCCAGCAGCGGGCGGATGCGACCGCGCGCCTCGCGCGCGCCCATGTCCCCGCCCATCAGCTTCAACGCGGCGTTGTCGAGCGCATCCCCGCCCGGCATCAGGTTGACGGCCTGGCGCACGAAGCCGAGCTCACGCATGCGATAGCGGGCGGCGTGGCGCGCCGACAGCTCGGAGACGTTGCGTCCGTCGACGAGCACCTCGCCCGCATCGGGCCGCAACAGAGCGGCGATCAGCATCAACAGCGTGGTCTTGCCCGACCCGCTCGGCCCGTAGATCGCCAGCAGCTCGCCGCGCGCGACCGACAACGACACGCTGTCGACGGCGCGCACCGGCTCCCCGTAGACCATCGGGTAGTGCTTGACCAGCTCACGCAGCTCGAGCACCGCAACTCCCAGCGTCAATGCGTGGAGAGCCAGTACGCTCGCGACCGGTCACCTACGCGGACCGTTCGCCGACGGGGAAGTCGATCACATTCCCGCCGTCCGGAGCCGGCGACGGAGCCTCCCTGCCCGCCGTCGGCAGCAGCCGGCCGCCGCTGAGGGCGGTGAGCTGGTGGGAGCGCATCGCCGCAGGCATGTCGGGGACGGCGATCAGCACCGCGATACCCGTCTCCTCGACGATCGAGCCGAGCAGCTCGAGCGTCTCCTCGCGCTCGCGCAGACCGAGGTTCGCGGTCGGATCGTCGACGAGCAGCAGGCGCGGGCTGCGCACCATCCCATGCGCGATCGCGACAAGCGCCCGCTCGCCATCGGAGAGACTGCTCCAGCGTTGCCCCGCGCACTCCGACATTCCCACCCGGCGCAGCGCCTCTCGCGCATGTACATGCGCGCCCCGCTGACCGTGCTCGACCAGCAGCGGCAGGGCAACATAATCGATCATCTCCAATTCGCTCATCGGCCCCGCGCGACGTACCCACCCCATCCGCTCGCGCATCAGGCGCGCGTGCGCGCCGTCGGACAACGTCGCGAGATCCTCGCCTTCGAAGGCGACGGATCCGCCGTCCGGCCGCTCCAGGCCGGCGGCGATTCGCAGCAGCGTGGTCTTGCCAGCACCGCGCTTGCCCCACACGGCGACGAGCTCGCCGGGCTGCACATCCAGCGACGCGCCCGCGAGCACCCGCACCTCCGACGGTCCGCGCCAGTAGCTCTTGCTCACATCCCGCAGCGACAGCAGAGCGGCGCTCATCACAGCGCCCGCAAGCGGCGCACCGGACGCGCGCCGAGAGCGTCGAGGGCCTCGCGGGGGGAGCGCTGCGCATCCTCGTGGAGTCCCTCGAGCAGCTCGCGAGCGCTCTGCAGCCACTCTATCCTGGCCTTCCACAACGCGACCTCGGCATCCCTGGAGAGGACCCTCATCAGCCGTGACCATTCCTGGGCGTCACCGCCGGATTCAGCCTCAGAGACGAGTTTGAGGTCGCGCAGGCGCCCCATGCACGCGAGTTCCTGCCCGTAGACGAGCTCGATCAGTCGTGGCAGGTTGCTCGGGCGGCACAGCGCGATCTTCATGTGCAGCTCGTCGCGCAGCGGCGGCGTCGGACAGGAGCCGAGCATCCAAGCCTCGAAGTGATCGACGCCCTCGTCGGTGGCCTCGTAGATCGTTCGCGGCGCGGCGCGGCTGGCGCGACCGCCGCCCATCTCCCCCGCCGCACGTACGAACTCGTCTCTGCTCAGCTGATCCAGCGCCGAGTAAACGCCCGAGGGCGCGAACGCGGAGGAGCCAAAACGCTCCTCCAAGCGTTGCGCCAACTGATATCCGTAACCGGGACGCTCTATGACGAGCCCCAATATCGCGTACTTCGCCGACATGTCGACCCTTCCTCGCGAGCTTCTTCGACTCTGCAGAAGGTATCCCAAATGGCGGCGGAGCGCGTCCCACAGATCGAACGAATCGCATCGGTAGGAATTCCGCTGGCTTTGACGGTATGGCGCAGTGGAAAGATTTCGCGCAAAACGTCTCCTACGTGATACCCAGCCGGTCCAACAAGCCGTCGTCCGCACGCCAGTCGCGGCGCACGCGCACGGACAGGTCGAGGTGCACCTGGCACTCGAGCACGCGCTGCAGCTCCCTCCGCGCGGCCGTCCCGATCGCCCTGATCATTCGCCCCTGCGCGCCGATCAGGATCCCCTTCTGGGACTGGCTCTCGACCCAGATCAGCGCGCGCACGCGCACAAGCCCCTCGCGCGGATGTTCGATCTCCTCCAATACCACCTCGACGGCGTGCGGCACCTCTTGGAAGGTGCGCCGGATGACGGCCTCGCGGATCAGCTCCGCGAACAACAGCTCGCGCGTCTGGTCGGAGGAGGCGTCAGCGGCGAACATGAACGGCCCCGCGGGCATCAGCGCCGCGAGATGCTCCACCAGTTGCTCCACGCCGGTGCCCTT
>DASUPL010000223.1:0-6409 GCA_036281155.1 Solirubrobacteraceae bacterium | reverse complement strand
GAACTCGTCCCCGCCGAACCGGCCGACGGTGTCGCTGTCGCGCAGTGTGGTCTTCAAGCGCGCGGCGACCTGTCGCAAGACCTCGTCCCCGACCCGGTGGCCGTGGCGATCGTTGATCTGCTTGAGGCCATCCACGTCCATGAACAGGGCCGTGACAGGGACGTCGAGGCGCCGTCCGCGCGCGAGGATCTGCTCGGCGCGGTCCAGCACCAGATCCCTGTTCGGCAGGTCCGTCAGCGGGTCGTGCAGCGCGCTGTATTCGAGCTCGCCCGTCTTCTCGCCCACCATCGTCCACGCCCGCTGTCGCGAGCGCGAGAGGACGCGGTAGAGCAGGAACAGCAGGAGGGTGACCAGCAAGCCGAGGGCAAGCGCGATGAAGCCCTTCGCGGTGGGCGAAGGGGAGGTTGCGGCTGCCCCGCTGGCTTCCACCATCCATCCTTCCGGGAGCATGGTGCGCCTGGTGTAGCTGGGTGAGTGCTCGCCCGTACTGGCGCCGGCGCGACCAACCAGCTGCAGTGGACCGCCGATGTTCTGGTGGTAGAGCGCCAGCGTCAGCGAGCTGCGACCGGCGAGCACCGATCGGATCAGCTCCACGCTGTCGAAGGAGGTGCCGATTACGCCGGTCATAGCCGCGCGGCGTGCTTTGACGGTGTCCCGCGGAGCGCCGAGGCGGTATACCGCCGCTCCGATCGCGGCCAGCGTCTGACCCTCGGCGTCGGGCACGGTGGTGACGATGAACGATCCCGTGTCCGTCGCCGCGCGGACCAGCATGGGGTATGGCGAACGACCGACGCCGGGGAGCGACTTCGCACAGTAGTCGAGCAGGGGCGCGCTCAGGTTGGCCGCGGTGTTGGTACCGACGAGCGCTCGCGTGAGGCAGTACACAGGGCGCTCGCCCGAAGGGAGGACGTCAAATTTGCCGGCGTGCACCGCGCGGAAAGCCGGGTCGGCCGCGGCCTGGCGTTTGAAGGCCTCGAGGCCAGACGCCAACACGGGCTGGATCAGCGCCGCATGGACTCCGTTCGTGCTGGGACGACCGCGTTGCAGCTGTTCATACCACTGCAGGAAGCGAGACTCACCCGCGTTTGGCTCGAGCGTCGCGAGCGAGCGCATCGTGCGCGTCAGGCCGATGTTGACGTCCAGCTTGGAGTCGACCGTGCTGCTGAGTGCGGCGGCCGTCGATTCGAAGGACTTGCGGTTCGCTTCCTCCGCGTTCGTGCGCGTTTCGACCGCCACGAACGCGGAGATCGCGAGGCCCAGAGCGACGATCAGGCCCGCGATCGCCCCGGCGCGGGTTCCGCCCCAGATCCAGCGTTCCAGTGAGCCGGGTCGCACCTCTAGGCTCCGGGCGTCCATGGGAAAGGCGGCCGCGGGCGTGAGAGGCGCATCAGCTATCCAACGTCATAGGAACCTCATCGTCGGATAGCTGGAATGACATAACGTACGCCCCCGGGAGTCGATGATTCGTCTAGATGTAATCGGCCGAGTAGAATCGGCCGAGCAGACAAATGTTCGCATAATTTGGCTGATCCTAAATAAACAACCTGGATCCGTCGGTATATGGCGCAGGTCGAAGAGGCCGGAGCCGCGCGCATCGGTCCGGGTACGCCGGTGAGAATCGAGTAGGGCCGAGCGTGAGCCGCCGGTAGGATTGGCGCATGGCAGCGACCGGCATCGACCACGCAGCGGGACTCGCGTACCGCTCCGCGGGTGAGCGCTGCGAGCGCGTGGCGCTGTTCGTGCACGGCTACCCCGAGTCCTCGTTCATGTGGCAGCACGCGCTCGACGCGCTCGCGGACGCCGGCTGGTGGGCGCTCGCCCCAGACCTGCCCGGCTACGGCGACTCCGAGCCCGACCCACCCGGGACGTGGGAGCGCCACATGGAGGCGCTGGAGCGTTTCGTCGCGGAGCTCGAGCTACCGCCGGTGGCGCTCGTGACACACGACTGGGGCGTGCTGATCGGCCTGCGCTGGGCGTGCGACCACCCGGGTCGCGTCAGGGCGCTCGCGATCTCCGACGGCGGCTTCTTCGCGGATCGCAGGTGGCACGATCTCGCCAACGTCATGCGCACTCCCGGGCAGGGCGAGGAGCTGATCCGCGCGTACACGCGGGAGGGCATCGCCGCCGCGCTGCGCGCGATGGCTCCCGGCATGAGCGAGGAGGCGCTGGGCGAGTATTGGAAGGCGTTCGCCGACGACACCCGCCGGATGGGGCACCTCGAGCTGTACCGCTCGGGCGACTTCGAGAAGCTGATCCCGTACGAGGGCCGTCTCGCCGCGCTGGGCGTACCCGCGCTCGTGGTGTGGGGTGCCGAGGACCGCTTCGCGGGCGTGGCGATGGCTGAGCGCTTCCATCTGGAGCTGACCGACTCAGAGCTCTGCCTGCTCGACGGCGCGGGTCATTTCGTGTGGGACGATCGGCCCGAGCTCGCGACGGCCGCGCTCGTGGAGTTCCTGCGGCGCCGCGCGGGCTAGGAAGGAACGCGGGCGCGTTCGACCGCCTCGCCGAGCCCGGCGAGGGTGATTTCAAGCGCCACCGCGATGCGCCGAACCGTCGTCCAGGTGGGGTTCGCGTGGCCGCGCTCGATGCGCGCGAATGCGGCCACGGTCAGTCCGGCTCTGTGTGCCAGGTCCTCTTGCGTGTCGCCGCGCTCGGTGCGCAGGTGGCGCAGCGTGATCGCGAGCGCGCGGTCCGCTGGTATCGGTGCTGACACAATAAGAAACATTGCATTTCGTGACAGGCAATATCCAGTCAGTTGACTGCTGGTATTCTGCTGCTGTCACGCCATCCCCACGGACAGCGCTGGCTCGGCCGGCATCCGCGCGAGTCATCGCGCCGGGTGTCGGCCGGTAGTTTTTGGTCTCGCCAGGGTTCCGCACGGCGGGCGGCTCAGGTGCCCGGCAGGCGGTACTTGCGCGTCTTCGGACAGCGCTCCAGCAGCCCCAGCTCGACGAGTGTCAACGCGTAGCGGTGGGCGGTGCTCGGGCTCATGCCGAGATCGCCGGCGAGTTCGACGATCCCACGCGCCTCGCCCTCGGGGCCAAAACCCGTCAGCAGCGCCAGACCGCGCAGCAGCGAGCGCGACAGGCGCCGGTCGGTCGTGTCGTTCGGCATGTAGCCGCCGCGTGGACGTCGCGCGGGCGCGTCGTCGGCCGGTGAGCCTGTGTCGGCGGCGTCGCCGGTGGCCGCGAGCGGGGTGGCGAGCGAGTCGGCGATCAACGTCGAGATGCTGGGAGCGCGACTGCTCGAAGCCGCGCGCACGACCTCGTCGATCTGCGCGGGGGAGAGGGTGATGGAGATGGAGATCGGCTCGTCGTTGGTCATGGACGCGACATTACAGATGCAGACAGTCGTCTGCATTTCAGGTATCGCAGACGCCGAAACGGCGTACGGTCCGAGGACCGTGGTCCCAGCGATCGAGGCACTCCGGATCGACTGCCAAGCGGGTAGCCTGCAGCGCTGCATGCCGATCACGGTCACACTCCCCGACGGGAAGGCGCTCGAGCTGCCCGACGGCGCCACGGGCGTCGACGCGGCCGCGTCGATCGGTCCCGGCCTCGCGCGCGCCGCGCTCGCGATCGAGGTGAGCGCGGGCGCGCAACGCGAAGGAACGGGCTGGGCCGACGGCGAGGTGCGCGATCTCACGCGGCCATTGCCCGACGGCGCGGGGATCGCGATCATCACCGCCAAGAGCGGCGAGCAGGCGCTGGAGTTGATCCGCCACGACGCGGCGCACGTGCTTGCGGCCGCTGTGATGGAGCTGTATGACGGCGTGAAGATCTCGATCGGTCCGCCGATCGCGGACGGGTTCTACTACGACTTCCAGTTCCCCGACGGCACGGCGATCTCCGAGGCTGACTTCCCGCGCATCGAAGAACGGATGCGCGCGCACGTCAACGCAGCGGAGGGCTTCGAGCGCGACGACGTGCCCGTGGCGCAGGCGCGCGAGCGCTTCGCCGCGGAGGGCCAGGACTACAAGGTCGAGCTTATCGACGACCTCCTCAGCGCCGGCGCGGCGGCGGGCGAGCCGCTCGCGACGGTGTCGCTGTATACGAACGGCCCGTTCACCGACCTGTGTCGCGGCCCGCACGCGCCCACGACGAAGACCGTCGGCGCGTTCAAGCTCAGCTCGGTCGCGGGCGCGTACTGGCGCGGGGACTCGAAACGCACGATGCTCACGCGTATCTACGGCACGGCGTTCTTCTCGAAGGGAGAGCTCAAAGAGCACCTCGAGCGGATCGAGCAGGCGAAGGCGCGCGACCACCGCAAGCTGGGACGTGAGCTGGGCCTGTTCACGTTCTCGGATGTCTCACCGGGAGCGGCGTTCTGGCTGCCGCCCGGCACGGGCATCTTCAACGCGCTGGTGAAGCTGTCGCGGAAGATGGGCTCCGAGCGAGGCTACAGCGAGGTGAAGACGCCGCAGATCTTCGACGCGGAGCTGTGGAAGACCTCGGGGCACTGGGGCAAGTACCGCGAGAACATGTTCGAGGTCCAGGTGGAGGACCGCGAGATGGCCGTCAAGCCGATGAACTGCCCCGGCCACGCGCACCTGTTCTCCACGCAGCGCCACTCCTACCGCGACCTCCCGATCCGCTACTCCGAGCCGGGCCTGTTGCACCGCAACGAGGCCTCGGGCGTGCTCCACGGGCTGCTCAGGGTGCGCCACTTCGCGCAGGACGACGGGCACATCTTCTGCACCGAGGAGCAGGTGCAGGAGGAGGTCAAGGGCTGTCTGGAGATGGCGTTCGATACGTACAAGCTGTTCGACTTCGACGTCAGCCTGGAGCTCTCGACGCGGCCCGAGGAACGGGTGGGCAGCGATGAGATGTGGGACCGCGCTGAGCGCAAGCTCACGGACACGCTCGAGGAGCTGGGCTTGGAGTACGCGCTGAACGAGGGCGACGGCGCGTTCTACGGCCCGAAGATCGACATGCACATGACCGACTCGCTGGGGCGCTCGTGGCAGCTGGGGACGGTGCAGTTGGACTACTCGATGCCGGAGCGCTTCGGCCTCACGTACACCGGAGCGGACAACCAGGAGCACCGCCCGGTGATGATCCACCGCGCGATGTTCGGCTCCTATGAGCGCTTCATCGGGATCATGATCGAGCACTACGCGGGCGAGCTGCCGCTGTGGCTGGCGCCGCTGCAGGCGATCGTGCTGCCTGTCTCAGACCGCTTCAACGACTACGGCAAAGAGGTCAGAGACACGCTGCGGGGCGGGGAGGCGCGCGTGGATCTGGACGACCGCAGCGAGTCGATCGGGCGCAAGATCCGCGAGGCGGAGTTGCGAAAGATCCCGTACATGCTGATCGTGGGGGAGCGCGAGGAACAGGAGCGGACGGTCTCGGTGCGCGAGCATCGCGGCGGCGACGCGGGCGCCTCGACGGTGGAGCGGTTCGCCGAGCGCCTCAACAGCTAGCTATACTTGTTCGCATTGCAGCCTTGCCAATCCTCAGAGCGCCACGCCTAGCATTCGCTTGACGCGCGGACTTGACAGCTAGTGCCGGTCCCTCGCAGGTTCGACCGGCGCCCGCCGGAGCGGGACACGACGAAGATCAACGAGCGCATCCGTGTGCCCGAGGTTCGCTTGATCGACGACGAGGGTCAGCAGGTTGGCGTGCTGAAGACCGCCGACGCGCTCGTGTTCGCGCAGGAACGCGACCTCGATCTGGTGGAAGTCGCGCCCGAGGCGCGCCCGCCCGTTTGCCGCGTGCTGGACTACTCGAAGTACAAGTACGAGCAGGCCCAGAAGCTGAAGCAGGCGCGCAAGCATCAGCAGCAGATCACGGTGCGCGAGATCAAGTTCCGCCCGAAGATCGCCGAGCACGACTACGACACGAAGAAGCACCACGTGGCGCGCTTCCTCAAGCACAAGGACAAGGTCAAGGTGACGATCATGTTCCGCGGCCGCGAGGTCACGCACCCCGAGCGCGGCACGATGATCCTCGACCGCCTCGCGGAGGAGCTCGCGGAGCTGGGCGTGGTCGAGCAGCGTCCGATGCAGGAAGGACGCAACATGACGATGATGATGGCCCCCTCCAAAGCGGTCCTCGCGGGACGCGTGGACGGGGAGGAGGCCAGCGGCGAGAGCGCTGACGCGGCGCCCGTGGAGGTCGCCACGAACGGAGCCGCCGCAGTCGCCGAAGGCGGATCTGACGCGCCCAAGGAGAGCGCCGCCGCGGACACCGCGCCCGCCGAGCAGGCGCCCGCCGCGACAGCTGATTCCCCCGTCGAGGACGGTGGGACCGCTGCCGCGGGCACGGCCGTGTCATAATCACCGGCCGAAGACCCATGCCCAAGATGAAGACCCATTCCGGCGCGAAGAAGCGCTTCAAAGTGACCGCCAAAGGCAAGGTGCGCGGACGGCACCCCTTCACGAGCCACATCCTCGAGAAGAAGTCGCCCA
>DASUPL010000222.1:0-9489 GCA_036281155.1 Solirubrobacteraceae bacterium | reverse complement strand
AACCTCGAGGCCGGTCCCGCCAAGCTCGACGTCGTCGCCCCGCTCGCGGTCGCCCACGGCGCGGCGCTCATCGCACTGACCATCGACGAGGTCGGGATGGCCAAGACCGCCGACCGCAAGGTCGAGATCGCCGAGCGCATCACCGCGCTGTGCGAGGCCCACGGGCTCGACCGCGAGAGCCTCATCTTCGACTGCCTGACCTTCACCCTGACGACGGGCGACGAGGAGTGGAGGCCCTCGGCCGTCGAGACCATCGCCGGCATCCGCCGGGTCAAGGAGGCGCTCCCGGGCGTGAAGACCTCGCTCGGGGTCTCCAACGTCTCCTTCGGCATCTCGCCGCCCGCGCGCGCGGTCCTGAACTCGGTCTTCCTGCACCACTGCGTCGAGGCGGGGCTCGACCTCGCGATGGTCAACCCGAACCACATCACGCCCTACGGCGAGATCGGCGAGGAGGAGCGCGCGCTGGCGGACGACCTCGTCTTCAACCGCCGCGAGGACGCGCTCGAGCGGTTCATCGCCCACTTCGAGTCGAAGGGCGAGGAGGACGAGGCCGAGGCCGCCGACCCCACCGCCGGCATGGAGCCGGAGGAGGCGCTCCACTGGCACATCCTGCGCCGCAAGAAGGACGGCGTGGAGGCGCAGATCGACGCGTCCGTGGACAAGATCGGCGCGGTGCCCACGCTCAACGACGTGCTGCTGCCGGCCATGAAGGAGGTGGGCGACAAGTTCGGCGCGGGCGAGCTGATCCTGCCGTTCGTGCTCCAGTCCGCCGAGGTGATGAAGAAGGCGGTCGCGCAGCTGGAGAAATACCTCGACAAGATCGAGGGTTACACCAAGGGCACCGTCGTGCTCGCGACGGTGTTCGGCGACGTCCACGACATCGGCAAGTCGCTCGTCAACACGATCCTCACGAACAACGGCTACACGGTCGTCGACCTCGGCAAGCAGGTCCCGATCCAGACGATCCTCGACGCCGCGCAGGAGCACGACGCGACCGCGATCGGACTCTCGGCGCTGCTCGTGTCGACCTCCAAGCAGATGCCCGCCGCGATCCAGGAGCTCCACGCGAAGGGCCTCGAGTACCCGGTGCTGATCGGCGGCGCGGCGATCAACCGCGCTTTCAGCTACCGCGCGCTGTATCCCGGCGGCAAGGACTCCGAGGAGATGTACCAGCCGGGCGTGTTCTACTGCAAGGACGCCTTCGAGGGCCTCTCGGTGATGGACCAGCTGATCGACGCCGACGCCAAGCAGGCGCTGATGGACAAGCTCCAGTCGGGCGCGAGGACGTTCCGCGAGAAAGGCGAGGAGCCGGTCGAGGAGCTCGACCTCTCCGACGACTCGGTGCGCTCGGACGCGCGCGCCGACGCGCCCGTTCCCACGCCGCCGTTCTGGGGCGTGCGCGAGATCCCCGTGGATCTCGAGGAGGTCTACCGGCATCTCGACACGCACGTGCTGTTCAAGCTGCACTGGGGCGGGCGCGGCGTCAAAGGCGAGGCGTGGCAGACGCTGCTGCGCGATGACTTCCGTCCGCGCCTGGAGCGGATGTGGCAAGAGCAGGACTACCTGCACCCGCGCGCGCTGCTCGGCTTCTTCCCCTGCTACGCGCTCGGCAACGAGATCGTCGTGCTGGATCCGGAGGATCGCGAGTCTGAGCTCACGCGCTTCGTCTGCCCGCGCCAGCCCAAGGGCGCGCGGATCTGCCTGGCGGACTTCTTTCGCCCCGCGATCGACGGCAAACCTCCGCCTGAGCTCGACGTGATCGCTGTGCAGGCGGTCACCGTCGGGCGTGAGGTGACCGAGCTGATGGCCCGTCTGGAGGCCGAAGGCGAGTTCGCCGAGCAGCTGTTCGTGCACGGCCTCGGCGTGCAGACCGCGGAGGGGCTCGCGGAGTGGCTGCACTACGAGGCGCGCCAGATGCTCGACATTCCGCTCACACAGGGCCGGCGCTACTCGTGGGGCTACCCCGCGGTGCCGGAGCAGAGCGAGCACCTGAAGGTCCAGGAGTTGCTCGACCTGTCGCGGATCGGCATGACGATCACCGACGGCTACGCGCCCGAGCCAGAGCAGTCGACGCTCGCGCTGATCGCCCACCACCCGCAGGCGATCTACTTCGGCACGCGTCAGGGCCGGCTGCTCGCCGATGGCTCTCCCGACGACCTGATCCGGGGCTCCAGCCGCGACCCGTCGCTGTTCGGCGAGCTCGACGACAGCGACCCGCAGGACGGCGCGGTCGAAGACGAGGACGAGCCCGCGCTGGCGGGCGAGGCCGCACCCTAGACGCAGCAGAGCCCGCCGCTGTGAGCGACGGGCTCTGGACTACATCGCTGCGGGCCGGGCAGCGTACGTCAGATTCTGCTCACCTAGTGTTCGCGCACCGGTTCCGCTCCGGCCTGATACAGCGTCCCGGTGAGGATCGCCGTGTTGTGGCCGTTGCCCGCCGGTAGCCCGAGTTTCGCGTTGATCAGCGGATCGAGCAGGCTCGAGAAGATCCCGCCGCAGCCTTTCACGCCGGGCGCCGCGAACGAGTTGTTCACGAGCGAGTTTTCGACGATCTGCAGGATCTGGCCTCCCCCGAGAACGTGGATTGTCCCGAGTTTGCCTTTGATCGGTTCGTTCGGTCCTTCCGGAGCCGTCGTGCCAGTCGTCAGTTCCAGGACGATCGGGCTGGCGTTCGAGCCGAGGTAGCACGAGCTGCCCAGGAACGGGTTTTCGAGGCGCACCTTCACCGGCAGCGACAGCGCGACGCCTTCTTCGAAGAGCAGATTGGCCTCGTTCAGACCGATCGAGCTCGCCGGAGCGGCCAGTTCGGTCGTCGCTTTGACACCCGTAAGGCCGTTTTCAAACGTCAATTCGCACGCGATGCGCAACAGGAAGTTGCTGATTTCTTTGCAGTTGATCAAGCCCGCGAGGCCTCCTGGAACCGGCTGCGGCGTTTTGACCAGCGTTTCCGCGCCTTCGGCGCCCACGAATGCCAGTTCGCCCGTCGCTTCGTTTTCGATGAACCCACCCTGCAACGGGATCGGGTTGGTGACCGGCACGGCCTGGTTGCCGGCGACGAATTCGCCGCTTTCCGTGTTCGCGGATATACAGCCGCTGAGTTCCGTATTGCCGAGGGGGCAGTGCGCGAACACCGCGAATTCACCTTCCGGCGTGGCCAGAGCCGGCGTGGCAACGGTCATCGTCGCTGCTATGGCGACTACCGCGATGACCAAGCCCAGCCTGCGCTGAGTGTGGCGACTCGTCATGATCGGTCCCGCTTTCGCTCGTATTCCAGTGAGCGGCGAGGGTAGCGTCGTGATCATGTAGGCCGCAAGCGATGTTTCCTACTTGCCTTCGAAGCCCACAGACAGTGGAGCCCGCGCATCTCCGCGGCGGGCTCCACTTTTACATCGCTGAACGCACGGAGTGCGTCAGATGCTGCCTACTAGTGTTCGCGTACCGGTTCGGCACCAGCCTGCTGCAGCGTTCCGTTGAGGATCGCCGTGTTGTTGCCTGCGGCGGCCGGAAGGCCGAGTTTCCCGTTGATGATCGGGTTGAGCAGGAGTTCCACGAGGAACCCGCCACACCCGCTTGCTCCAGGCGCCGCGAACGAGTTGTTCACGAGCGAGTTGTTGGAGATCTTCAGGATCTGGCCTTCACCGACGACCGTGATCGTCCCCAGTTTGCCTTTGATCGGTTTGTTCGGAAGCGGCGGAGCCGTCGTCCCGGTCGTGAAGTTGATCACGATCGGTTTCGCGTTGGATCCGAGGTAGCACGAGCTGCCCAGGAACGGGTTTTCGAGGTGCACCTTGACCGGCAGCGACAGCGCTGTTCCCGTTTCGCCGAGCAGGTTCGCCTCGTTCAGGCCGATCGAGCTCGCCGGAGCGGCCAGTTCGGTCGTCGCGTTGACGCCCGTGAGACCGTTTTCGAACGTCAATTCGCACGAGATGCGCAGAAGGATTTCTTTGATTTCTTTGCAGTTGACGAGACCCGCGAGACCACCGGGCACAGGCTGCGGCGATTTCGACAGCGTCTGGCCGTTGGCGGCGCCGACGAAAGCCAGGGCACCGGTTTCTTCGTTTTCGATGAACCCGCCCTGCAGCGTGATCGGGTTCGTGATCGGCACTTTCTGTTTGCCGGCCACGAATTCGCCGCTTTCGCTTTTCGCTGCGATGCACCCGCTGAGCGCGGGGTTGCTGAGCGGACACTGCGCGAACACCGCAAATTCACCTTCCGGCGTCGCGAGCGCCGGCGAGGCCACGGTCATGGCCGCGATCGCCGCGGCGACCGCGACGATCAGTCCCAGCATGCGCTGGCGACGATTGCCTTTCATCATCAATCCCACTTTCGTTTTCGTTTGTTCCAGTGAACGGCGAGCCGAGCCTAACCACCGAGTGGGCCAGCTGCAAGCAATGTTTCTAACTGTCGTTATGTTCCGACAGCCACCTCGATGAGGCTAGGCGGACTTCTCGGAGAGCTCGCGCGCCGGCGCGGGCTCGCGTCCCTCGGACTGCGCGGCCGCCATGCTCAGGATCTCCTCGCCGCGCAGCGGCTTGGCGAAGTGAAAGCCCTGTCCGAAGTCGCAGTTCATGTCGCGCAGCAGTTCCAGCTGAGAAGGGTTCTCGATGCCCTCGGCCACGGCCTTCAACTTGAAGATACGTGCGAGCGCGACGATCGCGGCGGTCAGCTCGGCCGTTTCCGGGTTGGGGTCCGACAGGAACGAGCGGTCGATCTTGAGGATGTCGACGGGGAACTGGCGAATGTAGTTGAGCGAGGAGTAGCCGGTGCCGAAGTCGTCGATCGCCAGTTTCACGCCGAGCGCGCGCAAGCCGTTGAGCCGCATCAGGCTCAACTCCATGTCCTGCATCATCACGCTCTCGGTCAGCTCCAGGGTCAGGCTGCTCGGCACGATCCCCGTCTCCTGTAGCGCGGAGCGCACCTCGTCGATGAACTCGGGGCGCTGCAGCTGGTGCGCGGAGACGTTGACGGCCATCGACAGCGGCGGCTCGCGCGGGCATTCCCGCTGCATGTGTCCCGCCCACGCGCACGCCTCATGCAGCACGTGGCGCCCCACGGGCACGATCAGGCCGGTGTCCTCGAGCAGGCCGACGAACTCGAGCGGCAACACCATCCCACGCGTGGGGTGCTCCCAGCGCACGAGCGCCTCCATCCCCGCCATGTCGCCCCTGGCGAGGTCCATGATCGGCTGGTAGCGCAACGTGAACTCGCCGCAGTCCAGGGCACGCTGCAGGTCGGTCTTCAACTCCAGCCGCGCGAGCGCCTTGACGTGCATCTCGGGCTGGAAGATCTGGTAGTGGCCCTTGCCGTTCTCCTTGGCCATGTACATCGCCGCGTCGGCGTTGCGCAGCAGCTCCTCCGCGTCGCGGCTGGAGATCATGTTCTGGTCGCTGAAGGCGATCCCGATGCTCGTCGCGAGCGTGACGTCGCGACTGGGCAGGGCGATCGGCTCTTCGATCTTGTCCATCACGCGGTGGGCGATCTCGACCGACTGCAGCTCGCTCTCCGCCTCGTGGATCAGGATCGCGAACTCGTCGCCACCCAGCCGCGCGGCGGTGTCCACGGGGCGCATGCAGTCCTCCAGGCGGCGGCCGATCTCCTGCAGCACGTCGTCGCCGGCGGCGTGCCCGAGGCTGTCGTTGACGTTCGTGAAGTCGTCGACGTCGAGGAACAGCACCGCCACGGGGAGGTGGTCTCGGCGCTGGGAGGCCAGCGCGTGTTCGACGCGGTTGCGGAACAGCGCACGGTTGGGCAGGCCGGTGAGCGTGTCGTGGAAGGCCTGGTGCTCGAGCTCGGCCTGGAACGCCTTGCGCTCGCTGATGTCGCGGATGTTCAGCACGATGCCGGCGATCGTCTCGTCCGCGAGCAGGTTCGTGCCGAGCACCTCCACGTCGCGCCAGTCCCTGCGCGCGTTGCGCACGCGGAACTCCGCCGTCGAGCGCTCGCCGGCGGGCTGCGCGGCGACCGACGTGAACAGCGACAACAGTCGCTGCACCTCTTCGGGATGGACGAGATCCTCCAGCTTGCGTCCCTCCAGCTCGTCGGGGTCGTATCCGAACGTCCGCTCGACCGATGGGCTGACATAGCTGACGACGGTGTCCGCCCCGACGATGCAGATCACGTCCGAGGCGTTCGTGATCAGCGCGCTGAGGCGCTCCTCGGAGCGCTGGCTGACGCTCTCCTCCGTGAGCGCGACCGTCTGCAGCGCGAGCGCCACCTCGGTGGCGAGCGTCGCGAGGCTCTCCTTCGCGGCGCCTCGCAGAGGACCCGCGGAGAGCACCGCGAGCGTGCCCGTGAGCTGGTCGCGCACGAACAGCGGCGAGAGGCTCATCGCCTGGCCGGGGCCGTCGAGGGTGAGCACGCGGTTGCCGGGGAGCCTGCGAAGCATCTGCTCGGGCAGCTCCTCGCGGCGCAGCGTCGGCAGGCTCGCGGGATCCCTGTCATCGCTGGCGCCGACGGGGATGAGCCTGCCCCCGTCATCCTCGGCGATGTAAAGGCACGCGGTCACCGGCTCCTCGACCACGGAGCGGGCGGCCTGCAGCGCGGCGACGTAGACCTCCTCGCGCGTGGCGGCGCTGACGAGCGCCTCGCCGGCGATGCGCAACGCCGCCTCCCTGCGTGTGGCCTCCTCGTTGCGGCGCACGATGCCCGCCATGCGCAGGAGCACGAGCGCGAACATCAGCGCGGATGCGCCGACGAGCACGTAGATGTCGACGTGATCGTTGATCGCCACGCGCACGAAGATCAGCAGCGGGGCGGTGAAGCTCGCGCACGTCAGCAGCATCAGGCGCGCCCGCGTCAGGCGACCGTCAGGCTCGGGTCCCGGTTCGGAGAGCTGGCGCATCGAGGGGTGCAGCGCGGAGGTGCCCAGCAGCGTGTAGTAGATCGCCCAGCCGGTGTCGAGCATGCCGGCCGTGTCGAAGCCGCCGTCGAGCAGCCTCAACCCGTGGAAGGCGTCGCTGAGCAGCAGCACGACCGTTCCGGAGAGCAGGAACACGAACGCTGGCTCGCGGCGATGGCTGCCGGCGGCGACGCGCGCGACGACGCCGAGCACGAGGATGTCCATCACCGGGTAGGCCATCGAGGTGAGGCTCTCCAGCAGCGACCCGCTTTCGCTGTTCGCGTACGGCGAGATCAGATAGACCCACAGCAGCGTGGCGAGCGCGACCGTGACGATCAACGCGTCGATCGGGCTGTCGCGGTCGCGGCCCTCGTCGCGTTCGTGGATCAGCAGCAGCATCCCCGCGACGAGGAACGGGTAGAAGGCGAGGTGGAAGGGGTCCGCGATCGACGGGAACGCCATCGCGTGCCCGAAGAGGCGTTCGTAGTTGGAGGAGAGCACGTCGCTCGTGACGAACAGCCCCTGCCCGACCGCGAACAGGTACCACGGCAGGGAGCTCCTGCCGGAGTTTTTCCTGCCGCCGACGATCAGCGCGGCGATCGTCGCCCCGCCGATGAGGTTGAACACGAGCCCGCTCTTCAGCCACGCGGGCCCTGAGAGCTGGCCGAACGCGTACCCGCCCGTGAGCAGCGCCATGGCGCAGATGTACACGCGCCACGAATGCAGCGAGAAGCGACTGGGAGCGTGTTTGTTCGTTTCGGGGGCCGCGTAGCTCCGCACAGTTCGTATATCGGCCCGCGATACGAATACCCTGAACCCTGCACGTGAACTTCGCGAAAAATTCGATCTAGGAGTCTTCGCGCGGCGGCGGGCGGAACAGGACCCGCTTGACCTCGCCGGCCGAGCCCCCGCCGAGGCGAAGCGCGGTCTGGAACCCCTCCGCTCCGAGCTCGCCCCCGTCGAGCGCGCGGCGCAACTCGTTGAGCGCGCCGTGATCCTCCTCGCGCACCTGATCGCGCGCGATCTCCAGCAGGATGAGATGGCGCGGGCGCTTCAGCGCGGCGGCCATGCGCACGAACGGCTCGCGCTCCTCGGGCGCGAGGCCGTCGGCCGCGAGCACCACCGTCTCCCTGCTCTCCAAGCGCTTGGCGACGGCGGCGCGCAGCAGCTCCGCGGCACGCGCGTCCATGTCCTCCTCGGCCACTCGTCCCGCCAGCAGCGTGCGCACCTTGCCGAGCGAGAGCAGGCAGGCGCGATCCTCGATCAGGCGGTCGAGGAACGCGTCGCGCTCGGTCGCGGAGGCCGAGGCGACGATCAGCAGACTGCCGGGCGAGTAGCGCAGGCGATCGGACGGCGAGAGCACGCGGCAGTGGACGGTGAGGTCGGCGGGCCGCGGCGGCGCGCCGTCGCGGCGTGGTCGATCGGAAGACCAACCGGTGCGCTCGTCCTCTGAGATCTTGACGCTGCGCGCGGGAGGTCTGCTGGACATGCCCCCATCATGCCCTAAACCGGGCGCGGTCCCGGTCCGCCCCCGCTCAGCTCACGGCGCGGCGGCGGCCGCGGGCGTTCGGTGCGCGGCGATCAGCGCGAGCTTCGCGGGCCGGTCGAGCGCCTTGATGCGCGCCTCCTCGCGCATCGCCGTCGCGCGATCGGCCATCGGCAGCGCGAGCGCGAGCGCGAGCGGGCGGCGACTGGCCGTGTATCTGCTGGCCTTGCCCGCCTGGTGGCGCGCGAGGCGCCGCTGCACGTCGGTGCTCCAGCCGGTGTACAGCGAGCCGTCGCGACAGCGCAGCATGTACACCCAGGCGTCCGCCACTACGGTTTCGCGGCGGAGGTGGCCGCCCGGCTGCCGAGCGCGCCGACGGGCAGCGGGGAAAGCTTGACGGGCGCGGCGTGCATGGTGCGCAGGCGCACGTCTCGCCACGACAGACCCTCGTTGACGAGCGCTGGCAGGCCCATGATCAGCGCGGTCAGAACCTCGACCGCCTGCAGCACGATCCCATACGCGAGCGCGTCGGGGGTCGAGACGTGGTAGGCGCCCACGAGCACGGCGGCGCACGCGGCTTGGAAGACACCCACGTTGGCGGGCGTGGCTGGCAGCACGGCGGTGACGTTGACCGCGAACAGGACCGCCGCCGCGCCGCCGATCCCGGCGCGAGCGTCGAGGCCCAGCGCCATCAACAGCAGCCAGCAGCTCAGCCACTGCAGAGCCCACGCGCTCAGCTGCACAGAGGTGGCGATGGCGGCCTGGCGCGGGTGGGCGAACACGCGCAGTCCGTCGCGCACGCGCGCGAGCGAGCGACGCAGCGCGAACATCAGCGTCTGCAGACGCGCCGAGCGGGAGACCGCCTGGCGTGGGATGAGCAGCGGCGCGAGCAACACCACCACGAGCACTCCCAGCGGCGCGAGCGCGGCGAGGATCAACGCGCCGTGGTGGCCGTTGAGCAGGCTCACGCTGGAGAACACCCCGATTCCCAGCAGGGTCAGCGCGAACAGGTTCAGCAGCGTCTGGGAGACCATCGTGCCGAGCACCACCGGCAGCGTCTCGCGCGCGCGGCCGAGGCGGCGCGCGACGATCAGCGCACGCGAAGGCTCGCCCAGACGGGCGGGAAGCGTGGTGGACATGAGCACGCCGATGAACGTGCCCTGCA
>DASUPL010000221.1:0-3544 GCA_036281155.1 Solirubrobacteraceae bacterium | reverse complement strand
GTGTAGCTGTAGCACGGCAGGCCCGCGAGGCCCGCCGACAGCATTACGACGCCGCGCGCCTGGCCGACCGCGAACGCGGTGCGCACGTTCTGCCCGAAGTACAGCTCCTCCAGCGCCACCGCATCGGGGCGGTGCTCGTCGAGCAGCGCGTCGATGCCCGCGTGGATGTCGGTCAGGCGGCGCTCGTGCGCGACGCCCGCGCGCGTCTCGATCACGCCGCCGTCGAGCGCCAGCAGGCGCCCGCCGCGACGCTCCACCACGCCGTAGCCGGTGTTGGCCAGCCCGGGGTCTATGCCGAGGACGATCACGACCAGTGATTCTGCGCCCGTCATCGGACGCCTGCCTGCCCGCGCCTGCCCCGCGGGGCGCTCGCGCCCTGGGCTGACCTGTGCCCGCGCGTTACGCTGGCGCGTGATGGACGCAGAGCACATCGACTTCGCCGCGGAAGGGCTGCTCGACGGGCTGGACGGCGAGGAGCGCTCCGAGCGCCTAGCGCTGCTCGAAAGCCTCGCCGCCGAGGGCGTGCCGCTGCACGAACTGCGCCGCTCCAGCACCAGCGGCACGTTGATGTTCCTCCCCGCCGACCGCGTGATCGGGGACGGCGAGCGCTATACGGCGGCCGAAGTGGCCGAGCTCAGCAGCGTGGACATGGAGTTCCTCCTCGCCGCACGCCGCGCGATGGGACTCCCGATCCCCGAAGACGACGAGCCCGTGTACACCGAGGCCGAGCTGGAGTCCGTGCGCATGATCGAGACCGCCCGTGCGGCCGGCATCTCCGACGAAGACAGCCTCGATCTGCTGCGGGTGCTCGGCCGCGGGCTCTCCCAGGCCGCGGAGAGCCTGCGCGCGCTGCCGCTCAAACTCGTGTTGGAGCCCGGGATCAGCGAGTACGAGCTGGCCCGTCGCTACGCCGAGGCGACGGCGCAGCTCTACCCGCTGCTCGACCCCCTGATACGCAACCTGCTCGCGCTGCATCTGCGTCAAGCGACCGAGGCGGAGGTGGTGAGCGCGCTGGAGCGCGGCGGCGGGCGCCTGCCGGGGTCACGCGAGGTGGCCGTGTGCTTCGCCGACCTCGTCGGCTTCACCCGTCTGGGGGAGGAAGTGCCGGCGGACGAGCTCGGGCGCCTGGCCGCGCGCCTGGAAGTCCTCGCCACCGAGGTCGCGACACCGCCCGTGAAGCTCGTCAAGACGATCGGCGACGCCGCGATGCTCGCGTCGGTCGAGCCGGAGCCGCTGATCGACGCGGCGCTCACGTTGATCGACGTGGCCGACGCCGAGGGGGGCGACTTCCCGCAGCTGCGCGCCGGCGCCGCCCTGGGGCTCGCGCTGCCGCGCGCCGGGGACTGGTTTGGACGGCCCGTGAACCTCGCCAGCCGCATCACTTCGATCGCGCGTCCGGGAACCCTCGTGACCGAGCGCGAGGTGCACGAGGCGGCGCGCGAGAGCTACAAGTGGTCGTTCGCTGGCGAGCGGCGTCTACGTGGCGTGCGCGAGCCGGTCTCGCTGTTCAGAGCCCGGCGGCTACCAGCTTGAACCACGGCGCCTCGCCCGAGGCCCACAGGTCATTCAGCGCGACCGCGTCCTTGTAGGTGTCCATGCACTCCCAGAAGCCCTCGTGTCGATGCGCTCGCAGCTGCTCCTCGGAGGCGAGGCGCTCCAGCGGCGCGCGCTCGAGCACGCTGTCGCACTCCAGGTAGTCGAGCACCTCGGCCTGGAAGCAGAAGAAGCCGCCGTTGATCCAGTGCTCCGAGCGCGGCTTCTCGCGAAAGCCCCGCACGCGACCGTCCGGATCGAGCTCTGTGACGCCGAACTGCAGCTCCGGGCGCACGACCGTCATGCTCGCGAGCGCGCCGTGATCCGCATGGAAGTCCAGCAGCGCCTGCAGATCGATGTCCGCGACCCCGTCCGCGTACGTCGCGCAGAACGCCTCCTCGCCCGCGAGCTCCGGCTCGAGCAGCTTGATCCTCCCCCCCGTCTGCGTCTCGAGGCCCGTGTCCACGCACTCCACGCTCACGCCCGCCGGCCACTCGTGCGCGGCCGCGAAGCGCTCGATCAGCTCGCCCTTGTAGCCCGTCGCGAGCAGGAAGCGCGTGAAGCCCTGCGCCGCGTACAGCTGGATCACATGCCACACGATCGGCATCCCGCCGATCTCCACGAGCGGCTTGGGGATCGCCTGCGTGTGCTCCTGCAGGCGCGTGCCGCGCCCGCCGCACAGGATCGCCACCGAAGGCCTCGCGGCTGCGTTCCCGCTCAACGCTCTAGCCCGCGACGCGTTCGAGCACGTCGGTGGACACGTCGAAGTTGGCGTGCACCGCGCTCACGTCGTCGTTGTCCTCGAGCGCCTCGATCAGCCGCATCAGCTTGCCCGCCTGCGTCTCGTCGACCGGCACGACACTCGACGGCCGGTAGGCGAGCTCCGCGCTCTGCATCTCCACACCGGCGTCCTCCAGCGCCTTACGCACCCGCATGAAGTCCGTCGGCTCGGTGATCACCTCGAAGATGTCCTCGTCGGTCGAGATGTCCTCCGCGCCCGCCTCGACGGCGGCCATCAGGTCGTCTTCGGAGTAGCGCCCCGAGTCGATGACGATCGTGCCCTTCTTGTCGAACAGGTACGCCACCGATCCGGGCTCGCCGAGATTGCCGCCGTTCTTGGAGAACGCGTGCCTGACGTCCGCGCTCGTGCGGTTGCGATTGTCGGTCAGGGCCTCCACGAGCAACGCCACGCCGCCGGGACCGTAGCCCTCGTAGAGAACGCTCTCGATCGCGTCGGCGTCGCCGCCCTCGCCGGTGCCCTTCGCGATCGCGCGCTCGATGTTGTCCTTCGGCATCGAAGCTTCCTTCGCCTTGCGGATCGCCAGGTCCAGCGACGGGTTGCCCACGGGGTCCCCTCCACCGTCGCGCGCCGCGACCGTGATCGCGCGCGTGAGCTTCGAGAACGCAGCGCCGCGGCGCGAGTCCACGATCGCCTTCTTATGCTTGATGCTCGCCCACTTCGAATGTCCAGACATGCACCGAAGTCTACGAGCCAGTCCGCGTGCGCGAGCGCTTGGGGGTCCGCCCGGAGCGGGCGCAGCGCGCCGGTAGGATGCTCGGGCGCATGAGCACGACCCTCTCCACCGACATCTTCAAGGCGTACGACATCCGCGGCCTGTACGGCGAGCAGATCGACGGCGACGTCGCCGAGCTGATCGGCGCGGCGTTCGCGCGCGTGCTCGCGCAGCTCGCCGGCAAGCCCGTGGGCGAGCTGCGCGTGGGGCTGGGGCGCGACATGCGCCTGAGCGCACCGGAGCTCGCCGCGCGCTACCGCCAGGGCCTGCTGTCAGAGGGCGTGCACGTACTCGACGCGGGCCAAGTCGGCAGCGAGATGCTGTATTTCCTCGTCGGCTCGCGCGAGCTGGACGGCGGGCTGATGTGCACCGCCTCGCACAACCCCAAGGCCTACACCGGAGCGAAGCTCGTGCGCGACGGCGCGATCGCGTTGTCCGGCGACTCCGGCATCCAGGACATCCGCCGCGAGGTCGAAGCCGCGCTGAGCGACGGGCGC
>DASUPL010000220.1:0-3788 GCA_036281155.1 Solirubrobacteraceae bacterium | reverse complement strand
CGCGTTTGCCGCGGTAGCTCTTCAGACCCTCGGTCGCCCCGTCCGCCTTCGTGCTGCGTTGACGGCGGCTGGGCACCTACCGTTTGGCGGACGCGCGCGAACCGGCGGGTTTCTTCGCGGCCGGTTTCTTGGCGGCGGGCTTTTTAGCCGGAGCCTTCTTGCCGGCGGCTTTGCGCCCGTTGCTCGCGCCGCCTTCGCGCGCGCGGACCGCGTCGAGGCTCGCCTTCAGCGCGCTCATCAGGTCGGGCGCCGGAGCGGCCACCTCTTCCGGCTCGGGCTGCACCGCGATGTGCTTGCCCTGCGCCTTGCGCTCGATCAACGCGAGCACGTCCGCGCGGTAGGTGTCGCTGTACTTCTCCGGTTCGAAGTCGCCCGCGAGCGACTCCACCAGCTGCTTGGCGATGTCGAGCTCACGCATGGTGGTCTTCACCTCGGCAGCCTCCGCGATCTCGTCGACGCGGTCGGCGGGCAGGATTTCGTCGGCGAAGATCATCGTCGCCATCCCCAGCGCCTCGCCCACAGGCCGGATCGCCACGAGCTGCTCCTTCGAGCGAATTACCACACGCGCGATCGCCACCTTGCCGGTCTTGCGCATCGCCTCCAGCAGCAGCCGGTAGGGCTTCGAGCCGCCGGGGCCGGGCGCGAGGTAGTAGGGATGATCGTAGTAGACAGGGTCGATCTGCGACAGCTCGACGAAGTCCTCGATCTCGATCGTCTTCGTCTTCTTCGGCTGCAGCGTCTCCAGCTCGCCCGGCTCGATCACCACGTAGCGCTCGGGAGCGATCTCATAGCCCTTGACGATCTCCGCGTAGGGGACCTCCTCGCCAGTGGTGGGGTCCACGCGCTTCTGCGCCACGCGGACGCCCGTTTTGCCCGACAGCTGGTGGAAGCGCACGCTCTTGCGGTCGAGCGCGCTGTACAGCTTCACGGGTACTGTGACCATGCCGAAGCTGATCGCTCCGGTCCACATCGCGCGGGGCATCTGTCAAGTGTTACCACCTGGGCGCATCGTCCACCAGGTATGCAAAGCGCCGTGCCGGCGCTCGCACCCGGCGCTCCATCCAAACTGGCCAGTCAGCCAGGTACTATCCGTTTGAGACATCCCGGCGGCGATCACGGAGGTTTGGCATGGCGACGGTTGGACGCGACATCGAGAGCGTGGAACTCACCGACCGCGAGCTGTGGCTCGACGGCCCGCCGCACGAGGCGTTCAAGGAGATGCGCAGCGGATGCCCGATCCACTGGACGGAGAGCTTCGAACTTTTCCCCGAGGAGGAGGGATTCTGGTCGGTGACGACCGCGGAGGACGTCCACACTGTGAGCCGCGACTGGAAAACATATTCCTCAGAACGCGGCGGGGTGCTCGTCGCCCGAGCGGGCTTCCCGCTGGAGCTCGCGCAGGCGATGTTCATCGGCATGGACCCGCCCAAGCACGACCGGCTGAAGGCGCTGTTCCAGGCGGGCTTTACGCCGAAGCGGATCGCCGCGCACGAGGACGCGATCAGGGCGATCGCGGTGCGCGTGCTCGATCGGCTCGAGGGACGCGACACGTGCGACCTCGTCAGCGACGTCGCCCAGCCCGTGGTCGCGCGCGTGATCGGCAGCTTCATGGGCATCGAGGAGAAGGACGACGCGATCTGGGCGCGGCTGATGAACGCGACCCTCGGCGCGGCCGACGAAGACCTCAACCCCGGCGGCTTCGAGGGCGCGATGGAGAAAGACCTGCCCGAGATCTTCGAGCGCTGCCGCGCGCTGATCGCCGACCGCCAGGCGAACCCCACGGACGACCTCACGAGCGTGCTCGTGCACTCCGAGGTGGAAGGGCAGAAACTGGAGGAACACGAGATCGTGATGGGCTTCTTCCTGCTGATGGCCGCAGGCAACGACTCCACCAAGGCGACGTACTGCAGCGGCATGCGCGCGCTGATGGAAGACCGCGAGCAGATGCAGATGCTCCTCGACGACCCCTCGTTGATCCCGAGCGCGGTGGAGGAGTCGCTGCGGATGTTCCCCGCGTTCGCGCACTTCCGCCGCACCGCGACGTGCGACACGGAACTGCACGGGCAGAAGATCAAAGAGGGCGAGAAGGTCGTCATGTGGTACGTGTCCTCCAACCGCGACGAGACGCGCTTCGAGGACTCAGAACGCTTCGACCTGCGCCGCAAAGAGGAGCACCAGGCGTTCGGCGCCGGTGGGCGGCACTTCTGCCTCGGCACGGCGCTCGCGCGTCTGGAGCTGCGGATCATGATGGAGGAGACGCTCAAGCGCTACCCCAACATCGAGCTCGCCGGCCGCCCGGCGGCGGTCGAGTCGCTGTTCATCAACCAGTTGAAGACGTTGCCCGTGCGGCTCGCGTAGCGCCGCGCTGCGCGGGTCTCGCGCGGTCCCACAGAAGCCCCGCTACATACGTCCGTATGCGATAACATACGGACGTATGTCAAGCTCCTACCGTGACGGCGCGACCTACGATCGCATCTCCGCTCCGCTGGAGCGGATCGGGCGCGAGGTGCTGGAACGGCTCGATCTGGCGGGCGATGAGACGGTGCTCGACGCGGGCTGTGGCTCGGGGCGAGTGACCGAGGCGCTGCTCGAGCGCGTGCCGCGCGGCCACGTAATCGGCGTCGACGGCTCGCCGGAGATGCTCGCGGCCGCCCGACGCAGGCTCGGTGAGCGAGTGGAGCTGTTGGAGCAGGATCTCGAAGCGCTCGACCTGGGTGGTCGGCGGGTGGACGCGATCCTCTCCACCGCGACGTTCCACTGGCTCGCAGATCACGAGCGCCTGTTCGCGCGGCTGCGCGGAGTGCTGCGGCCAGGTGGCCAACTGGTGGCGCAGTGCGGCGGCGCGGGCAACACGCCCGAGCTGGTCGTGGCCACGCGCGCGGTGAGCGAGCGCGAGCCGTTCGCCGCACACCTCGCCGGCTGGGACGGGCCGTGGAACTACGCCGACCCGACCGAGACGACCGCGCGCCTGGAGGCGGCGGGCTTCGCCGACGTGCGCACTTGGCTCGTGGAGCGCCCCACGCCGTATGACGACCTGCGCGAGTGGCTGCGCACAAACGCCCTCACCGCGCACACCGCGCGGCTGCCGGAGGGGTTGCGCGAGGCCTACATCGACGCGGTGATGGAGGCGCTCGGGCCGGAGGGTGCGATCACGTACGTACGACTCAACCTGGACGCGATCGCGGCTTGACCCCGGGCGATCGCGCTACTTCACGATCGTGAAGCGAAGCGAGCGTGCCGGCGAGCGCTGCCCGGCTGCGTTCGTCGCGGTGATGAGCAGCGTGTAGCGTCCCAGCGGCAGCTTCTTCGATTGCGAGATCAGTCCCTGGAAGGCGAGCTTGTTCGCGCCGGCATGGCTGGCGACGGTCAGGACGCCGCGGGTGAGGACGCGCTTGCACGCATGCCGGTGGCGGTTCCTGCGGGTCTGGGCGATGCACTTGCCGTTCACGCTGCGCCCACCGACCTGCTGGGTGAAGGCGAAGCTCACGCTCGCCTGCTGGTCGAGCGTGAACGAGAACGTCGTGCCAAGCGGAGGCTTCTTCTTGCTGGCGCGAGAGAGGGACGCCAGCTTTCTGCCCTCGCGCCAAGCCGAGTGCGATTGGGTCGCGCTCGCGATGGTCGGCGCTTTGGATGGGGGGCTTGGCGGGGGCCCCGGCGGATTTGGGACCGGCGGAGGCGTGAACTCGAACGCGCCCGCGTCGCAAAGCCCATCCGAGCGCCCAATGCCACGCTCATCGACGGTCAAGCCGCAGCCGCCCGCGAAGTTGATCGCTGGGCTGCCGGCGGCG
>DASUPL010000219.1:0-2440 GCA_036281155.1 Solirubrobacteraceae bacterium | reverse complement strand
GGCGTTCGCGATCGACACGTCGCAGCTCGCCGCGCCGTACGTGCTGGCGACGGGCCGAGAGGTGTTGCCGATCGGTGGCTTCGAAGGTGGCGTCCCCGCGCCGACCGTCGTGCGGCTGCGCAGCTACGTTGCCTCCGGCAGGGTGCGGGCATTCCTCGTGCCGAACGGCGAACGTGACCCACGCTTGCGGTGGGTCTACGCACACTGCAAGCGCACCACGAACAAAACTGGCGGCAAGGTGCCGCTCGTGCTCTACGACTGCACGGGCGCGCGCTAGAGCTAGACGGCGCGGAGCGGTTTGCGGCAGGCCTGTATCGCCTCGATGGCGCCCTTGGGGCCGATGTACGGCGCGAGCACGGTGAACACGAGCTGGTCCACGAGGCAGGGCAGGCGCGAGAGGCGGTCGTTGGCGACGTAGCTGGCGATGATCCCCCAGACCGCTCCGGTGACGGCTTCGAGGGCGACGGCGGGTCCGCGACGCGGCGGCGGGCCGTACTCGGTGAGCATCTTGGTGAAGTCCTCGACGGAGTGCGTCATCCGCCCGATCATCCCCGGACCGACTTCGAACACGTCGATGAACGCTATCCGCAGCAGCGCCTGATGCGCGACGAGGTAGTCGACGAACGCGCTCATCGTCTTGTAGACCGCCTCGGGCCAGGTGTCGGAGCCTTCGAGGTTGGGCCTGACGGCGTCGAGCGCTTCATGCACGAATTCGTCGAGCACCGCGAGGAAGCACTCCTCCTTGTTGGCGAACTGCTTGTGGAACGCCTCCGTGGAGATGCCCGCGAACTGGGCGATCTGCGGGTCGGTGAGGCGCGAGTAGCCTTCGTCGAGGGTGAGGTGCACGACGGAGCCGAGCACCCGCGCGCGCTTGTCGTCGCGCGCGAGGAACGCGGCGGGGCTGGGCGGCTGGTGCGGAGGCGTGGGCGGCCCGAACGGGCGCAGGCGGGCGGCGGCGGGGGTGCGGTAGGACTCGATCCAGTCGAGCACTTCGTCGGTGAGGCCGAAGAGCTCGCGCTCGCGGTTCTCGAGCATGCGCATGAACACCACGTGGCGCACCCCGCCGACGATCCCGCGCGAGGTCAGCTGTGGGAAGCCGACGCCGTCGGGGGATGCGGCGAAGGCGGTGGCCACGAGGCGCTCGAACGTGAAGCCGGCCAGCTGCATGCGTTCGCGCGCCTTGGGGCCGATCCCGAGCGAGTCGACCAACACCAAGCGCGGCCCCTTGGGCGACTCGGCGACGTCGTCGAGCAGCGCCTTGCAGGCGGCGTGCACGCGGTTGGCCCACCCTCGCTCGCCCTGCCAGGCGTCGAGCACGCGCTTGCGAGCGCGAGCGACCACGATGTCGTAGGTCGCGAGAAAGCACTCTTCCTTGTTGGCGAACTGCTCGTAGAACGCCCTGCGCGACACGCCCGCGAGCCCGATGACATGGGCGACCGTCGTGGCGTGATAGCCCCGCTGCGATGTGGACTCGATCATCCCGCCGTAAAGACGCGCCCGCTGATTTCGAGCGACTTCCTCACGGTTCATACCGTTCGGTCCGTGCGGCAACCTCCGGTACATCGGTGCGAGTTGGCCCCTGGTTCGACTCATCCCCACGGTTCTAGAAGGTAAATGATTTGGCTGTCCGGCGCAAGTTCCTATGCGGCCTTTAATAACAAGCTGGCCGAAACACTTCCACCTCTGTCTCCATCACGTCCAAACGTCCGACAGACAAAGGGATTCGTATTACGGCGATGAAACGTGCGGAGGTTGGGACGTCGCCGGACCCGGCAGAGCGCCAGCGCCTGGGCGTCGACGTCAGGCTGGAGAGCCTTCAGGCGGTGAGCGTGAGGCGCCGCGGACCGCTGTGGAAGCCGAGCTCCACGAGAGCGTTGACCAGCTCAGATCCCATAGCTGGCTGCCCATCGATCCGCTCCAGCCCGAGCTTTGGGGCCCGTCCGGCACGGACCGCGTCGGCCAATGCGACGAGCCCCTCGTGCAGCCGCTCGGCGTCCGCGAGCGTGACCAATCCACGCCCTCCGCGCTCGACGTAGAGCGCGGGCTCGTCCCCCACGAGCACCACGTACGCACCAGCCACACGCGCCGGCCGGCGTTCCTGACTTTCGCGCTTCGGCCACGGCAGCGCGGCGCCATACGGCTGGGCGGGGTCGGCGGCGGCGATGACCAACGAACGTCCGCTCGAATCGTTTCCGACTCCCGCGCTTAGCACCGCGCCCGGCGTTACGGGGCCGTGGCTGCCCGCGCGCAGCCGCTCGACGGCGCCGGGCAGAGCGAACTGCGCGCCGCCCATGCCCTCGACGAAGTAGCCGCGACGGCACACGCCGAGTGTCTCCAACTTCGTGAATGAGTCGTAGAGAATCGCGAAGCCGCCCTTGATCCCCTCGGCGAGAACCTGCTCGCGCGTGACGATGCCGTAGCGCTCGAGCAGCAGCTCGGC
>DASUPL010000218.1:0-14175 GCA_036281155.1 Solirubrobacteraceae bacterium | reverse complement strand
TCGCATCAAGCGCAGCCTGTTCGAGTCCCAGGAGTACCGCCAGCTTGCGCGCGTACACGCCCAGCTCGTCGAGCTCGCGGGCGTGCCCGCGTTCGACGTCCGCCTCGGCGACGCGCACGAGAGCGCCGCCTCATTCGAGGCGCTGCACCCCGCGGTGATGGGCGCGGCGCAGAAAGGCACCAAACTCCAGCGCTTCAAGGGCCTCGGCGAGATGAACGCCGAGCAGCTCGGCGAAACCACGATGGCGCCCGCCACGCGCACGCTCGCCCAGGTCACGCTCGACGACGCGTTCGCCGCCGACCGCACGTTCTCGATGCTGATGGGCGACCAGGTCGAGCCGAGGCGCGCATTCATCGAGGACAACGCCAGGGCGGTGGCCAATCTCGATGTGTAGGGAGGTGATTCACCATCGCTAGCGCCGATGTCATAGGCGGAGGCAACGTAGAACCGCGCGCGCTCGAGGAGGAGATGCGCACCGCCTACCTCGACTACGCCATGTCGGTGATCGTCGGCCGCGCGCTGCCCGACGTGCGCGACGGCCTCAAGCCCGTACACCGTCGCGTGCTCTACGCGATGAACGAGCTCGGCCTCGGGCCGACCCGCTCATACGCCAAGTGCGCCAAGATCGTAGGCGAGGTGATGGGCAACTATCACCCCCACGGCGACTCCGCTATCTACGACACGCTCGTACGCATGGCGCAGGAGTTCTCCATGCGCAACGAGCTCGTCGACGGCCAGGGCAACTTCGGCTCCGTCGACGACGACCCTGCAGCCGCGATGAGGTACTGCGTCGCGGGAGATACACGTGTACGCACGCGGAACGGCAGCCTACGCATCGACTCCCTCGCAGAGAACGCACTGCCCAACTCAGATACGCCCGTCGATATCGATGTGCTCGACCGCTTGGGCCGACCCGTGCACGCGTCAGTCTTCTTCCATTCCGGCGAGCACCCCACCCTTTCCCTGCGCACAGCCGAGGGCTATGAGCTTACGGGGACGCACAACCACCCAGTCCTGTGTCTTGTCGATATGGCCGGCGTTCCGCTCCTCATGTGGAAGCTCTTGGAAGAGATTCGTCCGGGCGAGCACGTTCTGCTGCACCGCGGTGCTGGAGCTCAAGCCGAGCAACTGGATAAGTCGTCCGGAATGCTGGCGGTATTGGCAGGAGCGTTCGTCTCGGAGGGGTGGTTTAGCGCAAATCGCGCCGGTTTCAACAACCTCGACAAGGACTTCTTCGACGCGGTGGTCGTCGCCTACGACGAGGTTGTCGGCGGCGCGCGCTATGTCAGCTCCCGCACCATCCGCTCTGGTAGCCACTGCCACGAGCTGGACATACAGAACCTGACGTCGCTCCGCGCGAGCCCACTCGCTGAGATGGAGGGACAGCGCAGCGAGCGCAAGCGCGTACCGGAGTTCGTGTGGACGGCGGGTGCCCGCTTCAAGCGTCTATTTCTGCAATCTCTGTTCGAGGGCGACGGCTCAAGCTCGTTGCTTCCACGTAGGACCATCCAGATCTCCTACTCAACCCGGAGCCAGCAACTCGCGCGCGACGTTCAGCTCCTGCTCCTAGAGTTCGGAGCGATCTCGCGGCTGAGCACCTCGGCCCGTGGCGAGATCAAGGTTGTGATCACCAATCGTCGAGATGCGCGGATCTTCTCCGAGCGAGTGGGGTTCCTCGGCGCCAAGCAGGCAAAGCTCGAGCGCGATCTCGCGGAGATTCCCGTCACAAGTCGCGCATTGAGCCACGATCACGTCCCACATGTGGCGGAATACATCCGCTCGGACGGCGCTTCCTCCAACGCTGAGCGTGATTGGCTCCGGCGCCACAACGTCGACCGGATCGAGCGATGGGAGAGCGGATCGACGGCGATACTCGAGCGCATCCAGTCTCAGGAGGTGCGTGACGTCGTAGCGCCCCTCGTCAACGGCGACTACTACTACGCCAAGGTCTCATCTGTGACCGAGGCCGGCGTTCAGCCCGTTTACTCACTTCGGGTAGACACCGACGACCACTCGTTCCTCACCAACGGCTTCATCAGCCACAACACCGAGGCGCGCCTCGCCCGCATCGCCACTGAGATGCTGCGTGACCTCGACATGGACACGGTCGACTTCGCGCCGAACTACGACGGCTCGCGCCGCGAACCGCTCGTCCTTCCCGCCCGCTTCCCCAACCTGCTCGTCAACGGCTCCTCCGGCATCGCCGTCGGCATGGCCACGAACATCCCGCCGCACAACCTGCGCGAGGTGATCGACGCGACGGTCGCCTACATCGACGACCCCGAAATCGACACCGAGGGTCTGATGCGCCACGTCAAAGGGCCAGACTTCCCCACCGGGGGCGTGATCCTCGGGCGTGCGGGCATCAAAGACGCCTACGAGACCGGCCGTGGGCGTGTCCGTGTCCAGGCGCGCGCACACATCGAGCCGCTGACGCACGGCAAGGAGGCGATCGTCGTCACCGAGCTGCCGTTCATGGTCAAGAAGGGCGGCGAGGGCAACCTGATGACGAAGATCGCCGAACTCGTCAACGACAAACGCATTCCCGAGATCTCCGACCTGCGCGACGAGTCCGACAAGCGCGGAATGCGGCTCGTGATCGAGCTCAAGCGCGACGCGCTGCCGAAGGTCGTGCTCAACAAGCTCTACAAGCACACGCCGATGCAGACGACGTTCGGCGTGAACATGGTCGCGCTCGTGGACAACGTCCCGCGCACGCTCAACCTGCTCGCGGTGATCCACAACTACGTCGCCCACCAGCGCGAAGTGATCGTACGCCGCACCAAGCACGAGCTCTCCGAGAAGGAGGCGCGCGCGCACATCCTCGAGGGGCTGCTCACCGCGCTCGAGCACCTCGACGCGATCATCGAACTGATCCGCGCCTCACGCGACCGCGACGCCGCCCGCGAGCAACTCGTCGAGCGCTTCGAGCTCAGCCCGATCCAGGCCACCGCGATCCTCGATCTGCGCCTGTCCCAGCTGACCGCGCTGGAGGCAGACGGCATCAAACAGGAGCACGCCGACGTGTCCGAGCGGATCGCCGAGCTGCGCGCGATCCTCGGCGACGAGACGCGCGTGCTCAGCGTCATCAAGGAGGAGCTCGCCGAGATCCGCGAGCGCTTCGGCGACGAGCGGCGCACCGACATCAGCCACTCCGAGGACGAGATCGACATCGAGGACCTGATCGCCGACCAGCAGATGGTCATCACGATCACCCAGACGGGCTACATCAAGTCGCTGCCGCTCGCCACCTATCGCCAGCAGCAGCGCGGCGGCCGAGGCGTCACGGGCATGGACATGAAGGACGGCGACTTCATCGAGCACCTGTTCGTGTGCTCGTCGCACGACTATCTGCTGTTCTTCTCCAACCGCGGCAAGGTCTACCGCTCTAAGGTCTACGAGTTGCCCGAGGCCCAGCGCACCGCCAAGGGGCGCGCGCTCGTGAACATCCTCCCGCTGCGCGAAGACGAGCGCATCCAAGCCGTCGTCTCCACGCGCGACTTCTCCGAGACGCAGTTCGTCGTCTTCGCCACTCGCAACGGCACCGTCAAGAAGACCGAGCTCGTCGCATACAACACGCCCATCAAAGCCGACGGCATCATCGCGATCAACATCCGCGACGACGACGAGCTGCTCGCGGTGCGCACCGTCGACCCCGACGACGAGGTCATCATGGTCTCCCGCGCTGGCCTGACCGTGCGCTTCGCCGAGTCCGACGTCCGCTCGATGGGCCGCGACACAACAGGCGTGCGCGGCATGGAAGTCGGCAAGGACGGGCGCGTGATAGCCATGGACGTCGCGCGCGACGACATGGACCTGCTCGTCGTGACCGAGAACGGTTACGGCAAGCGCACGCAGATCAGCCAGTACCGCAAGACCAACCGTGGAGCCAAAGGCGTGAAGACGATCGGGCTGACCGAGCAGAAGGGCGGCCTCGCGGGCGCGCTCGTCGTCCGCGACCATCAGGAACTCGTCTTCATCAGCGTCGGTGGCATGGTCCAACGGACCGCCGCCGGCGGGATCTCCCAGCAGGGCCGATCCGCCACCGGGGTGCGCGTGATGAACCTCAAGGACGACGACGCCGTCAGCGCGGTGGCCCTCGTCGTCGACACCGGTGAGGACGGCTCCGCCGCGGCCATCGACGACGACGGCGTGGCGAGCGACACTCCGCCGCAGGACTGAACTCGAGCGCCCGCAAGACGGCGCCCGGCATTCACGCATCGCGCTTCCACTCGTCCAAATTCCACCGGCACGCTCAGATAGGCGCACGCACCCGACGAAGCGCTGGGTGTGGCCCTCCCCAGCAAACGCCGCCCAGCTGCCCTCACCCTGCTGCTCTGCTCGTGTCTGCTGGCGCTGGGTCCCGCCTCCGCGACGGCCGCTCGGCGACACCACTCCTCTCCCCACAAGACCAGCGTCCATCACGCCCACCACGCGCGCCTCACCTGCGCGGCCCGCGGCGCCAAGGTCCACCGCCGTGCGCACGCCGCGCCGCGCCGCTGCCATGAGAGCGCCCGCAAGCCGCGCCGCGTCCACCACGCGAGGCCACGCACAGCGAGCATCGGGGACGCCGCCAAGACACCCGCCACGACCGCCCACCCCGACTCAGCTCAGGAAGTGGCCGCGAAGATCGCAGCTGTGCTCGCCACGCCTTGCGAAAACACCGAACTGACGCCCGCGGCCGGAAACACCGTCCTCGTGCGCGACGCCATCCTCTGCCTCGTCAACCACGAGCGCGCCCACAACGGACGCAGCCCACTGAGCGTCAACGCCCGTCTCGAGCAGGCCGCCGAAGGCCACTGCACCGAACTGGTCGTCAAGGACTATTTCGCGCACGTCTCTCCCAGCGGAGAGACTCCCGCCCAGCGAATTCTCGCCAGCGGCTATCTGCCCGGGCCGAGCGCCGGCTACGCCCTCGGTGAGAACCTCGCGTGGGGAACACTCAGCCTCTCCACCCCCAAGGCCATCGTCGCCGCCTGGATCGACTCGCCCGAGCACCTCGCCAACATGCTCGAAAGCCAGTACACCGAAACTGGGATCGGCGTCACCCCAGCGGTGCCCGCCTCGCTCGGCGAAGGGCAGACCGGCGCGAGCTACGCCCAGGAGTTCGGCGCCGTCTTCCACTGAACGTCCAACATGTGAAAACCACCTCCTCGTCGTCGCGGTTCGCTACTCTGGCGAGACCAGAGAAAGGAGGTGGTCCAAACGTTGAGTGACAGTTCTTACGGGACCCTGGAGGTGACCGGCCGTTAGGTCGGTAGGCTGGTCCGCCTAGCGGAATCCAACCCGGGACACCCCGAGACGACCGCCGGTACTGGTCCCTCCGGCCGCAGCTTCGTCGCTCTCGGTTCTTCCAGTCAGCGCAGCATCGCGAGGGGCGTCGTAGCGCAGGCGCCCCTCGTCGTTTTCCATGCCGCCGTCAGGCCGCCTGTGGCAGGTATGCCAGCCATGCCGCTGGGATCGTGGGACTGGCGACGTGGATGAAGATCTCCGCCCGCGGCGTGCGCGGGGCGTGACGCGGGTGCATCCCCGCCTGCTTGGGCAGCCGGTCACCCTTACGCCGGTTGCACGGCGCGCACGAGGCCACGATGTTCTCCCAGTTCGAGCCGCCGCCCTTCGACCGCGGGATCACGTGATCGACCGTCAGGTTCGAGCGCGAGCCGCAGTACTGGCACGTCCAGCTGTCGCGCGCGAACACCGCACGCCGTGTGATCTTGCGCCGGTGGGCGTCCCTGGGAACGTTCACGTACGTCACCAAGCGGATCACCACCGGCCGCGCCAGAGTCGAGCTCTCCGAGTGCAACTCCCAGCGGCCGCGCTCCAACAGCTCCGCCTTTTCCTTCAGCAGCAGCACCACCGCGCGCTTGACCGTGCACACGTTGATTGGCTCATACGTAGCGTTCAAGACAAGCACCCGGCCACCCATCGCCCTTTGGGGCGATGTCTCAGGTCCGTGCCGCTGGTGCTCTGAAGGCGACACGGACCCCACCGGCTCGGGTGGGACTGTGCTCTCCATGTTCGCCGGGGAGTCTAGCGGGGGAGATGGCCGATAGCAGCGGCTGCGCCCCCGCCGCGCGTCAGTCCGCCGCCACGCCGCGGGGCACCGCCGCGCGGTATGACCCCAAGATCCGCACCTCCTCGCAGTACCCCCGCAGCCCGGCGATCGCGTCCGCGACACGCGTCTCCTCGCGGCTGCCCGCAAGGTCGATGAAGAACATATACGTGCCCATGCGCTCGCGCAGAGGGCGCGACTCGATCCTCGTCAGGTTGATGTCCCTGCTCGCGAACTCCTCCAGGCAACGCAGCAGCCAGCCCGGCTGCTCGGCGCCCAATCCCCAGAACACGAGCGATGTCTTCCACTCGCCGGTCTCGCGCTCCTCGGCCAGTGGCGCGCGCGCCGTCTCCCCCGCCCGCGCCAGCCACACGAATCGCGTTTCGTTGTCCTCGCGATCCTCCACGCCCTCGCGCACGATCGTTCCACCGTAGATCCTCGCCGCGAGCACCGTTCCCAGCGCCGCCTGGTCGGAGCGGCCCTCGCTGACGACCGTCCGCACCGCCTCCGCGGTGGAGCTCGCCGCGAGCACGCGAGCGTGCGCCAGCTCGCCGCGCAAGAAGCGCGTGCATTGCCCGGGCACCTGCGGATGGGTCAACACCGTCTCGATCCGATCCAGCGCCAGCGGCCCGCTCGCGATCAGCGAATGGCGCACGCGCACCAGCGCCTCGCCCACGATCTCGACGTCGCCCGGATCGCCCGCGAGCAGATCGAGCGACACGACGATCGACCCCTCCAGCGAGTTCTCGATCGGCACCACCGCCCAGTCGACATCCCCGCGCCGCAGCGCCGCGACCGTGTCGTAGATGCTCGCCAGCCCAACGGGCTCCACGGCGTCCGCTGCCGCGCTGCTCAGCAGAGCCTCCTCGGTGAAGGTCCCCTCCGGCCCGAGGTGCCCGACCCGCGCCCGACCCGTTGGCTGCTCAGGCGGGGTGCTCATCCGCGGACGTACCGCCCTCGTCCGCCATCGCCACACGCACCGCCTCCGCCTCCTCCGGGGAGAGCTCCAATTCTCCACGTCCGCCCAGGACCAGCTTGCCGTACACGCGTGCCTGGTCACGGTGGTGGATGCACGACAGCACGATCCCCGAGCGTTCCTCGTCGAGCAGCGCGATCGACATCGACTGCTGCCCCGACAGCTCGTTGTAGGCGTCGTAGCGCACGAGCGCATGGTGGGAGATCGTCCCGCGCAGCGCCGTCTCGACGCCCGTCAGGCGCTCGTCCACACGCACCGCCACCTCCTCGACATAGTCGCGCAGCGCCTCGAATGCCTCCTGCACCGCCGCCGCGTGAGCCACCAGATCCTGCTGTCCACGCTCTCCCAGCACCGTCCGCTGCGCACGACGCAGCCGCCTGACGGACACGCTCAGCGCGACACACCCCAGCAGCGCCGCCAGCGCGACAGCTCCCGCCGCCAGCGCCACGATGCCCTGCGTGTCCGTGATCGAGGCGACCATCGCCACAACTTAGCCGCTGGCGAGGGCGCGCCCTACGCGCCGAACAACGCCAGATAGGTGCTCTTGTTGTTTTCCGCGTTCGTCTCCCCGGGCACCGGCTCGACGTACACTTCGATCTTCGCCGCCGCGCCCACGGGGATGCCGGCGACGGGTATTTCGACGTTGACCTTGTTGCCCGGCTGCGTCGCGTTGATCGCGTGCGAGGCCTTGAACTGTTTCCCGCCCGCCGTCACGGTCACGTCCACCTTCACGTCCGTCTCGGCGTTCGTGCCCGTGTTCTGCGCCGTCACCGTGAACGTCGGGCTGCCCCCGCCGCTGATGTGGTTGAGCGTCGGTTCGACCGCCAGCGTGTTCGCGCCCACGCTGACCCCGACCAGCGAGCTGCCGTGCGTGCCGGGGGCGATCCCCGTCTGCCCGCCCGCGGAGCTCTGGCCGGTGATGCGCGAATGCGCGGTCGCCGGGTCGAGCCAGCCGAGGTTCGGCAGAAAGCGGTCTCCCGCCAGCGACAGCCCGCCGATGCCGTCAGCGTCCAGCGTCTGTGCGATCAACGGCGCGACGCGCTGGGAATAGAGCACGTCGGAGGCCAAGAACACCTCCATCTCACCCGCGATCTGCGAGCTGACCTGCCTGCTCTTGCTGCCCAAAGCTTTGGGCACGAGCAGCGCCACCTTCGCCATCCCCTCGGCCCGCAGGTCGAACGTCGTCAGCAGGTTGCGTTGCGCGCCGACCATGTCGCCGGGGACGCTCAGTCCCTTGGCGCGATCCGCCAGTTCCCGGGACACCTTGCTCAGCTGGTCGATCTGCAGCTCCACGTCCAGCGCGGACTTGCTCGTGGCGTTCGTCAGGGCGCCGAACAGCGGGTGCGACACCTGCGAGCGCGATTCCTGCACGAGCTGGCTCACCGCGCGGTTGTAGTCCTTCAGCGACTGCTCCTTCTTGCCCTTCACGCAGCCGTTGATCAGCAGCACGATCACGATCAGCAGCACCACGCCCACCACCACCGCCGCGATGCGACGACGGATCAGCAGCGTGTGCTGGTCCACCCCCACGCCGCCGCCACCGCCCTGCGGACGTCGCGGTTTGGGGTGCTGCGCGGTCGCCGAATCAGACGAGCGATCGTCGATCGCTCGTGGTCGGGGCGCTCGGGATGACGGCCGGGGAGTCTTCTCCTCGCCATCGTCAAAGAACGACAAAAGCCAACCGCTCCTTTGCAGGGACTTCGGGAAGGGCCCCAGTATGACTGCACGCCACCTCCCTGACGTCCCTGCAAGTTCTCCGTCAATGCGGCTTTTCCTGCCACGCCCGGCAGGGGAGGAGCCCCGCGGCGGCGAACGCGGGAGGTGGTGGAGTCGCAGCGCACCCTCCTTCAGCAGCGCATTCGCGTCGAGGACACGCTCGTGCTCGACCGCTACCGGCTGCTGGAGGAGCTCGGCACGGGCGGCTTCGGCACCGTCTGGAGCGCTCACGACGAGGTGCTGCACCGCCCCGTCGCGCTCAAGCGGATCTGGCTCGGTCCGGACGGCGATCTCGAGCGCGCCACGCGCGAGGCGCACGCCGGGGCGCGTCTGAAACACCCCGCCATCGTGCGTCTCTACGAGGTCGCCTCGGCCGACGACGCCTTCTACCTCATCTCCGAGCTCGTCGAGGGCGAGACGCTCGCACGGCTGATCGCCGACGACGAGCTCGCGGACGAGGAGATCCTCGAGATCGGCCTCGCGCTCGCCGAGGCGCTCGCTCACGCTCACGCCCACGGCGTCATCCACCGCGACATCAAGCCACACAACGTGCTCGTCCCCGACCGCGTGGAGGACGGCGCGCGAGTCACCGCCAAGCTGACCGACTTCGGCGGCGCGAGCCTCGTCGGCGAGGACGTCCTCACGCGCCCCGGTGACGTGCTCGGCACGCTCGCCTACATGGCCCCCGAGCAGGCCGATGGCGGACAGGTCGCCGAGCAGGCCGACCTGTACTCGCTCGCGCTCGTCATCTACGAGGCGCTGTGCGGGGTGAACCCCGTGCGGGGGGCCACTCCCGCTGCCACCGCACGGCGCATCGGGCGTCCGATCGAGTCACTTGCGCGCAAGCGCCGCGACCTGCCCCGGCCCCTCACGCAGGCTCTCGACTACGCTCTCTCGCCATCGCCGTCTGACCGCGGGACTGTGGACAGGCTGCGCCTCGTGCTCGCCGAAACGCTCGAGCGCGGTCTGCGGCGGCCCCGTCGCGGGCACGTCCATGAGTCTGCGCCAATGCCGACGCGCGAGGCTCCCATCGACTCCACGAGGGTCATCGCAGCGTACGAGCCCGCGGTGCGCTCCGGGGGTGTACGTGCGCCTCGCCACCCCGACGGCCTGCACCCGCCCGGGAGGGAGCCTGCCGACTTGCAAGCGCAAACCGCGCCGGCCGGCGCACGAATCGCCCTGCCGCGCGCGCTGTGGATCGCCGTCGCGCTGACGGTCGTCGCGTGGCAGGCGTTCGCCGGGCGCTCCGGCGTGGCGCTGCTGGCCGCCGCCGCGCTGCTGCCGCTGCTCCTGCTGCCACGCGAGCGAGATTCCCACCGCGTCGGCTCCGGATGGATCGCCGCCGCACTCGCGCCGATACTCGGCCTTGTCGGTCTCGCCGCCGCGTTTCCCGCGCTCGCCGGGCAGGCGTCGCGCTGGCGCTGGCGGCTAGTGCTGGGCGCGCTCGGATACTGGTGGCTGACGCTCGCCGAGCCGTTGCTCGATCGGCGTCTGTGGCTCGGCGCGGCGCCCGGCACGCCCGCACACGCCGCCTGGGAGGGCTCGATCGGCACGACCTCCTCGCACGTCCTCGAGCCGATGCTTACCCTCGGCGTGCTCCTCGGCGCGACGCTGTGGGCGTGCGGGGCGCTGGCGCTGCCGTGGATCGTGCGCGGGCGCAACGCCGCCGTGGATCTCGTCGCGGTCGTCACCTGGTCGGCCGCGATCGCCGCCGCCGCTCCAGCCCTCGACGCGGGGCTGTCCGCCCAGCTGACCCATCCCAGTCCACGCGGCGCCGTCCTCGGCGCCGTCGTCGGAGGTCTGTTCGCGCTCGCCGCGCGCGCCCTGCGCGGCCCCGTCTAGAAACCTGCTCCCGTCCCCGGCCGCGTAGCATGGCTAACAGCTGGCCGCCGATCCGCGATCGGTCGGCCGAGCCGCATCCGATGAACCTACTCAAGAGCGTGGAGACCACGATCGCCAACCTCGTCGAGGGCGCTTTCGGACGGGCATTCCGCTCGGAGGTTCGACCGATGGAGCTAGCGCGCAAGCTCGCTCGCGAGATGGACGCGCACCGCACCGTGTCGGTCTCGCGCGTGTACGTGCCAAACGAGTACTCCGTGTGGCTCTCGCCCGAGGACCGCGCGCGCTACGAGGGCGTAGAGCAGGAGGTCATCGAAGAGCTCTGCGGCTATCTGCTCGAGCACGCGCGTCGCGAGGAGCTGATCCTCGCCTCCCAGCCTCACATCTCGTTTCACACCGACGAGCGGCTGTCGCTCGGCGAGTTCGGCATCCAGGCGCGATTGGTCCGACCCGACGATCACAGTGATGGGCATCAACCGGCCCCCGTCGAGCAGGAAGAGCACGGCCACACCATGATCTACAGCACGTCCGCGCGCGTGAGGGAGCCGCTCGAAGACGCGCGCGTCCAACGCAGGACCACGCGCGCGCTGCTGCTGGTCGGCTCGCGTCGACTGCTGGTCCCTCACGGCGGGGGAGTCATCGGTCGCAGCCGCGACTGCGAGATCGCGATCGACGACGCCGGCATCTCACGCCGTCACGCGGAGCTCCGTCCAGGACCCGAAGGCTGGACGATCGAGGATCGGGGCTCGACCAACGGCGTGCTCGTCAACGGCCATGCCATCGGCGGCGCGCAGAGCCTGCAACCCGGAGATCGCATCGAGCTCGGCTCGACAGAGCTCGTGTTCGAAGTCGGATGAACGCGCTCGAGCCCGTATCGGTCGCGCTGAAGTTCGGCTTCCTCGCCGTCCTCTACCTGTTCCTGCTGTGGGTCGCGCGCAGCGCCCGCCGCGACCTGCGCGCGGGATCCTCGCTCACCCCCGACCGCGGCGCTACATCGCGCGCGATCCCACCCGACGCGACGGGGCTGCACTCGGCCTCCACGCTCGGCCCACTCGGCGCCTCCCAGCTTGCGCCGCGCCTCGTGGTCGAGCGCGCGCCCGGGCACGACGCGGGAATGATCTACGACCTCGACGGCGACCTCGCGCTCGGACGCGGCGAGCAAGCCGAGATCCGCCTCGAGGATCCGTTCGCCTCCGCGCGCCACGCCCGCATCTACGAGCAGGGCAACATCGTCGTCATCGAAGACCTCGACTCCACCAACGGCACCTACCTGAACGAGGAGCTGTTGCAGACACCCAGGCCGCTGCACGCCGGCGACCGCGTGCGCATCGGCGACAGCGAATTCACCTTCGAGGTCGACTGATGCTGCGCGTGGCCGAGCAATACGCCGGGAGCGACACCGGGCGCCAGCGGCGCGCCAACGAGGACTCGCTGCTGGCCCACTCGCCGCTGTTCGTGATCGCCGACGGCATGGGCGGGGCACAGGCCGGCGAGGTCGCCTCACGGCTCGCCGTCGAGTCCTTCCAATCCGGCCTGCCCGACTCCGCCGAGCCCGAGCCCGCGCTCGCCGCGCTCGCCCAGGCCGCCAACGCGCGCATCCACGAGCTCTCGCACACGAGTCCCGAGCACGCCGGCATGGGCACGACGCTCACCGCCGTGTACGTAACGGCGCAGGACGTCGCCATCGCCCACGTCGGCGACAGCCGCGCCTACTGCCTGCGCGACGGTGAGCTGCTGCGCCTGACCGACGACCACTCGCTCGTCGACGAGCTCATGCGCCAGGGCAAGCTCACGCCCGAGGAAGCCATCGAGCACCCCCAGCGCTCGGTGATCACGCGCGCGCTCGGACCCGAAGGCATCGTCGAGGTCGACACGCGCTCGTTCCGCGCGCGCGCCGGCGACGTCTACCTGCTGTGCAGCGATGGGCTCACCACGATGATCTCCGAGCAGGAGGTCGCCGCGGTGCTGCTCGCGCATCCGCGCCTGCGCGACGCGGGCGAGGCGTTGATCGCCGCCGCCAACGACGCGGGCGGGCGCGACAACATCACCGTCGTGCTGATCCGCCTCGAGGACGTGCACGCCGACGGGCTCTCCGACGCGCCCGACCAGGACACGATGACCGACCTGCCCGCGGTGCACGCGCCGGAGGGCGCCCCCGCCCCTTCGCGCGCGCGAAGCCCGCGCTCGGCGGACGCCCCGGCCCAGGCGCCCGCTGGACGCGCCCGCCGGCGCATGCGCCGGGTGGGAGCGCTCGCGGCCGTGCTCGCGGTCCTCGGCCTGCTCGGCTGTGCGGGATATCTCGCCCTGCAGTCCGTGTACTTCATCGGCACCAACGACCGCGGGCTGGTCACGCTCTACCAGGGCGTTCCCCTCCGCCTCCCGGGCGAGGTGGCGCTGTACAGCAGTCGGTACGTCTCCGGCGTCAGCGCATCCACGCTCACGCCGCAGCGGCGCAAGACGCTGCTCGGCCACTCGCTGCGATCGGAAGCGAACGCCGCGTCGCTGATCCGCAGCCTCGAACTGGGGCAGCTCGAATGAACCGCCCGATCGTCCGCCTCTATGGCCTCGTGGCATTGCTGTTCGCGCTGCTGATCGCGTTCACCTCGCGCTGGACCGTGTTCGAAGCGTCCTCGCTGCGCGAAAACAAGCTCAACGCGCGCGCGCTGCTGGAGCAGCAGCGCATCGACCGCGGACCGATCCTCGCCGCTGACGGGACCGTGCTCGCGCGCAGCGTGCCACGCGCGGGAGGTGTGTTCGGGCGCACCTACCCCACCGGCGCGCAGTTCGCGCACGCGGTCGGCTACTACTACAACACCGGTCTCGGCAGCACCGGCCTGGAGCAGTCGCAGAGCTCCGCGCTGAACGGACGCACAGGCACGAACCTGCAGAGTGTGCTCGACCAGTTGCAGGGCAAGCAGCCGCGCGGAGACAAGCTCATCACCACGCTCCAGCCGCGCGCCCAGCGCGTGGCCAACGCCGCGCTCGCGGGCCACCGCGGCGCGATCGTCGCCCTCGACCCGCGCACGGGAGCCGTCACCGCGATGGCCTCCGCGCCGGGCTTCAACCCCAACTCGCTGCGCTCGCAAAGCGCGTACAAGCGGATCCTCACCGACACGAGCGGCAAACCGCTCGTCAACCGCGCCACGCAGTTCGGCTACGCCCCCGGCTCCACGTTCAAGGTCGTGACCGCCACCGCCGCGATCGACACCGGCGCGTTCACGCCGTCCTCGGTGATCGACGGGCGCAACGAGACGCCCATCTCGGGCGTGCCGCTGCGCAACGACAACGACGAGAGCTTCCCCCAGCTGACGCTCACGCAGGCGCTCGTGCACTCCGTCAACACCGCCTGGGCGCAGGTCGCCGTGCGCCTCGGCAAGCCCACGCTCGCGCGCTACATGAGCCGCTTCGGCTTCGACCGCAAACCGCGGCTCGACTACCCCGCGGAAGAGATGTCCAGCAGCGGCGAGTACGCCGCCAAAGGACTCGTGCGGCCCACCAGCCGCCTTGTGGACGTCGGGCGCATGGGCATCGGACAGGACAAACTCAAGGTCACCGCGTTGCAGATGGCGGAGGTCGCCGCCGCCGTGGCCAA
>DASUPL010000217.1:0-8050 GCA_036281155.1 Solirubrobacteraceae bacterium | reverse complement strand
TTACGCCGTAAAGACCCCCCATTTGTTCCCATTGCTGAGGTCGATTAATGCTTCGCCTTCGAGTGAGGCAGCGGTCCCGAATGCGGTCAGCCCACTTTTGAAATTTGTCAATGTTCCGCCGTTTTCGACTAAGATCGATTTGTTTCCTTTGATGAACCGCACCTGCCCTGAAAGTTCTTCTGCTGGTTCGCTACCGACGTGAATAAATTTACCGTTTACGGTGGCTTCCCCGATAGTCGACCCGGTTACGGCGGTCGACGCAGCGAAGCAGTTTGTGCCTTCGAATGTGATCGTCGTGAATGTAGAGCCAACAGATGGTTTGAATAGGACTAAGACTAATGAGCCAATCTTGGTGTCTCGTGAGTATCCCAAGGTGTTGGTAACTAACGTCGTCGTTATTTTACCGCTTTGTGGTTTGCAGTTTTCACCTTCTTCTTTAGCACCACCTGTACATCCAGAGTATTCGATGACCTCTTTGCTTGTGCCAGCATTTGCGCCGCTTGAGCCGTTAATGGTAGAATGCTCGCTGAGGTTGAACGCGCTGCATTCGATCTTTACTTTAGAGACGGGGTTTTGCAGCGTAAACGTTTTCTTTGCACTTGCTAAGATTAACGCAACTTGACCCGCTGCAAGCCGCGAGCCGTTGACCTTCCAGAACGGGCCTTCGGTGCCTTGTGCTGCGACTGCTATGACTGCACTTATGGTGAATAGCGCGACCAGCGCTATGCCCATCATTCTCATGCTTTTCATGATCTTCGATGCTCCTTGCTGACGGAGCATGACGTGATGTGCATTTCTGGCGTGTGACACGATCTCGACGAACTGTTAGCCATTGGCGAACTGAACCCCTAGCACCCCGTCGCGAGACCCGGCCATCAGCAGCCGATAATCGCGCGCGGAGAGTCTCTCGCGAAACGCTACCATTTTGGACCTTTATGCGCATCTTTCGCATACCCCTGAGTTGAGGCTCGAGCACAACGCTCGAAGCCATAATTGGGGTGGCTCATGAGAGCCGAGCACGTCTAGCGCGCGGCAACCTGGGGACCACACTTCATGTGGGTCGCCCCGTCGCCCCTACTACTAGGCTAGACGAAGGAACAGCTGTTGTATAACACCGTCCCATGAGAATGACAAGACTTGCCAATAGGTAGACGGAGCGTTAGAGGTGCCCCGTGGTGCGCGAGCCCTGTATCTAAGCCAGATTGCCATACGATCACAGATAGGAACGAAGTTCCGAAGATCGGAGCATGGCACCAAAACAGAACCAATAAGGCTTGCCCGCACTAGACGATTGACGTATTGTCGACATAGGCCCAACGGGACCGGCGTCGGCTCGAGCTAAGCCTGCTCCCCTACCTGATCGAGGTCGCGGTGCTCGAGCGCGTCCTGGACTTCGTGGCGGAGATCCTCCTGCGAGTCGGGTCTGGGCTCCTCGGGTTGGCCGCGCGAGAGCGAGGTCTCCAGTGGGGCGACCGTCGTGTTGTTGTTATTCGCGCCGGGCGCGCCTGCTTTGGCGCCGCCTTTGCGCCTGCGCCGCGCGTTGCGGGCGCGGCGTTTGGGGAAGTTGCGCAGCAGCTCGCGCGCGAGCGCGGGCGGCTTGCGCGCCATCCGCGTGCGTGCGCCGCGCAGCGCCTCCTCCGCCTCGGGCGTGTGCGCGAGCGCGGCCGCGAGCAGCGCCGCGGCGAGGCGGCGGTCCTGCTTGCGCGCGGCGTGGATCAGGCGACGGGCGTTGCGTGCGTGCGCGCCGCCGGCGGAGTTGACGAGCAGGCCCAGCAGGCGCTTGGTCTCGGGCCAGCGCTGCACGGCGTACTCCTCGTGCACGTCGCGCGTGTACTCCGCGAGGCGCCAGATCCACGCGTTCGCCTGGTCGCGGCGGCCGATGCGCCGCTCGACCATCGCGCGCAGCATGATCTTCGTCGCCTCCTTGCGCTCCTCGCGCGGCCAGCCGCCGATTATGTCGATCGCCTCGTCGAACGCGTCGGGGTCGCGCAGCGCGGAGATGTCCGTCAGCGCGCGCAGGCGCAGCTGCGCGCTCTTGTTGCGCTTCACCGCGGTGATGAGGAAGCGGCTCTTGAGCTCGCCGGTGCGGTCGAAGTGCAGCATCGCGCGCGCCCGGCGCCAGCCGTTCGGCGCCACGCGCGCGCCCGCCAGCGCCGCCCACAGGTGCTGCTCGCCATAGTCCAGGTGCTCGACCGCGATGCGCCACAGCTCGCGCTCGAAGACCTCGAAGCGACGCTCCTCCTCCGCGCACACCGGCAGCACGCGACGCTCCACACGCATCCTGCGTCCCCGTCCGCGGCGGACGGGTCCCACTACGATCGCCCCTCCTCTATATACGTCGCGGTCGAGCAGCGAGTGCAAAGTGACGACCGGGTCGTCGTGCTTGGTGGCGGGGTGGACGAAGTCGACCACGAGGCCCGCCTCCTTGCCGGGGTGGCGGCGGGTGACGCGGCCGACGCGCTGCTGGTATATGCGCTTGGACGCGGTCGGCGCGAGGTGCACGCAGACGGTCGCGCGCGGGCTGTTCCAGCCCTCGGCGAGCAGCTGCGCGTTGATCAGCACGTCGATGTCGCCGCGCTCGTAGCGCGCGAGGATCTCCGCCAGCTCGCGCTTTGGCGTCTCGCCGGAGACCGCCTGCGCCTTCATGTTCTCCGCGCGAAACGATTCCGCGAGGTTGTAGGCGTGGCGCACGCCGGCCGCGTAGACGACGCCGGGCACGCCGTTGAAGCGCGTCTTGTAGAGATTCGCGACCGCCATGTTGAACGGCTGCTGGTCGAGCAGTTTCGCGAGCTCGTCCTGGTCGAACTCCGTGTCCACCTCGCCGCGCCTGAGTGGCACCTTCGCGATCGTCCGCACGCCCACGCCGGGTGAGATGCGCACGCAGCGCAGCGGCGCGATCACGCCGCGCCGCGCCGCCTGCGCGAGGTCGAAGCGCGAGGTCTGCGTCGGGAACAGGTCGGTGACGTGGCGCGCTATCAGCGCGCCGGTGGCGGTCATGCCGATGAAGATCGGGCCCGTCCAGTTGCGGATCGCGCCGCTCGTCTTCTCGCCCAGCGCGGTGTGCGCCTCGTCGCAGATCACGATCGTGTACGCGCTCGAGATCTTGCCCGCGTTGCGCACGAACCACTGGTAGGTCTCGACCGTGACGGGCCCTTTGACGGAGTCCTCGCCCTGCAGCAGCGGGCGGCTGATGCGCTTGGAGTAGCCGCGCTCGCGCAGCTCGCCGTGGAACTGGTCCACGAGATTGCGCCTGTGCGTGAGGATCAGCACGCCGCCGGTCTGCGTCGCCTCGACGAAGCCCAGCGCCGCGACCGTCTTGCCCGCGCCGGTCGCGTGCTCGAACCAGAAGCGCTTCGCCGCGTTGGGGTCCTCGGGCTGCTCGCCGAGGGACTCCTCCTCGCCGTCGTCGTCGACCCAGTCGCGCGGCTCCTCCTCCGATTCCGTCTCCTGCTCGGGCTCCTCAACGTCCTCGTCGTCATCCTCGTCCGGCACGTCGTCCTCGTCATCCTCATCGTCCTCGTCCTCGTCGGGCGCCGCGCGCTGGACCGGTCCGAGATCCTCGTCGTCCTCGTCCTCCGGCTCGTCGTCCTCGTCGTCGTCCTCGCTCGCGGCGTCGCGGGCGGGCGGGGCGTCGGTTGCGTCGGCGGCCGCGCCGTGCTCCGGACCGAGGATGTCGGCCGAGGCGAGCAGCTCCGGGGAGGCTGACGTGGCCGCGCGGCCGTTGCCATCGGAGGCGGTCCGCTGAGCCTCGGCGAGCAGCGCGGTGAGCGTGCCCGACAGCGCATCCACCTGATGGGCGGAGAGCACGGTCCCGTCCACGAGCTTCGGCTCGTCGTCGGAGAGCAGCCGCTCCAGGCCGAGCAGCAGCGAGAACTCTCGACGCCAGGCGGTCGAGGGGTGTTTGGTCTTCGGGTCGGCCTTCAGCTCCGCAAGCGCCACGTCCAGCGCACGCCTGCGCGGCGTGCCGGGAGCGAGCGCGACCGCCGCGTCCTCGCCCTCGTGCAGGAAACGCTCGCACACGAGCTTCTCCGCACGTTTGATGTCGGCGGAGCTTGGAATGGTCGCGGCCGCGAGGGCCACTGAGGTGGACTCGGCCATAGAGGCTCTGGACTTCGAGACAGAGCCGCCGTCGAAAGTGGCTTCGGCGCGGCTCAGAAAGGTTGGCGCCCGGATGGCGCCGGTTAGCCGGATACCGCTCTACACGCCCCCGGCTCTGACTTGCCTCAGGATATAGCACGCGCGGGAATGATTGAAGTGGGGCCCATCTGCGACGCTGTGCGCAGATGACGCCCAAGCGCCTGTCGATCGCGCTCGCCACGCTCGGCGTGGCCGTGCTCCTCGCCGTCGGGCTGGCCCAGCTGAGCGGCGATTCCTCTCCCGCGAGCGCGCCGTCGGGACTGACGCTCGCGCAGATGCGCGCCCGCCTGGCCGGCTCTCCGCCAGTGCTTGCGGACCTTCATGCGCAGGCCGGCGAGATCCTCTCCGGCGGTCTGCCGGCCCTGCGCGCGCGCCTGGCCGCGCTGCGCGGCCGGCCGGTGGTGGTGAACAAGTGGGCCTCGTGGTGCGCACCCTGCCGCGCCGAGTTCGGGGTCTTCCAGCGTGTTTCCCTCTCTCAAGGACGCCGCGTGGCGTTCATCGGCATCGACAGCGCCGACAGCCGCGCGAACGCACAGAAGTTTCTACGCTCCTTCCCCGTGAGCTACCCCAGCTACTTCGACGCCAGCGGCCGGCTTGGCGAAGCGATCGCCGGCTCGACGTTCACGCCCGTGACGGTCTTCTACGACCGCCGCGGCGACAGGTTCATCCGCCAGGGGCCCTACCCGAGCACCGCGAAGCTGGAAGAGGACGTCAGGCGCTACGCGCTCGACGGCTGACCTGTGCCCGAGCTGCGGATCGACCCGCTCAGCGGCCACCGCACGATCGTCGCGGGCGAGCGCTCGCGACGGCCGGGCGGGGAGCCGACGTGCGCCGCGCCCGAGGCGATCGACGCGGAGCGCGATCCGTTCGCGGAGGGCCACGAGGACCGCACCCCGCCGGAGCTCTACGCGCTGCGCCCGGGCGGCGGCGCACCCGACTCGAGCGGCTGGACGGTGCGGGTGGTGCCGAATCTGTACCCCGCGCTGAGCGCCGCCGAGCCGCTTGATGGGGCAAGCGGCAGCGACGATGGCTCGGAGCCGATGGAGTCGGCGCGCGGTCAGCCGGAGCTGTTCTTTTCGCTGCCGGCGACGGGCGCGCACGAGGTGATCGTCAACGGGCCGCAGTCGGTGCTCTCGCTGGCCGAGCTGCCCGTCGCGCAGGTGGTGACCGCGGTGGAGACGTGGCGCGCGCGGATGCGCGCGCACGCGGGCAGCGCGTGCGTGCAGCTGATCGTCAACGAGCGGCGCGAGGCGGGCGCTTCGCTGCCGCACACGCACGCGCAGCTTTACGCGCTCGACTTCGTGCCCGCGGCGGTCGCGCGCGAGCGCGACCGCGCCGCGGCTTATACGGCGCGCACGATGGGCCAGAGCCTGCTGGGCGACCTCGTGGCGGAGGAGGTGCGCAGGCGCGAGCGGATCGTGGCGATCGACGAGGAGGCGGTCCTGATGGCCCCATACGCATCGCGGCTGCCGTTTCAGCTGATGCTCGCGCCGCGCACGCCGCGCGCGCGCTTCGAGGACGACGGTCCGTCGGGCGCGGCGCTGCTGCACGACGGGCTGTGCCGCTTGGCGCGCCATCTCGGCTCGAGCCCGCCGTTGAACCTGTGGGTGCGCACCGCGCCGCGAGGCGCGGATGACTTCTGTTGGCGGATCGACGTGATGCCGCGCCTGACGCACCTGGCGGGCCTGGAGCTGTCGACCGATCTGAACCTGAACATCGTCGCGCCCGAGCACGCGGCCGCCGTGTTGCGCGACGCGTGAGCGAATCTGAGACCGACGGGGGGACGGCGGGCGGCTCGTCGTTGCCGCCGGACGGTTAGGCTGGCCCGCAGCGATGCCGCCCGAAGAACGCTTCCTCCCCCGCTTCGCCGCCGAGCCGCCGCAGGAGGAGCTGCCGTACGGCCGCTGGGAGGAGCGCCTGCGCGAGGCGTTCCTCGGGGCCGTGAAGGGGCTGGAGGATACGCCCGACGATCTCGGCGAGCCGGGGCTCGTCGCGTGGTACCCAGACCGCACGTGGCACGGCCACACCTACGTTCCGGGCACCTCGCGGACCACCAGCGGCTATGAGCTGTTCGGCTACGTGCGCTTCCTCCCCGCCACTGACGACGACCAGCCGGGCGAGCTCTCAGCGCACGTGGACTTCACCGACGAGATCTCCGAGCGCAACCCCGACTGGCGGCTGGACCTGTGCGAGGAGGTGATCGGCGCGTGGCGGGGAGAGTCCGGGGCTGTGGCCGCGATGACGCTCGTGTGGGGGCGCCCGCTGACGTCGGGCGGCAGGATCGTCACGGCCGAGCTGGCTGACCTGGCGGTGGATCAGTGCGAGCTCCTCGACGAGCGCTTCACGCTGATCGCGCCCGACGACTACCGCCATGACCTGCTCGACATCAAGCTGTTCGACGGCAGGGGCCGCGAGCTGGCGCGGGAGTCGTTGTACGCGGGGGAGGACGACGGCGAGGAGGAGGCTCCGGCGCCCTAGCCGCAAGCCCCTCCGCTCGATGCCGCGCGCTCCGCTGAGCGCTATTTGGCTTCGCAGCTCGCCATCGCGCGCCGCTTGAGCGACCCCTTCGCCTGGATCGCTTCGACCGCTTCGATGCACGCCCTCTTCGCCACTTCGCGCGCCTTGGCTTCGTCGCCTTTGGCGTAGGCGTGACAGATTTCCTCGACTCTCTGCTTCAGCTTGGATTTGAGGTTGGCCCGCGCCGCGCTCGACTTGCAGAGGGTCGCGGCGAGACGCTTGGCCGTTGCCGCGGCGCCGACGGGGGCCGGCGTGGTCGGCGTCGACCTCGACGTGGTCGTGTTCGGCGTGGTCGTCGCGGACGTAGCCGTCGCGGCCGGCTGCGTGGCGACCGCGGGCGTCGAGCTCGTGCTGGTGGAGCTCGAGCTTCCGCATCCGGCGAGCAGAGCCGCGCAGAGAAGAGCAGTCGACAGCCACACGGATCGCGTTCGGTTCATGATTCCCCTTAGAGGTTGACGGGCGTTCTGACACGAGACACTACGACCACGAGCGCGTCGACCACGAGCGGGTCGAACTGCGCGCCCGCGTGCGCGATCAGCTCCTCGAGCGCGGCGCTGGTCGGCATCGCCTCGCGGTAGGGCCTGGTGGTGGTCATCGCGTTGAACGCATCGCAGCAGGAGACGATCCGCGCCGCGAGGGGAATGTTCTCGCGGCTGAGACCGTCGGGGTAGCCACCGCCGTCCCAGCGCTCGTGATGGGAGCGCACGATCCGCCCGACGTTTCCCATGAAGCCGCCGACGCGCTCGAGCATCCTCTGCCCCTCGACGGTGTGGGTCTTGATGATCTCCCACTCGTGCGGATCGAGCTTGCCGGGCTTGTTGACGATCGCCTTCGGCACGGCGATCTTGCCGATGTCGTGCAGCAGCGCCCCGAACTCGACCGTGCGCTGCTCGTCCATGTCGAGGCTCAACTCGCGAGCGACGTCGAGTGCGAGGTGTACGACGTCCTTGCAGTGCGCCCCCGTGTACGTGTCGTCAGCCTCGACGACGTCACCGAGCAGCAGCGCTGTGCCGCGATACGCGTCGTTCAACTCGATCAGTTGCTCTAGCCTGGCACGACGCTCCTTGGAGAACCATCGCAGCACGCCGAACAGGGGCACGATCAGCAGCACCGCCCACGGACGCCCGATGGCGGCAAACGCGACGGCGAGACCGAGGGGCGCGAGCGCGAGGTCGATGAGATAGACCTGACGTACCTCCATCGCGAGCTCTTTCACCGTGAGGCCGCCGCACAGCCGTTCGCGCGCGGCGTTCGCGGCGAAGTCGCAGGTGAATTGCGCGGCGAGGGCCAGCGCCAAGATGCCCGCCTCGGCGTCGGGGCGCAGGTCGTGAGCGAGGAGCAGCACGAGCGAGGGACCAACCGCGAACCAGCTGTTCCCGGGAACAGTCAGAAGGCG
>DASUPL010000216.1:0-12772 GCA_036281155.1 Solirubrobacteraceae bacterium | reverse complement strand
ACGTGCGCGGCGCGATCGCGGCGCGCTCGCCCCTGCAGCTCTTCTGGCGGCGCTTTCGCCGGGATCGCGTCGCGCTGGTCTCCCTCGGCTTCATCGGCTTCCTCGTCCTGCTGGCCGTATTCGCTCCGCTCGTCGTCGATGTCCTGGGGCTGCCGGGGCCCTACACCCAGAACTCGCGCCTCACCGACTCCTTCGGCAGCCCGCTCGGTCCGAACGGGGCACACCCGTTCGGGGTCGACCAGCTCGGCGAGGATGTGATGGCGAGGGTCATCTACGGCACGCGCGTCTCGCTCGAGGTCGGGATCCTCGGGACGACGATCGCGACTGTCATCGGCGTCGTCGTGGGCGTGCTCGCGGGCTTCTATCGCGGCTGGGTGGACACGCTGCTCTCGCGGCTGATCGACATCGTGCTGTCGATCCCGATCCTGCTGCTCGGGCTCGGCATCGGCGCCGCCTGCGCGGTCAGGGGCTGCGTCGGCGGAACGATCCAACCGGGACTGGGAGTGATCATCTTCCTCATCACCCTGGTCAACTGGACCTACATCGCGCGCATCGTCAGGGGTCTCGTGCTGTCGCTGCGCGAGCGCGAGTTCGTCGAGGCCTCACGCGCGCTCGGGGCATCCGATACGCGGATCATGTTCCGCGAGATCCTGCCCAACCTGGTGGCGCCGGTGATCGTGTACGCCACGCTGCTGATGCCGCTGAACATCCTGATCGAGGCGTCGCTGTCGTTTCTCGGGGTGGGGGTGCGCCGCCCGACGGCGAGCTGGGGGCAGATGATCGCCTCGGCGACGCCGATCTTCAACACGGCGTGGTGGTACATGACCTTTCCCGGCGTGGCGCTGCTGTTGACCGTGCTCGCCTTCAACTTGCTCGGCGACGGACTCAGGGACGCACTGAACCCAAGGACCGCTCGGTGAGCCGGGCAGTGAACCAAACAACCAAAGGAGGCGCCTCGATGAGGTCGCTTAGAACGATTCTGCTGGTGGGCCTGGCGGGCGTGCTCGTCCTGGCGCTCGCCGCTTGTGGCGCCAGCAAGACCAGCAGCAGCTCGAGTGGCGCCGGCGCCAGCAGCGCGGTCGCCGCGGGCATTCAGACTCCGGCGACGGAGTCGCTCACCGGAGGCAAGAAGGGGGGCACCCTGACGGTCCTCAACCACGAGGACTTCGAACACATCGATCCAGGCCAGTCCTACTTCTCGATCGACTACGAGGCGGTGTACGCGACGCAGCGGCCGTTGTACTCATATAAGCCGAACACGTTCTCCGAGGTGACGCCGGACATGGCCGAAAGCGCGCCGCAGATCACCGACGGGGGCAAGCTCGTCACCGTCAAGATCCGTCACGGCGTGCACTTCAGCCCGCCGGTCAACCGCGAAGTGACCTCCGCCGACGTCGCCTACGCGATTGAGCGCGCGGCCAACTCCAACGTCGCCAACCCTTACTACATGGGTTACTTCAGCGCGGTCGAAGGTATGCCCAAGGCCAGTGGTGGACCGATCCCCGGTATCACGACGCCGGACAAGTACACGATCGAATTTCACCTCACCGAACCCGCCGGCGAGATCGTGGCCAATGCGCTCGTGCTGCCGATGAGCGCAGCCGTGCCACCGGAGTACGCGAAGAAGTACGACGCCGAGAAACCGAGTGAATACGGCAACCACCAGGTGGCCACCGGTCCTTACATGTTCAAGGCCGACTCCTCGGGCAAGGTGCTCGGGACGGGCTACCAGCCCGGCAAGTCGGCGACGCTCGTGCGCAACCCCAACTGGGATGCGAGCACCGACCACCGGCCGGCGTACCTCGACCAGATCGAGGTCAAGATCGGTGGCGACACCGAGGTGATCGGCCGGCAGGTGCTGGAAGGCTCGCACATCGTGCAGGACGACACTGTTGCGCAGCCGATCGTCAAGCTCGCGTATGAAAAATATCGTGACCAGCTGTTGATCTCACCGGGCTCCGGCGATCACTACATGGCTGTCAACAACAGCTACGGACCGTTCACCGATGTGAACCTGCGCAAGGCGTTCTGGGCAGCGCTGGACCGTGAAGCCATGAACAAGGCGCGCGGAGGCTCGCTCGTGACGAACGTGATGACGCACTTCCTGTACCCCGGAATGCCAGGGTTCGAGAAGGCGGGCGGTCTCGCGGGCCCGAAGGTGGATTACAACGAACACCCGCGGGGCGACATGGCGGTGGCGGAAAAGTACATGAAGCTCGCGGGCTACCCGAGCGGCAAGTACACCGGCGGCAAGACGATCCAGGTCGTCGGCTCGACCGGCAACCCCAATGCCCAGAACGCGGAAATCGCCAACCAGACGCTGAAGAACATGGGCTTCAAGACGAAGTTCAACCTGGTCGACCAGTCGGTGATGTACTCGAAGTACTGCGGCGTCGTCTCCGAAAAGATCGACGTTTGCCCGAACGTCGGCTGGATATCGGACTTCGGCGATGGGCAGGCCGTGCTCGACGTGCCGTTCAACGGCAAGCTGATCGTCAAGAACGGGACCAACGCCAACTGGGGCCTGGTCGACCACCCGAAGATCAACGCGGCGATGGCGGCGGCTGAGAAGCTCGTCGGCGCCGGAGCCCGCGAAGACGCGTGGGCGAAGATCGACGAAGAGCTCGTCGCCGAAGCGGTCGCGATCCCGTACGACTGGGACAAGCAGGCGGCGATCCGGGCCAAGGACGTACTTGGCGTCGGGGACCAGTGGAACATCGGCTCCTGGGACTTCAACTACACCTCGTTGAAGTAGCCACGAGCGGCGCGACACGGGTGGGCTCGCTGAACGCGGGCCCACCCCGATCGCTCACAGGTCCAATCCCATGCGCGCGACGATCTCGACCACATGACCCGCTACATCATCCGCAGGCTGCTGTGGGGTGTCGCGCTGCTGATCATCGTCTCCGCGCTGACGTTCGTCATGTTCCGCATCCTGCCGACGGGAGACCCCGCGAAGCTGAGGGCGGGACGCCTGCAGAACCCCAAGATCATCGCCGAGATCCGTAACAACCTCGGGCTGGACAAGCCGCTGTTGACGCAGTTCTGGCTCTACATGAAGGGCATCTTCCTGCACTTCGATCTCGGCTTCAGCTACTACAGCAACGCGCCGGTGAAGGAACTGATCTCGACCCGCCTGCCGGCGACGCTCTCGCTCGTGTTCGGCGGCGCCGTCGTGTGGCTGACCGCGGGCCTCGCCGTGGGGATCGTCTCCGCGCGCCGCGCCCGCTCGCGCCTGGACCGTGTGAGCATGGGCGGCGCGCTGGTGCTGGTCTCCGCGCCCGAATACTGGCTCGGGCTGATCCTGCTGTACGTGTTCGCCGCCGACATCGGGCAGGTGCGGATCTTCCCTGGCGCGGGCAGCTATGTCGGTCTGACGGGCGCTCCGGTGAAATGGCTCACCGCGATGATCCTGCCGTGGCTCGTCGTCGCGGCCGGAACCGCGGCCGTCTACGCCCGCCTGATCCGCGGCAGCCTGATCGAGACGATGAGCGAGGACTACATCCGCACGGCGCGGGCCAAGGGCCTGTCCGAGCGCAGGGTCGTGCTGCGCCACGGCGTGCGCGCGGCGATCAACCCCGTGCTCACGATCCTCGGCCTCGACATCGCGGCGCTGCTGGGCAGCTCGGTGCTCGTGGAAACCGTCTTCGACATCCCCGGCATCGGGCGCCTGAACTTCGACGCGATCAACCACTCGGACTTCCCGATCGTGCAGGGCACGGTGCTGCTGGCGGCGCTGTTCGTGGTCGTGGCGAACATCCTCGTGGACATCGCGTATGCGTATCTGGACCCTCGGGTGCGCTACTCATGAGCCGGCGACGCCTCGTCGTGCCGGGTGGGTTGGAGCGCACATGAGCGCCGCCGAGCCGCTGCTGCGGGTGGAGGATCTGCGCGTCGACTTCCCCACCGAAGACGGGGTGGTGCACGCGGTCGACGGGATCACATACGAGATTTATCACGGTCGCACGCTCGGCATCGTCGGCGAGTCGGGCTCGGGCAAGACGGTCTCCTCGCTGACGACGCTGGGCCTGACGCGCGGACAGGGAGCGCGCGTATCCGGGCGGATCCTGTTCGAGGGCCGCGATCTGGTGGGACTCTCCGAAGCCGAGATGCGTGGCATCAGGGGCAACGACATCGCGATGGTCTTCCAGGACCCGCTCTCCTCGCTGCACCCGTTCTTCAAGGTGGGCGCCCAGCTGATCGAGGCGGTGCGCGCCCACCAGGACGTCTCCAAGGCGAAGGCGCGCGCGCGTGCGGTCGAGCTCCTCGGCCTCGTCGGCATCCCCGACCCGTCGCGGCGCGTGGACCAGTTCCCGCACGAGTTCTCCGGCGGTATGCGCCAGCGCGCGATGATCGCGATGGCGCTCGCGAACGAGCCCAAGCTGCTGATCGCCGACGAGCCCACGACCGCGCTCGACGTCACCGTCCAGGCGCAGATCCTCGCCCTGATGGAACAGCTCCAGCGCGAGCTGGGGATGGCGATCGTGATCATCACCCACGACCTCGGGGTCGTCGCGGAGCTGGCCGACGACATCGCGGTCATGTACGCGGGGCGGATCGTCGAGGCGGCCTCGGCCGAGCTGCTCTTCTCCCAGCCGCAGCACCCCTACACGTGGGGCCTGTTGAAGTCGATCCCCACGCTCGAGGGCTCGCGCACGGAGCCGCTCGTGCCGATCTCGGGCGCGCCGCCGAGCCTCATCAACCCTCCGTCGGGCTGTCACTTCCATCCGCGCTGCCCTTACGCCCAGCCCGAGCACGCGCGCGTAGATCCGCGGCTCGAGCCGGTCCCCGGCGAGCCGAGTCACCACGTCGCGTGCCTGCTCGAGGCGGACGTCCGCCGGCGTCTGTGGGCGCAGCTGCACGCGGGGCGGGTGCCCGAGGAGGCGCTGGCGGCCGTCGGCGTAGAGGAGGAGCCTCCCCGGTGAGCGCGCTCGTGGAAGTCCGCGACCTGGTCAAGCACTTCCCGACCTCGCGCGGGATCGTCCTCCGGCGCAATGGGGGCGCGGTGCGAGCGGTCGACGGGGTGAGCTTCGACATCGAGCAGGGCGAGACGCTCGGAATCGTCGGCGAGACGGGCTGCGGCAAGAGCACGACCGCACGCCTGGTGATGCGCCTGCTCGAGGCGAGCGGCGGCGAGGTCCGCTTCGAGGGCCACGACATCACGCGACTGAAGGGCGGCGCGCTGAAGACGGTCAGGCGCGAGATGCAGATGATCTTCCAAGACCCCTACTCGTCGCTGAACCCGCGCAAGACGATCGGCTCGATCATCGGCGAGCCGTTCGCGATCCACGGCCTGAACACGGGCGGGGGCGAGCGCCGCAAGGCCGTCCAGGAGCTGATGGAGACAGTCGGGCTGAACCCTGAGCACTACAACCGCTACCCGCACGAGTTCTCCGGCGGGCAGCGCCAGCGCGTCGGGGTGGCGCGCGCGCTGGCGCTGAAGCCGAAGCTGCTGATCGCCGACGAGCCCGTCTCGGCGCTTGACGTCTCGATCCAGGCGCAGGTCCTGAACCTCCTGCGCGATCTGCAAAGCGAGTTCGGGCTGACGGTCGTGTTCATCTCACACGACCTGTCGGTCATCCGCTACATGTGCGATCGGATCGCGGTGATGCGCACTGGCAAGATCGTCGAGCTGGCCTCCAACGAGGCGCTCTTCCGCACTCCCGGGGACCCCTACACCCGCGAACTGCTCGCGTCCGTGCCCGGGGCGCGGCGCGATCGGCGTACGATCATCCAGTGACCGTCGACCTCGCCGCCGAGGCCCAGGAGCTCCTGCGGACGCTGATCCGCTTCAACACGGTCAACCCGCCGGGCGAGGAGCGCGCGGCGCAGGAGTACCTCGCGGACCATCTCGGTGCGGCGGGCTTCGAGTGCGAGCTGCTCGGCGCGGAGCCAGAACGCCCGAACCTCGTGGCGAGACTGCGCGGCAAGAGCTCGGACGGCCCGACGCTGTGCTACCTGGGGCACGTCGACACGGTGCTGGCGGACCCGGCCGACTGGACGCATGACCCGTGGTCGGGAGAGATCGCGGACGGCTGCCTGTGGGGCCGCGGGGCGCTGGACATGAAGTCGCAGGTGGCGGCGGAGATCGCGGCTGGCGCGTCGCTCGCGCGCTCGGGCTGGCGCCCGGAGCACGGCGACCTTTTGATCGTGGCGGTCGTCGACGAGGAGACGGGCGGCTCGCTGGGCGCGCAGTGGATCACCGAGACGCACCCGGAGAAGGTGCGCTGCGACCTGCTCGTGAACGAGGGCGGCGGCGCGGTGTTCGAGTACGGCGGCACGCGCTGCTACGGCGTGTGCTGCGCGGAGAAGGGCGTGTTCCGCTTCACTGTCACCACCGACGGCGTGGCCGGCCACGCGTCGATGCCGAGCATGGGCGAGAACGCGCTGCTGAAGATGGCGCCCGTGCTGGAGCGCCTGGGTGCCCGCCAGCCCTCGCTGCTGCCGACGGACGAGCCGCTGGCGTTCCTGCGCGGGATCGGCGAGGACCCCGACGATCTCGACGGCTCGCTCGCGCGTCTGCGCGCCGCCGACCCGCGCCTGGCGACGATGTTCGAGCCGATGTTCGGCGTGACGTTCACGCCGACGCGGATCAGGGCGTCGGAGAAGATCAACGTCATCCCGAGCCGCGCGGAGCTGAAAGTTGACTGCCGCGTGCCGCCGGGGCTGGGGGAGCGGGAGGTGCGCGCGGGCATCGCCGAGGTGCTGGGCGATGAGGACGGCGCGAGTTGGCGGATCGAGTTCACCGAGAAGGTCGTCGGCAACCGCTCGCCCGTGAGCTCGCGGCTGATGGACACGATCTCGACGTGGATCGGCGAGCGCGACCCCGGCGCGCGCGCGGTGCCGGTGGTGCTCCCCGGCTTCACCGACTCGCGCCACTTCCGCCTCGCGTTCCCCGAGTGCGTGGCGTACGGCTTCTTCCCGCACCGCCACCAGACGCTGCTGGAGAGCGCGCCGCTGGTGCACGGCGCGGACGAGCGGATCGACGTCCGCGACCTGGCTTTCGCGACGGAGCTGTACGCGGATCTGGCCGTGCGAATCCTCGGCTGAAATGCCGATCGCTCGACAAGCGCGCTCCGAACACGCATAATCCATACGGATGCCAAGGATGGTGCTAGCGCTGGTAATGGGCGAATGAGTCACGCGGCGGTCGTGCAGGCGCCCGCGGAGGCGGGGCTGTCGTTCACGCAGGAACTGCAGAACTGGGCGCTCAACTGGCAGCCCTTCTTCGGCATCCTGTTCTTCATCGCGATCATCGCGGTGATGTGGCGGATGTTGAAGGTGATGCCGCGCATCAAGCCGCAGCAGATCAAGCCCTCCTCCGACCAGTCGGTCACGTTCGCCGACATCGCGGGTGTGGACGAGGCGAAGGCGGAGCTGCAGGAGATCGTGGAGTTCCTGCGCGACCCGAAGTCCTTCCACGCGCTCGGCGCGAAGGTGCCGAAGGGCATCCTGCTGCACGGGCCGCCGGGCACGGGCAAGACGTTGCTGGCGAAGGCGGTGGCGAACGAGTCGGGCGCGCAGTTCTTCGCGCAGTCGGCGGCGTCGTTCGTGGAGATGTTCGCTGGCCTCGGCGCGGCGCGCATCCGCCGCCTGTTCGCGATCGCGCGCAAGCACGAACCGGCGATCATCTTCATCGACGAGCTCGACGCGGTGGGAGGCCGGCGCGGCATGGACGTCTCCGGCGAGAAGGACCAGACGCTGAACCAGCTGCTGGTGGAGATGGACGGCTTCGCCTCGAGCGGGCGCGTGGTGGTGATCGCGGCGTCGAACCTGCTCGAGAAGCTCGACCCCGCGCTGCTGCGCCCGGGCCGCTTCGACCGCCAGGTGTTCGTCGTGCCGCCGGACGTGAAAGGCCGCCTCGGCGTGCTGCAGGTGCACACGCGCAACAAGCCCATGGGCGACGTCGATCTGGGGCTCGTCGCGCAGCAGACGAGCGGCCTGACGGGCGCGGATCTGGCGAACATCTGCAACGAGGCGGCGATCTTCGCGACGAGGCGCGGGGCGAAGGCGCTGGGGATGGGGGACTTCGACTCGGCGCTGGAGCGCGTGATCGCGGGCGTGCAGTCCAAGCGCGTGCTCAACCAGCACGAGAAGCGCGTGGTGGCCTACCACGAGGCGGGACACGCGCTGTGCGGTGAGCTGCTGCCGTCGGTCGACCGGGTGCACAAGATCTCGATCGTGCCGCGCGGGCGTGCGCTCGGCTACACGCTGAACCTGCCCGCGGAGGACCGCTACCTGAAGACGCGCGAGGAGCTCTTGGACTACATGACGGTGCTGCTCGGCGGCAGGGCGGCGGAGCAGGTGGTGTTCGGCGCGATCACGACGGGCGCCTCGGACGACCTCAAGCGCGTGGCGGAGATCTCGCACTCGATGGTGCACGACTTCGCGATGGGCACCGCCGGCATCGGCCGCTCGCCGGAAGGCGACGTGAGGCTGTCGGAGACCACGCTTCGGATCCGCGACGAGGAGCGCCAGGATCTGATCGAGGAAGCGCGCAGGGCGGCGCAGAAGATGATCGTCGCCCACCGTGGCCAGCTGGACGAGCTCGCGGCGGAGCTGCTCGAGAGCGAGGTGCTCGACCGTGAGGGGATCGAGCGGATCATGGACGGCGTGCCGCGCCTGGAGCGCGCGCCGGGCGTGGGCTTGCGCGTGGTGGCCGCGGCGAGCGACTCCACCGCGACCCCGCATCGAGGACCTCGCCAGATCCCCCTGCCGGACGCGACGGGCGAGGACTGAGCAAACGGCTATAGACTGCGGCGCATGTTCAGTCGCATCGATCACATCGGGGTCGCCGTCGAGGAGATCGACGCGGCGCTACAGCTCTACCGCGACGACTTCGAGCTGGAGGTGGCCCACCGCGAGGTGGTCCAGGATCAAGGCGTGGAGGCGGTGCTGCTGGACGTGGGCGAGAACCACGTGGAGCTGCTCGCGCCCCTGTCGGCGGACACGCCCGTGGGCAGGTTCCTCGCCAAGCAGGGGCCGGGGCTGCACCACGTGGCCTACCAGGTGAGCGACATCGACGCGACGCTTGAGGCGCTCAAGCAGGCGGGCATGCGGATGATCGACGAGCAGCCGCGCACCGGCATCCGCGGCTCGCGCGTGGCGTTCATGCACCCTCGCGCCACCGCGGGCGTGCTCACCGAGATCGTCGAGCCGGCGGCTGGAGTGGGAGCGCATTGATGGCCGACGCGCGCCGCGTGACGATCGGCTTCCAAGGCGGGCAGGTGCTGGCGATGCGCCTGACAGACGCGGTCCTGAAGAAGCTCAACGAGGAGCTAGGCAGCGGCGGCTGGCACGAGTTCCAGAGCGAGGACGGCCCGGTCCGCGTGGACATCGGCCAGGTCGTTTACGTCAGTGCCGAGGGTGACGATTCGCGCGTAGGATTTGGCTAGAGCCCCTCTCGGGCGACGCCGGCGTTGTTCTCAGACACGATGAATCTCGACGAGCGGCTGCTGCGGCTGGCTCGCACCCAGGGCCATGATCCGCGCATCGAGCGCGCGGTGGCACGGTTCACGCGGCTGGGTGAGCATGGCGCGGTGTGGTTCGCGATCGGCGTGGCCGGCTATGCGCTCGACCGGCAGCGACGACCGCAGTGGCGCGAAGCGATGCGCACGGTCGCGACGACATACGCCCTGAACACTCTCACGAAGCTGGCCGTCCGTCGCCACCGCCCCGATCTGCCCGACCTCCCACCGTTGATCGCCACGCCCACGAGGCTGAGCTTCCCCAGCGCGCACGCTTCGACCTCGTTCGCCGCCGCCTGCGCCTATTCGCGGCTGGGATTGCCTGCGGGTCCGCTGTATGCGCTGGCTGGGGGTCTGGCGGCGTCCCGGCTGTACCTGGGCGTGCACTACCCCTCCGATGTGCTCAGCGGCGCGTCGCTCGGCTCCGTGCTCGCGCGCGTCGCCCGATAGCCGCTCAGGCCGCTACGCCACGTGGCTTATTGGGCTTGGGCAGCGCGTCGAGCACGGCTTGCGGCAAGCACTTGCTGGCGGACCAGATCTCGACGGCCACAATCTCATCCGTGTCCGCATCGTGATCGATCAAGCCCCACCCGACCTCCTCGCTGACGACGTGCTCGGAGGCTCCGGTGGGAAGCCACGCGATATCAGCGTCTGGATCGTAATAGGAATACATGGCGGTCATTCAGAATAGCTCTCAGTGGGCGCGCCGTCTGCGTGGCCGGCGCTTGACCCAAACGCTGACGATCCGGATGCTGTTGAGACTCGCCGAGCGGTCGTAGACCACGACGAAGCTGCCTGCATCCACACGCCACGCCGCGCGTCCTTTGTTGATTTCGCGGATCGGGTGCAGCTCTTGAATGGCTCGCTCGACGCGTGCTCGTGTCAGCCCACGCTGGGACAGGCGTTCTTCCGCGTGGAAGGTCCACGTAATCCGCTCGAGCACCATCGCGACATGAAGCTACGCAGCGCTTGAGATGGCTGAGCCCCGCACCTGTTTGCGCTCATCCCTGCCAAGATGCGCGCGATGAGCACCAGAATCGGGATTGTCGGTATGCCCAACGCGGGGAAGTCCTCGTTGTTCAACGCGCTCACGAAAGCGGGGGCGGAGGCGGCTAATTATCCGTTCACTACGATTGAGCCGAACGTCGCGGTGGTGCCGGTGCGTGACGATCGGTTGGAGCAGGTGGCGAGTACGGTCGAGGCGTCGGAGATCGTGTGGGACACGGTCGACTTCCACGACATCGCGGGGCTCGTCGCGGGGGCGCACAAAGGCGAAGGGCTCGGCAACCGCTTCCTGGCGAACATCCGCGAGACGGACGCGATCGTGCACGTGGTGCGCGCGCACGGCGACGAGAACGTGATCCACCCCGAGGGGCGCGTGAACCCGCTCGCGGACATCGAGACGATCGAGACGGAGCTGATCCTCGCGGACCTCGAGCAGGCCGAACGGCGCGTCGAGCGCGTCGCGCGTCAGGCGCGCAGCCTCGACCGCGCGTTCATCGCCGAGGAGGCGTGGCTGCGCGGCGTAATCGAGGCGCTGCAGGCGGGTCGCCCCGCGCGCAGCGTGCCCGTGCCAGAGGAGGCGCCCAACGCCGCGCGCGACCTGGGCTCGCTGACGAGCAAGCCGGTGCTGTTCGTCGCCAACGTCGACGAGGGCTCCGAGGAGGTGCCCGCAGAGATTGCTGCCCACGCCGCGTCGCACGGCGCGCGCGCGGTTGCTGTCTCCTCACGCATCGAGGCCGAGCTTGCGGAGCTCGACGACGAGGACGCGACCGCGATGCGCGAGGAGCTCGGCGTCAGCGAGTCCGGTCTGCAGCGCGTCGTGCGCGAGGCGTTCGCGCTGCTCGAGTTGCTCGCGTTCTTCACCGCCGGTGAGGCCAAGCCCGCCCAGTCGTGGCACCTGCGCCAGGGGCTCACCGCGTGGCACGCGGCCGGGCAGATCCACACAGATATCCAGAAGGGGTTCGTGCGCGCTGAAGTGATCGGCTGGCGTGAGCTAGTTGACGCGGCGGGGTACGCCGGCGCCCGTGACCGCGGCACGCTCCGTCTGGAGGGCCGCGACTACGTCATGTCTGACGGCGACGTGATCAGCGTCAAGTTCACCCCGTAGAGGGGCTCTCGGCGAGCGCCCTGAGCCGCTCGGACAGGCGGCGCATCCCCATCTCGCCCGCCACGCGCGCGCCGCTTGCGAAGTCCGTCGTGCGATCTGTTGGGGGCTCGACATCGACGCGCTGCAGCGTCGCGATGTGCTTGAAAACGCGCAGCAGCTCCTCGTTCTCGCTCAGTGCGGCTGCCGTGCGGGGGCGCATCGGACGTCCCGTGGAGGAGTCTGCGGCGCGAGTCGTCGTCCCGTCCGCGATCGACTTCGCCGCCGCCAACACGTCCTCGAGCGTGCCGTGCGCGCTCAACAGCTCAGCGGCGGTCTTCGCGCCGATCCCCGGCGCGCCCGGGAGCCCGTCGGAGGGGTCGCCGCGCATGGCGATGAAGTCGGGCACCTGCCCAGGCTCGACACCGTAGCGCTCGCGCACCTCCTCCGGACCGACCTCCAGCTGCTCGGAGCCCTTGCGCAGGTCGATCACGGCGACCCGGTCGCTCACCGCGCCGTACATGTCGCGGTCGCCGCTCAGCAGCAGCGCCTCGCCGCCGCGCTCCCGCTCCGCGCACGCGAACGAGAACATCACGTCGTCCGCCTCCAGCCCCGGGCTCTCGCTCACCGTCCAGCCGAGGCTCGCCAGCAGTGCCGGCGCCTTCTCCCACTGAGCCGCCAGCTCCACCGGCATCGGGTCACGATGTGCGTGATACGCCGGGTACAGCTCCACGCGGTAGTCCGCCGCGTCATCGCCCAGACACGCAACCACGCCGCGCACGGGACGCGCCGGCAGGCGCGCATCTAAAACGGAAAGGATCGCGTTGACCGTGCCCAGCAGCGCGTTCACCGGGCGGCCCTCCCCATCGACGATCGATTTGGGCAGCGCGAAGAACGAGCGGTACAGCAGCCACGGCACGTCGGCGATCAGCAGCGGAGCGGGCACCGGTGCAGCCTATTTGCGTCGCGTGCCGCGCGCGGCGGGGGGCGCCGCGTCGAGCGAGCGTGGGGTGGTGTGGGCCGCGGGCTACTACCCGGCCGACGCCCCGCCGGTGCCGACCGTCGACACGCTCGCGCCCGGGGCCTGCGCGCCGCCCTGGGGGGAGGTGGGCGCAGGGGCGATCACGGGGGGCGCCGGCGCGATGCCCGTCGGCTGACCAGCGGTGGGAGCGCGGCCGCTCAGGTCGGGCTCGCGCTTCAGGTGCGCGCCGCGTTTCAC
>DASUPL010000215.1:0-4845 GCA_036281155.1 Solirubrobacteraceae bacterium | reverse complement strand
TACGAGTAGCGAACGCCCGCGCAGCCCCAGGCGCTCGATCAACCCGCTCAGAAACACGTCCGGGGCGACGACGTCGAGCTCGCTCGCCGCGCTGCGATGCAGCTCGACGAAGCGCTGGATGCGTTCGCGCGCCTCGGGAGGAATCTGGGGCGACTCGGTCGCGGCGGCGAGGCCCACCACGAGGTCGAGCTTGCGCCGACGCGCGACCTGGATCACGCGCGCGAGCTCCACCTGGCGCAGCTCGATCGGCGGCCTGGACAGCGCACGCACGACCGCCGCGGCGTCCTGCGGGTCGACGAGCAGGCGCATCCAAGCGAGCACGTCGCGGACCTCCGCCCGCTTGAGGAACGCCCCCCCGGGCTCGACGCGCTCCTGGGGCTGGGACGGCGGGGGCGCGATCTTTGAGCCAGACACAACCCAAAGGTTACGCGCGGGACAGCGCGGCCGCCGGGCTACGCTCTGGGGGTGGAGTTGATCGATTGGGGCACAGCCCAACGCATCGGAGAGCTGATCGCCGGCTCGCCGCCGCACGGGGGCGTGCACGCCGCGACGGTCGAGCCGCTCGCGTACGACTTCGCGCGCCGGGTGAGCGTCTACAGCGGCCTGGAGCTGCCCACGCGGCTGCCGGCGCTCGAGGCGGTCGACCGCTCGGAATGGATCGCGGCGAACCTCAAGAGCATGCGCCCGCTGCTCGCGCCGCTGACCGAGCGCATGGGGCAGGACAGCGGCTTTCTGGCCGGCCCGTTGCGCTCGGCCTCGGGCCTGCTGCTGGGAACGCAGGTGGGAGCGTTGACGGGGATGCTCTCCCAGCGGGTGCTCGGCCAGTACGACCTCGCGCTGCTCGACGCGTCGGTCACGCCGCGGCTGCTGCTGCTCGCGCCAAATCTGGCGCAGGCCGCGCGCAATCTGGGCGTGGACCGCGACGAGCTCGTCTTGTGGGTGACGATCCACGAGATCACCCACGCGGTCCAGTTCTCGGGAGCGCCGTGGCTACGCGAGCACATCGGCGGCATGCTCAAGGAGCTGCTCGACGGTCTACAGGTGACGGTCGCGGGCGAGGACGACAAGCAAGAGGACAAGGACAAGGACAAGGGCGGGAATGGCTGGGCGAAGAGCATGCGCGACGGACTGGGTGGACTCGGCGGGCGGGTGCCGAGTCCGACGGAGCTACGCGAGCTGCTCGAGCGCGCGCGGCGCGGACAGCTGCTGCGACTGACGCTCGGCGAGGACCGTTGGCAGCTGGTCGAGCGTATGCAGGCCGCGATGTCGCTGATCGAGGGACATGCGGAGCACACGATGGACGCGATCGGCGCCGAGGTCATTCCCTCGCTGCCGAAGCTGCGCGCCGCGATGACCCGCCGGCGCGAGCAGCGTGGCCTGCCCTGGCGGGTGATCGAGCGGCTGCTCGGGCTGGAGCTGAAGATGCGTCAGTACGAGGTCGGGCGGCGCTTCTGCGACGAGGTCGTGCGAACGGGCGGGCCATCGTCCCTGGCGCGCGCGTGGAGCGGGCCCCACGCGATACCCAGCACGGTTGAGCTCGAGCAGCCAAGCCTGTGGATCGCGCGGATGGACGGCGGCGGAACGGGCCTTGACGGGCCGGCTCGAACGCATGTTCCTCCTGTTACAAACTAACGGACCAGACAGCCCGTGGTTACAGGCTTTTCACGTACTGCTAGGATCGACCTGTAACGATCTTCCACGAGCGGGTTACAAACAGGTGTTCGGTCGCTGAGTCAAGCACCGAACCCCCCAGAGAAACCACACACCCGCGTCCTCGCAGCCGGCGAGACATAGATAGGAGCCCTTCAGATGCCCACCGCCACCACAACGTCCCCCAAAGCGGCCAAACCCCGCGCCAAAGCAGCGAGCAAACCCACTGCCAGCAAAGCCCGCGCCGCCAGCGGCGCCACAAAGGCGAAGGCCACGCACGCCAAGGGTGCTCGTACCCGCGCGAGCAACCAGGCCGAGTCGGCCCTGCGCCAGACGCAGACCGCGACCCGCGAGACCGCCGGCGTGTTCGGCGACTACGCCGAGCGTGCCGTGCTGATCCCCGTCGGCGCCGCGCTGATCGCCCGCGAACGCGTGGTCGAGACCGTCAGCGACACCGTCTCCACGTACTCCTCGACCGCAAACGCCCAGGCCCAGCTGCGCCGCTTCGAGCGCCGCGGCGTCACCGCGCGCAACCGCCTCGAGCGCGAGGTACGCAAAGCGCGCGTGCGCGTCGAGCGCGAACTGCGTCAGCGTCGTCGCGTGGTGGAGAGCACCGTCAGCGACCTCGAAGCCAGACGCGACGCGATCGCGAAGAACGGCAGCGATCTGGTCAACAAGGTTCCCGAGTACGCGAACAAGGTCCAGGAGCGCATCCTCAGCCTGGTCTAAGCGCGACCACCTTCCCCGCGGCCCGGCTTGGAGAGGCCGGGAGCGGAAAGTCTGCCGACCTCATATCCCGTCGGCAGTAGTAGCACCCTCTCCTCCCTCGATCCGCGGGCGGCCCCCACCGCCCGCGGATCATTTTAAGAACCCGCCGAACCCCATGAACCCGTGCCAACACGGCGTCGCTACCGGTCCGCGAGCATGCGTTTGCCACGCGACCTAGAATCAACCATCTAGTGATCGACAAAGACGAGATTCTCAAGGCGCTCGAGGTCGTTATCGACCCGGAGCTGCATCGCTCGATCGTCGAGCTGGACATGGTCCGCTCGATCGAGCCGAGCCCCAACGGGGTGGTCGACGTGACCGTCTCTCTGACCACGCCCGGCTGCCCGATCAAGGGCCACTTCCAGACATCCGTAGCCGACGCGGTCGGCGCACTCGAGGGCGTGACGCATGTGAACGTGTACTTCGACGTGCTGACCGACACGCAGAAGAGCGCGCTGCAGCAGAAGCTGGGCCGCGCGAGCCTACCCGCGGGCGCGCTGGCGCAGGTGAGCAACGTCCTGTGCATCGGCTCGGGCAAGGGCGGCGTCGGCAAGTCCACGCTGACGTCCAACCTCGCGGCGGCGCTGACGGTAGAAGGCAAGCGCGTGGGCATCCTCGACGCGGACGTGTGGGGCTACTCGATCCCGCGCATGTACGGGCTCGGCGCCACCAGACCCGACGTGTCGGCGGAGCGCAAGATCGTCCCGCTGGAGTCCCACGGCGTGAAGATCATGTCGATCGGCTTCTTCGTCGAGGAGGACGCCGCGGTCGTGTGGCGCGGGCCGATGTTGCACAAGGCGCTCACGCAGTTCCTGCAGGACGTCGACTGGGGCGTGCTGGACTATCTGCTCGTCGACCTCCCGCCGGGCACCGGCGACGTGTCGATGACGCTCGCCCAGCTGCTTCCGCAGGCCCAGTTCATGATCGTGACCACGCCGCAGGCGACCGCGCAGAAGGTCGCCCGCCGCTCGGCGCAGATGGCGCACAAGGTCTCGCTCGAGATCGGCGGCGTGATCGAGAACATGTCCAGCTTTACGACGCCCGCGGGCGAGCGCTTCACGATCTTCGGCGAGGGCGGCGGCCAGGAACTGGCGGATGAGCTCGACGTGCCGCTGCTCGGCAAGGTGCCGCTGACGATGCCGCTGCGCGAGCAGGCCGACGACGGCACACCGCTCGTGATCGAGGACCCGGACGACCCCGCCTCGCAGGCGATCCGCCAGGTGGCGCGGGGCCTGATCGCGCTCGCGCCGACGCGGCTGCCGGCACTGCCCGTCCTCGAGGTCGTGCCCGCCGCCGCCGAGCCGACCGAGAGCCGTAAGCCGGTGGGCATGTCGTTGCCGATGGCCTGACGCGCTCCCGCTCCCCTCGCGCCACAGCCATACGCGAGCCCTGATCGAGGCGATTTTCGGAGTCCGAGACAATCGCCCGAATCGCTCGCTTTGGAAAATTCCACGCTATAGGGTCGCACCGGTATTTGTTCCCGTTCCTGTAGGAGACAACCGGTTCCCATGGCACGCAGGCTCAGCTTCCTCGTCGTCCTCGCCGCGCTCTTCGCGGGCGGCTGCGGCCAGAGCGAGAAGGACAAGCTGATCGCGCAGGCGGACCCGATCTGCAAGCAGGTGAACGAACGCCGCGCGGCGGCCAATGCCGCTCTCGGCAACGTCACGAACCTGAGCGGCAAGGGGACGCTCGCGGCGGTCGCGCGCAGTGCTCCGGCGCTGGCCGCTAACCAGCACGAAGCCGTCGCGAAGCTCACCGCGCTGAAAGCCCCCTCCTCGGTGTCGAAGGACTGGGGGACGATGCTCTCGGGCCTGCAGCAGCTGGCCAACTACACCGCGCAGCTGGGCCTGGTCGCGGGAGCGAAGAAACCCCAGATCGGAGAAAAGCTGATCGCGACGAGCCGCCAGCTGCAGAAGAAGCTGATCGCGCTCGCCAAACAGGACGGATTCCAGCACTGCGGGCGCCTCAACTGACTCCCCTCGCCGTTCGCCGCGAGCTAGGATCGTCTTGACATGTCCCTACAGGATGAGGAGAGGAAGCAAGACGACGAGTCCACTGACGCGATCGTGGATCCGTCGGAGAACGGCGTGGTCGAATTCGACGAACGCCGTGCGAAGATGGAGCGGCTGCGGGCCGCCGGTATCGATCCCTACCCGCCCGTCACGCTGTGGGCCGACCGCGAGCGGATAGCGGACGTGCTCACGGCACACGACCCCGCGACGCTCGGCGCGGGCGAGCACCCCGATCTGCGCCACCGCGTCGCCGGGCGGCTGATCTCCCGACGCGGGCACGGCAAGACGGCGTTCCTGGACGTGCGCGACCTGTCCGGTCAGGTCCAGGTGGTCGTGCGCGTGGACGCGCTCGGCCAGGAGACATACGACCGCATCCTCGCCCTTGACATCGGCGACATCGTCGCGATCGACGGCT
>DASUPL010000214.1:0-5539 GCA_036281155.1 Solirubrobacteraceae bacterium | reverse complement strand
GGCCGGCATGCTCCCCAAGCGGCTGCGCGCGACGACCGTGTGGGCCGAGTGGGGCCCCGTGCCGCTGCCACTGCGCAAGGGCGTCCCGCGGCTGGCGTATCTGGCGGCGTCCAGGCGCACGCCGCTCGTGCTCGCGATCTCCGAGGGCACGCGCAAATCGGTCGCCGGCGTCGGCGTGGCGCAGAAGATGGTCGTGATGCCCAACGTGATGCGCACCGATGAAATCCGCTACACCGAGGCCGGACGCGCGCGCGTGCGCCGCGAGCTGGGCATCCCCGAGGACGCGTTCGTCGTGGGCTGCATCTCGCGCTTTCACCGCAAGAAGCGCAACGACGTCGTGATCGAGGCGGTGCGCGAAATGGACGATGAGCGGGTGCACCTGATCCTCGCGGGAGACGGCGAAACGGGGAAGGAGCTGCGCGAGCTCGCGGCCCCGCTGGGCGAGCGCGCGCACTTCATCCCCACGCCCGGCGCGGAGGTTCCCGACGTGCTCTCGGCGTTCGACGTGTCGGTGTTCTGCCCCAGCCCGACCGAGGGCGCGCCGCGCGCGGTGATCCTCGGCATGCTCGCCTCGCGCCCCTGCCTGGCGACGGGCGTCGAGGGCGTGGCGGACATGATCACCGACGAGATCGGCGGGATCGCCGACCCGGAGAACACGCCCTCCTCGCTGCGAGCGCTGATCGAGCGCTACGTCGAGGACCCCGCGCGGGTGGAGCGCGAGGGCGCCGCGGCGCGCGCCCACGCCGAGCAGACCTACGCCGCGCCGGTCGTGGCGGAGGCGATCGAGAAGCTCTTCAGGGAGGCGATGGCCGCCCAGGGGCGCGCATGATCAAGTCCTATCTCAGGCGCCTCTCCCCGTCGCTGCAGGACCGGCTGCGACGGCTCTCGCGCCTGCGCTGGCTCGAGAAGGCCCGCCTCACGAGGTACTACGGCGCGTCCTTTCGCGCGCGGCCATGGCAGGTCGCCAAGTACGTGCTGTGGGCCCCCGACGTGGGCGACTTCTCCTACGAGCTCGACAACGGGGACGAGCTGGTGGAGTTCCTCGCGAGCGTGCTCGCGCTGGAGCCCGCACAGGTGCGCGGCTACCTGGATGAGATCCGCCTCGCCCCCGAGCTCACGGGCGGCCTCGCCGCGACGGTGCGCCCGCGGCTGGACATGTCGCGCCACCCCGGCCTGGGGCATCGCGTGGCCTGGTATGTGATTGCCAGGGCGAGGAAGCCGCGGCTGATCGTCGAGACCGGCATCAAGCACGGCATCGGCTCGCTCGTGCTGCTCGTGGCGTTGGAGCGCAACGCGCGCGAGGGCAGCGGCGGGCGGCTGGTCTCCTTCGACCCCGACCCCGCCAGCGGCTGGGTCGTACCGAGCGCGCTGCGCGCCGGCTGGCAGCCGGTGTTCGAGACCAGCTTCGACGCGTTCGATCGGACGCTCGAGGGCGAGCGGATCGACCTGTTCATCTGCGACACGCCCCCCGACCGCGAGATCGAGTCGTTCGAGATGCGCGCCGCGCTGGACCACGCCGCCCCCGACATCGTCCTGATCGCGGGCAACGGCGACCGCACGACGGTGCTGCCCGACCTCGTGGCGGAGCGCGGCGGCCGTTTCCACTTCTTCGCCGAGCGTCCGCGCCACGCCATATACCCGGGCGGCGGCCTCGGGCTCGCGCTGGAGGTGCAGGTGTGAGACGCGCGGTGATCCTCGCCGGCGGTGAGGGCACGCGCCTGCGTCCCTACACGACCGTGCTGCCGAAGCCGTTGATGCCGATCGGCGACCGCCCGGTGCTCGACATCGTCGTGCGCCAGTTGAAGGCGCACGGCTTCGAGTGGATCACGATGGCCACGGGCTACCTCGCGGAGCTGATTGAGGCGTTCTTCCGCGATGGGTCGAGCTACGGCATCCCGATCGACTACTACCGCGAGCCGGAGCCGCTGGGCACCGTCGGCGCGCTCGCCCTGATCGGCGGCCTCGCCGCGGAGGACGTGCTCGTGATGAACGGCGACGTGCTCACCGACATCGACTACGGCGCGCTGCTGTCGCGCCACAAGGCGAGCGACGCGGCGGCGACGATCGCGACGAAGACGCGCGAGATCCGCGTGTCGCTGGGCGTGCTGCGCTTCGGCGAGGACGGCGACCCCACGCGCCTGACCGGCTACGACGAGAAGCCCACGATCGACTACACCGCGAGCATGGGCGTGTATTGCTTCGCGCCGCGCGCGCTCGGCTTCATCGAGCCCGGCGAGCGCCTGGACTTCCCCGACCTGATCCTGCGCCTGATCGCCGCCGGCGAGATCGTGCGCGCGTGGCCGAGCGAGGACTACTGGCTCGACATCGGCCGCCACGACGACTACGAGCAGGCCCAGGAGGAGTTCGAGTCGGTGCGCGACCGGCTGCTGCCGCCGGAGGGGTAGGGAACGGAAGGTCGCCGCCCGGGGTGCAGCGACGGCTCTAGGAGACAGCCGCGCGGACGGCCGCGACCACGATCTCCAGCTGCGACTCGTCCATCGTCGAGCTGAGCGGCAGCGCGCAGTGGCGGTCGGCTGCCTCTGCCGCCTGGGGGAGGCCGCCGGATGGGGAGAGTGCGCGGTACGCGGTGAACGTGTGCAGCGCCGGATACCACGTGGTTTGGATGCCGTTCGCTTTGAGCTCGTCGCGGAAGCGGTCGCGCGCGTCGCGGTCGCGCAGCAGGACGGGGAAGGCGAAGTGCGAGGAGCGCTCGACGGCCGCGTCGTCGAACGGCAGCTCGAGACCCGGTATCTCGGCGAGCCGCTCGCGGTAGGCGCGCACGAGCTCGCGCCTGCGCGCGATGTCGCCCTCCAGCCTCGCGATGCGGCTGAGGCCGAGCGCGGCGCGGGGCTCGTCGAGGCGGTAGTTGAAGCCGACGTCGACGACGTCGTACGCGGGGTCGTGGCCGCGGTGGCGGTCCCACGTGGTGCTCGTCATCGCGTGCGAGCGCAGCAGGCGCACGCGCGCGGCGAGCTCCTCGTCGGCGGTCGTGACCATGCCGCCCTCGCCCACGCACAGCTGCTTCTTGGAGAAGAAGCTGAACGCGCCCAGCTCGCCCACGGTTCCCACGCGCCGCCCGGCGCCGTCGGCGTGCGCGCCGATCGCCTGCGCGCAGTCCTCGATCAACACGAGCCCGCGCTCGTCGCACAGCGCGCGCAGCGCGTCGAGGTCGGCGGGGTAGCCGCAGAAGTGCACCGCCACGATCGCGCGCGTGCGCGGCGTGATCCGCCGCTCGGCGTCCGCGGGGTCGATGTTGAAGTCCAGCGGGCCGCGCACGTCGCACAGCACCGGCTCGGCGCCCGCGTAGCGCACCGCGGCGGCGCTCGCCACGAACGTGAACGCGGGCACGATCACCTCCTCGCCCGCGCCGATCCCCGCCGCCAGGCACGCGAGGTGCAGCGCGGCGGTGCCGCTGGAGACGGTGACCGCGTGCGGCGAGCCGACGTACTGCGACAGCGCCCGCTCGAAGCTCTGCGTGCGCGGACCCATCGTCAGCCAGCCCGACTCCAGGCACTCCATCACCGCCCGCACGTCCTGCTCGGGCATGGCGATGTCCGTCAGCGGTACGCGCCAGTCGCTCATCGCGCGAGCGCCTCCCGCAGCGCGCCGGCCACGCGAACCTGGTCCTCGTCGGTCATGTGCGGATAGAACGGCAGCGTCAGCTCCGTGCGCGACGCCAGCTCGGTGATCGGCAGCGACACGTCGGGGAAGCGCTCGCGGTAGGCGGAGAAGCGGTGGATCGACGGGTAGAAGATGCTCGTCTGGATGCCCAGCTCGCGTAGCCGGCTCGAGATCTCGGCCTGGCGGCCGTCCTGCTCGATCATGATCGGCATCACGTAGCAGGAGGAGCCGGGGATGTCCTCGTCCTCGAACGGCACGACGATCCCCTCGATCTCCTCCAGCAGCTCGCGGTAGCGGGCCGTCAGCTCGCGCCGGCGAGCGATGTCCTGCTCCAGACCGCGCAGGCGCGAGAGCAGCAGCGCGGCGCGGGGCTCGTCGAGGCGGTAGTTGAAGCCCAGGCCGGTCACGTCGTAGGTGTCCGTGCGGCCGCTGTGGCGGTCCCACGTGCCGCTCGTCATCGCGTGCGAGCGGCGCGAGCGCACGAGCTCGGCGACGTCGTCGTCGTCGGTGCACAGCAGGCCGCCCTCGCCCACCGACAGGACCTTGTTGGAGAAGAAGCTGAACGCTCCCGCGAGCCCCCACGTGCCGAGCTTGCGGCCATGCAGCGTCGCGCTCGGCGCGTGCGCCACGTCCTCGATCAGCGCGATGCCGCGCGCCGCGCACAGCTCGCTGAGGCGGTCCGCCGCGCCGGCGTAGCCGGCGAAGTGCACCAGGCACACGGCCTTCGTGCGGGGGGTGATGCGCCGCTCGACGTCGTCCGGGTCGAGGCTCGGGAGCTTGCGCGAGACGATCTCCGCGAACACCGGCGTAGCGCCGCAGTAGAGGACCGCGGCCGCTGTGGCAGCGAACGTAAAAGACGGAACTATCACCTCATCGCCCGGTCCCACACCGGCCGCCAGATAGGCGAGGTGCAGCGCGGCGGTGCAGCTGGAGAGCGCGATCGCGTGGCGCGCGCCCAGCTGATCGGCGAACGCGCGCTCGAACTCAGCGGTGCGCGGGCCGAGCGTCAGCCAGCCGGAGCGCAGCGTCGCGGCGACCGCGTCCAGGTCCTGCGGCTGCAGCCGCAGGTCGAACAGCGGGAGCTCGGGAAACGCGTCGGTGGTGGCCATCGGCGTGCGCGAGCGCGATGCGTCGCTCAGGGGATGTTCTTGTAGCGGCCGTCGAAGGGGTCGCCGAACGCGCTCGCGTCGAGCGCGGCGATGATCTCCGCGATCCCGTCCGGCACCGTCATCAGCGTCTCGAAGCCGAGCTCCGCGCGGATCTTGTCGAAGCTGACCTTGTAGTCGCGCGGGTCCTCCTCGCGGCGCACGTAGGAGACCTTGCCGCGGTCGACCTGCTTTTTGATCGCCTCGACGAGGTCGAGCTTGCGGTAGTTCTCGCCCGAGCGCCCGGCGTTGAACACCTTGTGAGCGACCTTCTCCGGCGGCGCGTCGAGCGCGGTGCGCACCGCGCTCGCGGCGTCGCGCACGTGGATGTAGGGACGCCAGAACTGCTCGCCGAACACTTCCAGCTCGCGGTCGGCCCACAGGTCGCGCGTGAACTCGTTGACAGTCAGGTCGAAGCGCATCCGCTGCCCGACGCCGTACACGGTCGCGAAGCGCAGACACGTCGGTCTGGTCTCGCCCGCGGCGCCCGCGAGGATCAGCTGCTCCATCGAGACCTTCTGCTCGGCGTACAGCGACACCGGGCGCAGCTCGCCCTCCTCGGTGATCGGCACCGAGGGGTCGGCCATGCGGCCGTAGTTGGAGCACGTCGAGGCGAACAGCAGGCGCTCCACGCCCGCGGCGCCGGCCTCGGCCACGAGCGAGCGCGTCGCCTGCACGTTGACCTCGTCGGCTTCCCGCGGGTCGAGGGCGCACGCGGGGTCGCCGACGATCGCCGCCAGGTGCACGACCTCCTGGGCGCCGTCGAGCGCGGT
>DASUPL010000213.1:0-2450 GCA_036281155.1 Solirubrobacteraceae bacterium | reverse complement strand
CGATCACCCCCTCGGCGCCGAACGAGACGTCGACGACGGACGCTCCGGGCAGGCGAAGCATCCGCGAGAATGCGGTCTGGACGCGCACGCTGTCCTCCTCTGCGGGCCGTTGAGCTTCAGCACCCGGCAGCCTGCATCGGGACGGCGGCGCGTCCCCCGCGATCTGCCCAACCTCCGAAGAAACCCTCAGCCGCGAAGCCCCTGCTCACGCGACCCTTGCCGCGCGACCTTCACCCCCAAAACGCGAGGAGACCCCGTTTTCCCCCCGGAGCAAGTCGCCGAGGTCGTCGCGGTGGCGTGCGAGCTGCCGGCCCGGCACGAGCGGCCGCTGGGGCGCTTCTCGCGCACTGAGCTGCACCGGCTGGTGATCGAGCAGGGCGTCACCGAGGCATCGGCGACGACGATCTGGCGCTGGCTGCACGACCGCTCGCTCAAACCGTGGCAGCAGCGCTCCTGGATCTTCCCGCGCGACCCGCACTTTCAGGTCAAGGCCGGCCGCGTGCTCGACCTCTACGCCCGGCGCTTTGAGGGTCGGCGGCTGCACCCGGGCGAGTACGTCATCTGCGCCGACGAGAAGTCTCAGCTGCAGGCGCTCGCGCGCCGCCACGCGACCGTGCCTGCCGCTCCGGGCCGCCCGGCGCTGGTCGAGTTCGAATACCGGCGCGGCGGCACGCTGGCCTACCTGGCCGCCTGGGACGTTCACCACGCCCGCCTGTTCGGCCGCTGCGAGGCCAAGACCGGGATCGAGCCGTTCGGGCGGCTGGTCGAGCAGATCATGAGCACAGAGCCCTACGCATCGGCCAAGACGGTGTTCTGGGTCGTCGACAACGGCTCAAGCCACGCCGGCCAGCGCTCGATCAACCGACTCCAGGACACCTATCCCAACGCGCGCCTGATCCACCTGCCGATCCACGCCTCGTGGCTGAACAGATCGAGATCTACTTCTCGATCCTGCAGCGCAAGGCGCTGACCCCCAACGACTTCGCCGACCTCGACGCGCTCGCCGCCCGGATCGCGGCCTTCGAGAACCACTACCAACAGATCGCCAAGCCGTTTGAGCGGACCTTCACCCGCGCGAACCTCGACGCCCTACTCGCTCGGCTTGCCAGCCGCGAACCGCAGCTGTGCTTGGCCGCCTGACGCTACGCCGCCAACAGCACCCCGCCCGGCGTCCGCGCGACCCCGGCGCGCACCGCGACCGCCTCGATCACGCTCGCGCCGAACAACTGCCGCGACCCACTCGCGAGATCGATCAGCGCGACCGCCGCGAGCAACCGCCCACACCGGCCCGCATCCCGCGTCGCGATCACCGCCCGCGCCAGCCGCGCGCGCTCCAACGGCGTATCGAGCTCGTCGAGCACCTCGTCGATCACCGCATCGCCCGCGATCTCATCCTCTTCGGCGAGCGCCTCACACAACCGCCCAAGCGCCGGCGACAGCAGCTTGGGAAGCTCGACCTGCAACGACAGATCCAGACACGGCAGCTCCACCAACTCGCCCAGCAGCAACGCGAACTCGCGCTCGCCCAACGCCCCCGCAGAGCCGGCGACCTCCCGCGCCGCGTTCCGCAAGAACGCGACCGCCAAGCTCTCATCCGACGGCCCGCGAGCGACCCCGCAGCACCGCTTGACCTTCAAACCACTCCCACACGAGCACAACGAATTGCGACCGATCTTCGCCATCGGCGCATCGTCGCGCCAGCACCGGTCAGAACCGGCCAGCACTACCCAACAGACTTCCGGACGGCTCCACTAGTTGGGCATCGTGTCCGCTACCTTCGCCGATGATGAAGCATTTCGTGCCCTTGGTTGCCGCCGCGACGTTGCTAGTCGCGGCGTCTCCGGCCCGCTCGGAGGAACAGACCGCATCCTCCGGAGTGACCCACGCGACGTTGTCCTTCGAGTTCAGCGAGGAGCCGTTCGGCTTCAGCGACCTGGTACTCACGATCACGCGCGCGGGGCAACTCATGTATGACGGTGGCGTCGACGTGAGCGACTGCCGGGAGCCCAACTGCTGGCCGGCCGGAGCCTGACGAGCAGACTCGGTGTTTGTGCGCGATCTCAATAGCGACGGCGAGCCCGAGGTGCTCCTCGACCTCTACACCGCCGGCGCACACTGCTGTTATCTGAGTCGGTTCTTCTTCTTCGACGGACAGCGGTACCGGTCGCTGCAGCACAATTTCGGTGACGCCGGCTACCGCGTGAAGGACTTCGACGGCGACGGCACGCCCGAGCTCGTATCCGCGGACGCTCGATTCGGCTATCAGTTCTCATCCTTCGCCAGCAGCCTGTTTCCGCTTCAGGTATGGCGCTACGACGGCGAAGAGCTACGCGACGTCACGCGCACGTTTCCCGCGCAGATCCGATCTGATCTGCGTCGAGCGTGGCGCCTCTACCGCAACGCGCTGCGCCACCGCGTCTACGAGCCGCGCGGCATGATCGCTGCCTGGG
>DASUPL010000212.1:0-4015 GCA_036281155.1 Solirubrobacteraceae bacterium | reverse complement strand
GTGGGCTTCGAATGGGCGCGCCTGGCCCGGCTCGCGGCGATCCTGATCGGCGTGGCGGTCTCGGGCGAGCTGCTGCTGCCGACAGATGGCCCGGCGGGCCTGCTCGCGCGCGTCGCGTGGCTCACGCTGGTTCCCGCGGCGCTGCTTCTGACGCGCTTCTTTCATCCGCACGAGTGGGCTGGAGTCAAGGCGCTCGTCGCAACAGCCCGCGACACGGCCGGGTAGGGGTTGTCGAAAAGGGGGACTTGTCTATCCGCGATCGAGCGCCTCGACGACTATGGCGCGGGCTACCTGCCGGTCGTGCGGTGCATCGCCGTGCGCGTGTGGCCGGCGCTGCGTCCAGCGCCCGTGCGCCCGTTGGCCGTTGCGCCCACGGGTGAGGGCGTGCGGCGGATGAGCAGGCGCAGCGGTCGATCCGCGGCGCTCTCCTCGCCGCGCTCGGACAGCGTGCTGGGGTGCACGGTGCGGAACACGGGCCCGCGACTCGGGTCCACCACGGCGACCACGACCTTCGAGCGACTGGGGACGTCGAACACGATCCCGTCGAGCGGCGGCCCACCGTCGTCCACCTTCACCAGATCACCGGGGTTTGTCGAGTCCATGGGCACAGCGTAACGGCACGCACGCCCGACACCCGCGGCACGGTGGCCGCGAGCACGCCGGTCGCGCTAGATAGCCCCGGCGCGGGCGCGGTTGTACTCCGCGGCCGCCTCGCGCAGCCCCTCGCCTCGCCCGGGCGCGAGCGTCGCGGTGACGTGGCGCAGGTAGCGCCGGGGGGAGTGACCGGGCAGGAGCAGCGCCGCGGCCGCGCGCAGCGCGTATGTCCAGGCGGTAAGCCAGCGCACCGCACGCGCCGCCGCGGGAGAGTGGTGCTTGCGCATGTACAGATCGCGATTGCGCGCCATTTCCACGATCCGCCGCTCGGGGACCGTGTCGGTGGAGAGCTGCTCGTGGTGGATGGCCCGCGCCGACGGCACGTATAGCGAGCTCCAGCCCGCGTCGCGCAACCGCCGCGCGAAGTCCACCTCGTCGGAGTACACGAAGAAGTCCGAGTCGAGGTACCCGACCTCTTTTGCCGCGTCGCGCCGTACGAGCAACGCCGCCGACTGACACCAGTCGACCTCTCGCGTGCGCGCGCCGTTGCTCTGCACGGTGAACCGGCGGTGCAGCATCGCGGCCCCCGCGAGGGCGGTCCACACGGTGGGGAAGCGCCAAGCGCACGCTTGGCGAGCCCCGTTGGGCCGCAGCAGCTGTGCGCCCGCGCACGCAGCCTGCGGTCGCTCCTGCAGCGCGTTCCACAGCGCGAGCGTCGCGCCAGGTCGCAGCTCGGAGTCCTCGTTCAGCAGCAGCGCGTAGCGCCCACGCGCGTGTTGCAGCAACTCCGAGTCGTTCGCGCCCTTACCGCGGCGCTCCTCGAGCGCGATCACCTCGTCCACCGCCGGGTGCTCACGAGCGGCCTGCGCGGAGCCGTCGCGCGAGCCGTTGTCGAGCACGAGCACCTCCGTGGCGAACTCCAAGCTCGCACGCTCCCGCGCGATCGCGTCGAGCCCGCGCAGCAGCAGCTCCCGCTGGGAGGTGTTCACCACGCAGTAGCTCAGCTCGATGTCCGGCACTGGGAGAGCCTACTTTTCCAGGCCGGCACACCTGTGGTAGATTCCTACCATGATCGCAACCATCGACACGGCGGGTCGGATCGTAGTCCCGAAGCGGCTTCGCGAGGAGCTCGGTTTCGCGCCTGGACAGCAGCTCGAGCTGAGTGCAGTGGATGGGAGGCTCGAGGTCGAGCATCCCACGACGCCGATGCGTCTGGAGAAGCGCAAAGGGAGATTGGTGGCTGTGGCTGACCGGCCTATGCCTGAGCTGACGTCCGAGGTCGTGCGGGAGACCCTCGAACAGATCCGCCGGTGACGCCTGACAGCAGCGTCGTGATTGCTGCCTTCTCCAGCTGGAATCAACATCACGAGGCGGCTGTACGGACATTGAGGGACAACGGTGTTGTCGACCTTCTCGCCCACGCAGAGCTGGAGTCGTACTCGGTCCTAACCCGGCTACCGGAGCCTTTCAGGGCCGAGCCGACACTCGTTGCTGAGTATCTACACAGTGACTTCCCGGGCAGGCGCATGGTGCTCCCCGAGCGCGAGCGGCGCGGCCTGCTCAGGAGGCTCGCGTCCCTTTCGATATCCGGCGGCGCTGTCTACGACGCCATGGCTGCTGCGACCGCGGCTCACCATGGGCATAGTCTTCTCAGCTGCGATCGCCGTGCCGCGTCGGTATACAGCCGACTCGACGCAGAGGTCATATACCTCTGACATGCGCGTCCACGTCGTCGATCCCTCCGCCTTCACGCCGCCCTACGACCATGCCCTATGCGGCGCGCTGGCCACCGAGGGAGCGGACGTGGAGCTGTACACGAGCCGCTTCGCGTACGGCCCGGTGGCGCCCGCGGCGGGCTACGCGCGACGCGAGAGCTTCTATCGCGCCGCCGCCCGAGTCCCCGACCCGCGCGTGCGTCGCGTGGTGAAGCTCGCGGAGCACGTGCCGGACATGCTGCGCTACCGGCGCGCGGCGCGCGCGGCCGACGTGGTGCACTTCCAGTGGCTCACCGTCCAACACCTCGACGCGCGCCTGCTGCCCTCCAAGCGCCCGCTGGTGCTCACCGCGCACGACGTGCTCCCGCGCGAGCCGCGGCCCGGACAGCACGCCGCGCAGCGGCGGCTGTATGACCGCTTCGACGCGGTCGTCGTGCACTCCGAGCACGGGCGCACAAGGCTCGTGGAGGAGCTGGGCATCGACCCGGCGCGCGTGCACGTGATCGCGCACGGCGTGTTCGAGCATCTCGCCGCGGAGAGACCTGAGCTTGCCGATCGCATGCCGCCATTCCAAACGGAGGAGCCCGTGGTCCTGTGCTTCGGCCTGATGCGCCCGTACAAGGGCATCGACCTGCTGCTGCAGGCGTGGGAGGGCGTCGAGGATGCGGAGCTGTGGGTGGCGGGCATGCCGCGCATGGACATCTCCGCGCTGCGCGCGAGCGCGCCGCGGGGAGTGCGCTTCGTGCCGCGCTTCATCGGCGACGACGAGCTCCCGGCGTACTTCCGACGCGCGGATCTCGTGGTGCTGCCCTACCGCGAGATCGACCAGTCGGGCGTGCTGTTCACCGCGCTCGCGTTCGGAAAGCCGCTGCTGCTGAGCGACGTGGGCGGCTTCCCCGAGGTCGCCGCGACGGGCGCCGCGCGCACGTTCCCCGCGGGCGACGCGATAGCGCTGAACCGCGAGCTGCGCGCGTTGCTCGCGGACCCCGCGACGCTGCGGGCGCTCGCGGAGAGCTCCCGTGCGGCCGCCGACGGCGCTTACTCGTGGCGCTCGATCGCACGACGCACACTCGCTCTTTACGACGCGCTGCTCGACGACGAGCCCCGCGGATGATCGCTGCGCTGGAGATCGTCTTTTGGATCGCGTGCGCGCTCGTCGTCTGGACGCAGCTCGGCTACGCGGCCGCTCTGTACCTGTTCGCCCGTGTGCGTGCGCCAGCCCTCAAATCGCAGCGCGTACGCCAGCGGCGGAGCCTCGCCAGAGGCGGAGCCCCTAAGGGTTCTTCACCCCCGTTCCTGTCGCTGATCGTGGCCGCGCACGACGAGCAGTCGGTCATCGCTGCGAAGGTCGCGAACGCCCTCGCGCTGGACTACCCGCGCGAGCTGCTCGAGGTGATCGTCGCGTGCGACGGCTGCACCGACGCCACCGCCGCGCACGCCCGCGACGCCGGCGCGGACCTCGTGCTGGAGGAGCCGCGCGGTGGGAAGATCCGCGCGCAGGACGCCGCGGTGAAGCGCGCCAGGGGCGAGATCGTGGCGTTCTCCGACGCGAACGCGCTCTGGGAGGCCAGCGCCGCACGTTTGCTCGTCGCCGCGTTCGCGGATCCGCGCGTCGGCTACGCCTGCGGACAGGTGCGCTTCGTGCAGGCCGCGAGCGGCGCGGAGGGCGACAACCAGGAGGGCGTGTACTGGCGCTACGAGATGGC
>DASUPL010000211.1:0-17965 GCA_036281155.1 Solirubrobacteraceae bacterium | reverse complement strand
CGATAGCCATCCAGATCGCCCTCGCCCAACAGCCGCTGGGCGAGGGGCGGCAGCTCGGTCGCTCCGAGCTTGCTGTGGGTGGAGCCTGAGCCTGTGGTGCGGCGGGACATTTCCTTGTCCCCGTCATCGACCGGAGCGGTGGATAGATGAGTACGACCGGGGCAGGGAATATCGTCGCGGCCGCGAATCAGTTGCCGGTTAGACCGCTGTAAGACGGCTCGGACGCGAGCAGAAGTTCCGTATCAGGCGGGCCATCCCCCTGTCAGTTCCCTCGATCTCAGAGCAGGAGTATGGAAATAATCGGAAAGCGTGCAGTCAGGGCGCCCGCAGCTGAGGTGTTGGCGACCTGGCGCGAGTATCGCCGCACCGGCGAGCGTGAGCTGCGCGACCGACTGATCTTCATGTTCATGCCGATGGTTCGCTACATCGTGTACCGCAAGGTGCGCGAGGTGCCGGCGCAGTGCGACGTGGAGGATTTCCTCTCCTGCGGCCTGGAGGCGCTGATCCACTCGATCGAGCGCTACGACCCGGACAAGGGCGCGACGCTGGAGCAGTACGCGTGGACGCGCATCCACGGCGCGGTGCTCGACGAGCTGCGCCGTCACGACTGGGCTCCGCGCTCGCTGCGCCGCGACGAGCGCACGATCAACAGCGCGCGCGAAAGCTTCCTCTCCGCCAACGAACGCCCGCCCAGCCGCGAGGAGCTCGCCGCGCAGGTCGGCATGACCCCGATCCAGCTGACGGGCCGTCTCGACGAAGTGGTGCTGGCGGAGGTCAGCTCGTTGAACCGCATCGTGCGCTCCGACGAGAGCGCGACGATCGAGCGGATCGACACGCTGGAGAGCTCAGATGAGGACTGCGACCCGATCGTGAGCGCCGAGCGCAGCGAAGCCAAGGAGCGCTTCCGCAAGGCGTTCGCGCGCCTGAGCAAGCAGGAGCGCGAGGTGGCGGTGCTGCTGTATGTCGAGGACTGGACGCTGCGCGACATCGGCGAGCGCCTCGGCGTGTCCGAGAGCCGCATCTCCCAAATCCACACCCAACTCCGCCGCCGCCTCTACGAACAACTCTCAGGCGAGCTGGCCCTGTTCAGCGCCGTCGGCTGAGCCAGTAATATCGGACAGGTGTCTGCAGAACCCGCACCTGACCAAGAGCCCGCACCTGACCAGTTACAGGGGATTGCCTTCCGCGGGGCTGGCAGCAATCGGTACGCGTGGGTGATCGGGACGGCGCTCGATGTGTGGCAGATCGTTGATGCCTACCAGGACATCGGATCAGTTGAGGGCATGGCTGAAGGTGGGTCTGTCAACGAGCGCCAGATCAGGCTTGCCCTCAGTTACTACGAGCGATTTCCAAGCGAGATCGACTCAGCGGTAGCTGAAAACCGACGGACGATCGCGCAACTCGAAGACGAGTTTCAGTTCATCGCCGTCAGCCGTGCCTGAGCAGGTACCAGCACGTGAGCTTGCGGCCCGTCCGCGACAGGCGGAGTGGGTCAACCTCACTATCTTTCTTGCAAGGTCTCCGCCAATCTAAAGAATCCCCCTCCCCGGTCGAACACCCAGAGGGAGATGGACCTTGGGCTCTATATCGCGGCGACGGGGATGATCGCTGAGCAGACGCGTCAGGATCAGCTGTCGAACGACCTGGCGAACGCCACCACTCCAGGCTTCAAGGCCGATCGGACGCCACAGCACAGCTTCGGCTCGATGCTGCTCGCGAACACCCAGGGTGGAGTGGCGGTCGGCTCGGTCGACATGGGCGTCGCGCTGGGCAAGACCTACACGGACATGACGCCCGCCTCGATCCAGGAGACGAGCGAACCGCTCGACTTCGCGATCCAGGGCGACGGCTTCTTCGCGGTCAAGACCGCGCAGGGCGTCCGCTATACCCGCAACGGGCAGTTCACCTCCTCAGCGGCGGGGGTACTGACGGATGTGAGCGGCAACCCGGTCCTCGACCAGGCGGGAGCGCCGGTCAAGGTCGGCGCGAACGGCACGGTGCCCGCGAGCGCGCTCGGCGCGTTCGAAGTCCCCGGCGCGGCGAAGCAGGGCGAGAACCTCTACACGGGCACGGCCGCGGGCAAGGCGGGCGGAACCGTGCACCAGGGGTCCCTGGAGGGGTCTGGTGTGGACGCGGCGAAGGTAATGGTCGACATGATCACCTCGCTGCGCACATTCCAGTCCGGCCAGCAGGCGATCCAGACGATCGGCCAGACGCTGCAACTGGCCGCGACTCAGGTCGGCTCGGTGAACGGCTGATGCTCGAAGGCCTCTACTCCGCGGCGGCGGGCATGGCGGCGCAGCAGCAGCAGCTCGACGCGATCGGCAACGACCTCGCGAACCTCTCGACCACTGGCTACAAGACCGAGCGCGTGGCGTTCAGCGACCTGCTCTACAACAGGTTCGACGTGGCCGGCACGGAAACCACCACCGGCGCGGGCGCCAACGCGCGCACGATCGGCGTGAGCCGTGCGCAGGGATCGATCAGGGAAACGGGCGACCACCTGCACATGGCGATCGAAGGCGAAGGCTTCTTCCAGGTCAAGCGCGCGAACGGGCAGGTGGCGCTCACGCGCGACGGCTCCTTCGGCGTCGACGCGAGCGGGACGCTGGTGAGCTCGGGCGGCGACCGGCTCGAGCCGCCGATCAAGCTCCCCGCGGGTGTTTCACCTGACGAAGTCAGTATCTCAGCTGACGGCAAGGTGACAGCCGGGGGCAAAACGCTCGGCCAGGTCAAGCTCGTGACGGTCGCCGCGCCCGATCGGCTGCTCGCCGACGGCGACGGCCGCTTCTCCCCGACGACCGCAAGCGGCGCGCCGAGCGCCGTGAGCGCGCCGCACATCCACCAGGGCGCACTGGAGGAGTCGAACGTGAACATGGGTAGAGAGATGGCGCTGATGATCAGCACCCAGCGCGCCTTCCAGATGAGCAGCACCGCGATCCAGAACGAGAGCCAGATGATGGCGATCGCGAACCAGCTCAAACCATGACCCTCCACCCCGCACCCGGCCTGCCGGCGGTCAACGAGGCGCTCAAGCCCGCATGGGTTCGCAACGGCTCGGCGGAGACCCAGAAAACGTACGCCACGGCGCTCGCGTTCGAACAAATGCTCGTCGAGCAGCTATCGAAATCGCTCACCGCCGCGAGCGGGCTCGAAGGCGGAGCGGGCTCCGAAGCGGACGGGTCCTCCTCGATGGGTACCAACCAGCTGTCCTCGCTGCTGCCACAGGCCCTCGCCGACGGCGTGATGAGCGCGGGCGGGCTCGGCCTGGCGGCACAGATCACGCGCGAGGCGCGGAGCACGTGAGCCCGGCGACGCTCGTGGCGCACGAGGGCCACGCGCGGGATCGTGCGCTGGCTAGCGACGTGCTCGTCCACCTGAACGCCCAGATCGCATCGGCGCGCAGCCTGCTGGAGGTCGTGCTCGAGCAGGGCGCGGCGATCCGCGCGCGCGACGTGCACACGGTCGTGCGCCTGGCGGGCATCCTGCGCGGAGAGATGAGCCGCCGCCAGCTGCTCGAGGAGGAGCGCTCGCGCCTGCTCAGCCGCAGCGGCGAGCGGCTCGGCATCCCCGCCGAGGCCGTCACGATGGCACGGCTCAGCGCGCTGATGGATCCGCCCAGCGCGGAGCGCGCGGTGCGGCGCAGCGCCGAGCTGCGCGGCCTGCTGCACGAGCTCCAGCGCGAGCACGCGAGCAACCGCACGCTGATGCAGATCGAGCTCGGCTTCCTCGACCACCTGATGGGGATGCTCTCGCTGGACGGCGTCAACGGCTATGACACCCGCGGCTCCTCCACGGCGATCACGCGCTCGCGGCCGGGCGGCGAGCTGCACGTCCTCGACCTGCGGGCCTAGAGCGATGTCGATCCCAACCCTGCAAGGACTCCAGACCGCGCTCAGCGGCCTGCTCGCCCAGCAGCAGGCGATCGACGTCGCGGGCCACAACATCGCCAATGCGAACACGGAAGGCTACTCACGCGAGCGGGCGGTGATGCGGGCCAACAGACCGCTCGTGATCCCCGCGATGTCAATGCTGACGGGGAAGGGCGGACAGCTCGGCACGGGGGTCAACGTGGAAACGTACACCCGGATCCGCAACGAATACCTCGACGCCCAGTTTCGCACGCAGAACAGCGCGCTGAGCGGCTCCGCCGCCGAAGCGGAAGAGCTGCAGCAGGCGCAGGCCGCGTTCAACGAACCATCCAGCTCGGGGATCGCCAGCCAGCTGTCGAAATTCTGGGCGGCGTGGAGCAGCCTCGCGAACTCGCCCACCAGCGAAGCCGCCAAGCAGGGCGTCGTGGCCGCGGGCGAACAGCTGGCGAGCACGCTCAAACAGGTCAGCGCCCAGCTCGAAACGATCTCCACGCAGGCCAACCAGCAGTACGCGTCGCTCACGGGCCCGGCGGGCGAAGTGCAGAACTACGCCAACCAGATTGCGCAGCTCAATGGGCAGATCAAGCTCGCCGAAGAAGCTGGACAGAAGCCAAACGACATGCTCGACCGTCGCGATCTGCTGCTGGACAAGCTCTCCTCGCTGGCGCAGATCACGGTCAACCAACAACCGAACGGCACCGACACCGTGAGCTTTGGCGACGCGACCAAACCACTGATCGAAGGCACAACAGTCAACTGGCCCCAAACGCTCACCGCGGCGGCTGGTGGACAGCTCGGCGCGCTACTCGGGCTGACCGGCCCGACGGGAGCGCTGGCCAGCTACCAGACCACGCTCGACGCGGTGGCGGAAAACCTCGCGGGATCGGTCAACGAACTGCACACCTCCACGCCGTTCTTCAGCGGCAGCACCGCCGCGACGCTCGCGGTGGCGGTCACGCCCGCGGAAGTCCAGACGTCCTCGACGGAAGCGCCCGGGGGCAACGACGTGGCGCAGGCGATAGCCGCGCTGCGCGGCGGCAGCGCCGACCAGGGCTACTCCGCGCTGATCGAGCGAGTGGGCGACGACGTGAAGACGGCGCAGGACGAACAGGCCAACGACCAGACGACCGTCACGGCGATCGGCAACCAGCGCATGAGCGTCTCGGGCGTGTCGCTGGATGAGGAAATGACCAACCTGATCAGCTTCCAACGCGCCTACCAGGCTTCCGCGCGCACGATGACCGCGATGGACTCGATGCTCGACACGCTGATCCTGCACACCGGCACGGTGGGGTTGTAGCGATGAGCAACAGGATCGCGACGGCGATGGTGTCGAGCTCCACGCTCAACGACATCAACTCCGCCCTCAGCGCGCTCCAGCGCAGCTCCAACGAACTCTCCTCGGGGCGGACGATCCTGCAGCCGTCGGACAACCCCTACGGGGCCAGCCATGCGATCGACCTGCAGAGCCAGCTCGACGGGCTGGGCGCGTACGCGACCAACGTGCAGGACGCGATCTCCTGGGAGAACGCGGCCGGCGGAGCGATGACGAACATGAGCAGCGTCGTCCAGCGCGTGCGCGAACTGCTCGTGCAGGCATCCAACGGCACCTTCAGCCAGAGCAGCCTCAACAGCATCGCCACCGAGGTCGCCCAGCTCACGGAAACGATCAAGCAGGACGCCAACACGCAGTACGCGGGGCAGTACGTGTTCGCGGGAACGTTGACCACCACCCGCCCCTACCAACCGGGCGCGGAAGACGAATACCAGGGCAACGTCGCCTCGATATCGCGCGCGATCGGTCCCGGAGCGTCGGTGACGATCAACACCGACATCTCCTCGCTGTTGGGCAACGGGTCAGGCGCCAAAGACGGCAAGCTGCTGGACACGCTGCGCACGATCTCCGAACACCTGCTCAGCGGAACCCCCGAAGGCAGGGCAGCGCTCAACACCACCGACCTGAAAGCGATCGACGCGAGCCTGGAAACGCTGACTCAGCTGCAGGCCACCGCGGGCAGCATGACCAACCAGCTGCAGGCCGCCTCGAGCCGCATCGAAGACCTCGAAACCTCGATCGCGAAGACCCTGTCCAACACGCAGGACGCGGACATCGCCAAGACGACGATCGCGTTCTCCAACCAACAGGCCGCCTACGAGGCGGCGCTGCGCGCGGGCGCGAGCATCGTTCAGGAATCGCTGCTCAACTTCCTCCGCTAGCGATCGTGTGAGAGAGACGCCATGTCAGTGACATTTCAGAGCATCCGCTTCGGCGCGGTCGAGATCTCCCAGGAGGACGTGATCGAGTTCCCCTTCGGGCTGATCGGCCTCGGCGGCGTGCGCTACGCGCTGATCGACCGCAACCCCGGCACCGGCTTCCTGTGGCTGCACTCCGTCGAAGACCCCGCGCTCGCGCTCCCGGTCGTCAGACCGCAGCAGTTCTTCTCTACGTTCGCACTCGACATCGCGCCCGAGGACCGCGAGCTCACGGGCATCCAGGACACCGCCGAGACCGATGTGTACGTGACGGTGCGCGCCACGCCCAATCCGCTCGACATCACTGCAAACCTGCGCGCCCCGCTGGTGATCCACGAAGGCCACGGCTACCAGGTGATCAACGTCAACGAGGACGCGCCGCTGCAGGCGCCGCTGTTCGAGCTCTCCGAGCCGATCGTGGCCGAGCGACGGGAATCGATCGACGCCGCCTGAGGCTCCAACACGCGAAGCGTCGCTCCAATATCTTGAGATTGCTTCATAATCGGGCTCGATGCTGATCCTGACGCGTCGTCCCGGAGAGCGCGTCGTCATCGGCGACGAGATCCTCGTGACCGTCATGGGCGTCAGCGGGCACACCGTACGCCTGGGCATCGCCGCGCCGTCGGGCGTGCCGATCTACCGCGAGGAGATCTGGCTGGCGGTGCGCGAGGAGAACCGCGCGGCAGCTGCCGCGGAGGCCGGCGCCCTCCCGCCGACGCTTCCGGACACCTCCGGGGCATCCCCGGAGACACCCGGAGAGCCATCGACGACCGGTGAGGCGAACGGCTGACAGAAACACGACCAGTGACGTTCTGTACGTTGGAATCAGGAGTTCATCTCTTCGCTTTCGGCCCCTGATGGAGCTTTGTTAGCCTCGTCCATCTGATAGCCCTCGTCCACATTTGGGTATGACTTTCGCCGACGGCGGTGGCATAGCGCACACCACGGCACGGCTACGCTCGCTGACTCTCGATCCGGTCGGCGTGTCCCTCGGGGTGGTGTTTCTCTGCATGTCTGCGCTTTTCCTCTGGAGGACCAGCGCTGTGGCTCCACTCGCTCTACACGGTGGGGCATTTGGTCAATACAACGCGCTCGCGGATGCGTTCCTCCACTTTCACCTGTGGATAGCTCACATACCGGCCCAACTTCTCGGCCCCGAACCTCTCAATCCTGCACAAAAACCCCCCATTCTGAACAACCGGGGTGACGACTCGCTGTACGGTGACAAGCTTTACCTCACATGGGGACCAGCACCCGTCATTGTGCTCTTGGTCCCGTTGCACCTTCTAGGTTATGAGCCGTCCGGAAGCGTCATCATGGCCTTCTTTGCGATCGTCGGCCTCGGATTCGCCTTGGCGGCGTTGCGTGCGACCCTGAAGCTGATTGGCGACGTACCACCGTGGATCTGCATCCTTGCAGGGGTCACTCTCGCTTCCGCCTCGGTCGTGCTCGATCTCATGCGAGGGTCAGAGGTCTATCACCAGGCGATCATCGGTGGCTATTGCTTTACGATGGCCGGTATCTGGCTCGCCGTCTCGGCGATAGTCGAGCAACGGGCTTCACGTGTGCGCTTGGGCCTCATGAGCCTCTGCTTTGGCCTAGCCACCGGCTCGCGACCGACACTCGTATTTACGGCCCTGATCCTCGTTCCTGTATATATTGCACTTAAGCCGACCCGCCCGCGAGCTAGCTTGATCGTCACGTTGGCAGCGCCCATCGGCGCCTGCCTGCTGCTCCTCGCGGCCTACAACTACGCTCGCTATGGCGAACCGCTGGAAGTCGGGTCCAAGTATCAGATAAGCGCCGGGACTTCTAACTCATACTGGGGCTCCCTCGACTATATACCGATCGGGCTGTGGTCCTACGTGCTGGCGCCTCCGCGTGTCAGCGCGCTTTTCCCATTTCTCTCGATGATCAACCCCCAGCTGACATGGCCCTTCAGGCTGCCCACGCATTACGCTACCGCTTCAGAGCCAACAGGCGGGCTGCTTCCGACGACTCCCATTGCGATATTCCTGATAGGCATACCCTGGATGTGGCGACGCCGCGCCACCCCATTCGGACACCTCAGCCCACTGATCTTGACGATGACAGGCGCGGGTGCGAGCATTATGCTCCTCCTGTCATACCAGGTGTACGAGACCAGTGAGCGCTACGAGGCGGACTACGCGACGCTGCTGGTGTTCGGATCGGTCGTGCTGTGGCTCATACTGTCGATTCACACAAACGGTCGGTGGCGACAGCTGATGCGAGTGGGTGGAGGGCTCCTCGCCGTCTGGAGCTGCGTGACAGGTCTAGCCAATGGCTTTCAGGGCCTTCAGGGCCACCGGGGCACGTGGCGAACGTTGGTGAAACTCGGCTCGCCTGTGTCGACGGAGCTCGCGACGGTTGCCGGACGCCCGATTCTTGGAGATGTGTATGCGCCCTGGATCATAGGAGCTCCTGAACGGTACGCTCTCAACACCAACGTATCGACCATTTGGCTGAAAGCCGGCCAGCGAGCCTATTTCACCATCGTCTCACCAGATGAGCGCGATGTCACGCTCGCGGCAGATATGACCGCCGGCCCTGAGCTACGTCCCACGGCCCGGCTGGAGGCGCGGGTCCGCGGTCCTGGATCTTCGAGTCACACCTATCGGGTGCCCAAAGCGAATGCGAGCATGCGGATCATCACGCATCTCACCCGCGGCTTGAACGAAGTCGTGCTCAGCCCCGTGAGCATCGCCAAGGATGGAGGATCGGTCGTGGCGCCAGCCAAGACCAATTCCGAAAATCCGCTCATGATCGTGTCGAACATACACCTCGCAGACAGCTGACCGCGGCTCAGCGCCGGAGCTGGGCGAGAGCGCGGAAACACTCGCCGCGTTCCTCGAAGCTGGTGTAGTGGTCATAGCTCGGTGCCGCCGGCGAGAGCAGCACCACGGCGCCCGTCGTGGCGAGAGCTTGCGAGAGCTCCACCGCGCCCGCCATGTCCACCGCATCGAGCGCGTGGTCGTCGTCCACACCAGCCTCGCGCGCGGCGGCCACCAGCCGCGACCCGGTCGACGGCACCCCGATGACGCTCGCGCCGCGCTCCGCAAGCGCATGGGCGAGCTGGGCGTAATCCTGGCCCCTGTCCTGCCCGCCGCCGATCAGAATCACATCGCGGCCGGGAAAGCTCGCCAGCGCCGCCAGCGCAGACTCGGGCGTGGTGGAGATCGAGTCATCGATCCACGTAACACCATCGCGCTCCAGCACCGTCTCCAGCCGGTGCGCGAGCGGGCGAAAGTCAGCTAGCGCTGGCCGCAATTCGGGTGTGGCGATGCCAAGGGCTTCCAGCGCGGTCAACGCGCCGCACAGGTTCAGCGCGTTGTGCTCTCCATGCAGCGGGAGCTCCGACCTGGCCAGCGCCTCCTCGCCGTCGCGCGAGATCCCCTCCGCGCTCGCTTCCCAGCCACCGGGCACGCCGAACACGGCCACCTCGACGTCCGGGTGGGCGCGCGCCACGCGCTTCTCGCGCTCGCCCACCACGGCCACGCGCACGCCCGGCAGTCCGAGGATGCGCAGCTTGTCCGCGCGGTAAGCCTCCTCGGAGCCGTGCCAGTCGGTGTGCTCACGGAAGACGTTCGTCACCAGCGCCACCTCAGGCCCCACGTCCAGGTCGGCGATGTGGAAGCTCGACAGCTCCACCACCGTCACCTCAGCGTCGTCCTCGTCGAGCAGGTCGAGCGCGGGAGCGCCGATGTTGCCCGCCAGCCGCACGCTGCGCCCCGCCGCGCGCGCGATGTGCGCCGCGAGCGCCGCGGTCGTGCTCTTGCCCTTCGTGCCCGTCACGCCGATCACGCCCGCGCCGCCGCGCTCGGCCAGCCACAGCGCCGTGGCGGTCGTCACGGGCACGCCCGCCTCGCGCAGCGCGACCAGCTCCGGGCGGTGGATGGAGACCCCTGGCGAGCGCACGAGCACGTCGCACCCCGTCAGCGCGACGGGCGCCTCCGCGCTGCCCACTATCCTGACATCAGGAGCCTGCAGTGTCTCGCTGGCGTCTAGCGTGGGCGGCGAGTCGAACACCGCCACCGCGATCCGCGCCTTTGGCAGGCGCCGCGCGAGCTGGCGCGCGAACGAGCCGACCTCGCGGCCGGCTCCCCACACGCCGACCGTCGCGCCTTCAAGCTCCGAGAACCGCACGCACGTCCGCCATCAGGGTCGCCGGCACACCGTGCTCGTCACTCAGCGCGAGCACCGCATCGAGATCGCCGTCGCTGGGCGCGTAGCGCGGCAGCACCTCCTCCGCCAGCCGCCGCACGACCGTGTGCCCACTCCAGCGCTCGTCGCGCGCGAGCAGGCGGATCGCCGCGAGGCTCTCCTGCTCCTCGCCCACGCACTCGAACGGCTTGTGCCCGCCCGTCGCCGTCAGCAGCGCGAAGCCCTCGAACTGGCGCTCGTCGTCGAGCAGGTCGCGGCCGAAGACGGCGCGCAGGTGCGTCGGCTCGCTGAACGGCGCGAGCGCGAGGAACACGAACCTGCACTTCGGGCAGTCACAGCACCACGACGCCGCGCGCAGCGCCGGGTCGAGGCGAAAGATCGCGTTGCAGCTCGTGAACGCCGCGTGGTAGGCGTCCATGCCCGCGAACGCGCGTGCGATCGCGAGCTCCGAGGCGGGGCGCAACAGGGAGAAGATCCTCAGGCCGGGCGCGACCTCCGCGACGGCCGCGCTCAGCAGGCGCTCCGCGCGCAGCCCCTTGCTGAACTGGTGGTTCACCTCCACGCCATCCCACGGCACATTGCCGCTCGAGGCCGAGCGCTCGTTCGCCATCGCCACCGCGTCGAACCCGCGCAGCGCCGCCGTCAGCAGCGCCACGCACGACACGATCGCCGTGATCGGCACGTGGCCGTTGATCGCGCCCGCCTCGTTGAGCGCGCGCAGCCCCGGATCGAGGCGACGCCGCACGAGCAGGTGCGGCAGGCCGGCGACCGCCACCGTGCGCGCGATCGGCGGCGCGTCGCCGATCGAGAACAGCGCCACCTCACGACCCGAGCGACGAGCGATCTCGATCGCCACGGCGGAGTCCTTGCCGCCGCCGACCGGCACGAGCAGCCGTCCGACGTCCTCGCTGTCGGGAGCGCCAGCGTGGTCGCGACTCCCATTCCCACCAAAGCGCGGGCGCGGCAGCGCTGCCAGTTCGTTCGTGTAAGCCAACTCTCCGAGGCCCTCCGAGTAGAGGGCCTCCAGCAGCGCCGCGGTGGCGGGTGGAGGCGTGTCGGCGTCGAAGGTCACGCTCGGCGGCAACGCGGTCTTGAAGTAGCTCACCCCCGCCACCCAATGCAGCAGCGAGAGCAGCCCGGCCACGCCCTCGCGCCGCGCGCCGCTCAGCTCGCCCTCGATCGGCAGCTCGAACTCCTCCACGAAGAAGATCCCCTCGTCGAGCGCGTAGCGCAGCGTGACGCGTCCGTGCGCGTCGAGCTCGCGGGTCAGGAAGCGAAACGTCCCGAACGCCGTCGGGTCGAACGTCGCGGGGGCATGCTTGGCATCGGCTGCCATGCCCCCAGCGTAGAGCCAGCCGCGGCTACGCGGCCTCGTCCCGCGGCTCGGGCTCGCCCGTGAACAGCCACGGGGCCGCCTGGCCGATCACCTCGCCCTTGAAGCGCTTGCGCCGCCCATACACCACCCAGGTCGTGTCGACCGCGCCGTACAGCTCCTCCACGCGCAGCACCTCCGGGTATTCGGCCGCGTAGTGCAGGTGGGTCAGGCCCGCGTGATACTGCCCCGCGAGCAGGTGGCGCGCGACGACCGGCTTCGACGGCTCGTCGATCAACGTCTCCCAACGCGTCAGGTCGGGGTAGCCGCGCGTCGCCGCCACGATCCCGAGGCTGCTGGGCTCGGTCGCGTCGTGGCGCACGAGCAGCGCCAGCTCCTTCGTGGGGTAGATGAACGTGTCCATCACGAACACCTCTTTGTAGTGGCGCTCGGTCACGAGGTGGACCTGCGTGTGCGCGCTGCACTGCACGAGGTACGTGTTCGGCTGTTCGCGCACGGTCTCCAGCGCCGCGAGCAGGTCTTCCACGAGCACGATCTTCGCCGAGCTCAAGCCCTGCATCGCCAGGTAGCGCAGCAGCGCGTTCTCGTGGCACGTGCCGGTCGGCCCCAGCGTGATGAACGTCGGCCGGCTCATTCCTCGCCCCCAGGCGTGACCGGCGTCGGCTCGTCGAGATCCTCCCGCGACAGCGCCGCCATCAGCTCGTCCTCCATCCCACACGTCGCGTCGATCAACAGCTCGAACAGCGCGCTCGTGAAGTCCACCGGCAGCCTCACCTCGGCGCCGCGCCTGAGATAGCGCGCGCGCACCAGCTCGACGCGGCCGGGCTGCATCATCGGGATGCCGTGAGCGCGCTTGTGCATCGCGATCTCGCGGCAGGTGTCGAAGCGCGCGCCGAGCAGCCGCACGATCTCCTCGTCGAGCTCGTCCAGGCGCTTGCGAAATGGACCCAAGCCGCTCATTCCCCATCGCCCCCCAGCAGCCCATTCGCGAACGCGTGACTGCACGCGGCGAGCGTGTCGAGCTCATAGCCGCCCTCCTGCACCACGCACACCGGCAGCCGCGAGGCCGCCAGCAGTGCTCCGATCTCGGCGAATATCGACGGGCTGAAGCTCCAGCAGCCGTGCGGGTCGCCGCGCACCGTGTCATACCCGAGCGAGAGCACGAGCACCGCCGCGGACTCCGCGAGCGCGCCGATCGACGCGGACACCGCGGCCAGGTAGCGCGCCTCGCTCGGCGGCTGGGAGAACGCGACGAGCCGCTCACGGGAGCTCAGCGGCTCCACCGAGCCGCTCGGCGAGTTCGCCACCGGCGAGGCGTGCAGGGAGTGCAGGCTCGTGTCGCTCATGTGCGCCGCGATCGCCGCGGTGCCGTTCGGGTAGTGGATGTCGAGGTCGAGGATTCCGATCGGCCCGACGCCTCCCTCGCGCAGCGTCTGCACCGCCGCGGCCGCGTTGTTGAGGTAGCAGTAGCCGCCGAGCCAGCCCGGACCGGCGTGATGCCCTGGCGGGCGGCACAGCGCATAGGCGTAGTCAGCGCCGTCGAGGATCCGTCGCGCGGCCGTGATCGCGGTGCGCACGCCCTCGAACGCCACTGCCGCCACGCCCGCGCACACGGGCGTGTCCGGCGCCATGCCCGGCGCGGCGAAGCGCTCCATCAGCACCGGCTCGCTCGAGTCGGTGCGCGCGAGCGCGCGCAGGTAGTCAGGCTCGTGCAGCGCGCTCACCGTCCGCTTCACCTCCGCGCCGTTCGCGTCGGCCTCCACGCAGCGCACGTCCGGGTGCGCCAGCAGACCCGCGCGCAGCTCCAACAGCCGGCGATCGTGATCGCGGCCCGCGATCCTGCGGCCGTTCGGGTCGAGGATCCACGGCTGGGCGTCGCTGGACCCGGGGCGCTGCTCGATCGCGACCATCGCGCTCACGAGATCAGCCTGCGCATTCGCGGTCCGTTCGGCGTGAAGCCGTTGCCCAGGTAGAACGCCTCCGTGGCGGCAAAATTGGAAAAGCTCTCGCGCGGCAGGCCCACCTCGACGCGTTCCATGCGCCGGCCCCGCGCCAACTCCACCAGCGCCCGCACCAACCCCGCACCGACCGCCTGCCCGCGCCACGCGGGGTCGACCCACAGATCCTGGATCAGCGCGTAGGGCCCAGGCACGTGGATCGCCATCTGCCAGCTCGCCGCGAGCACGCCCACGACCGCCACCCGCGCCTGCGCCACGAGCACCGCGCCCTCCCACGGGCTGTCGATCAGCGCGCGTGTCGCGTCCTCCATCGCCGCCGCGCCGCTTGGCGTGCAACCGGGTTGGCGCCGCCCGTCGAGCTCCAGCAGCAGCGAGCGCACCGCGCCAGCAACCGCCTCGACGTCGTCGTGCGTGGCGGCGCGCACGCTCCATCCGTCCTTCGGCGTCCGCTCGGACGCGAGCGAGTCGATCCGCGTGGCGTCGCTCACGGCGCCCCCGCCGTCGCCATCTGCGGCTCGCGCTCCACGACCCACGCCTCGGGTGCGTCGCTGCCGGTGACCGCGCGTGCGATCGCCGACATCGGCGCGCGCGCCTTCAGCAGCAGCTCCTCGAACTCCTCCTCCGGGTCGGACTGGGTCACGATCGCCCCGCCCGCGCCGATCGTCGTCAGGCCCGGGCGCATCACGATCGTGCGGATCACGATGCTCAGATCGACGCTCCCGTCGAGACCGAAGTAGCCGAGCGCACCCGAGTACACGCCGCGCGCGACGCGCTCGATGTCGTCGATGATCTCCATCGTGCGCAGCTTCGGCGCGCCCGTCATCGAGCCGCCGGGGAAGCACGCGCGCACGCAGTCCACGGGCGTGCGGCCCTCCGCGAGCACGCCCGTGATCGTCGAGGTCATCTGGTGCACCGTGCGGTAGCGCTCGCCCGACATGAACTCCGACACGCGCACGCTGTCCACCGCGCACACGCGCCCGAGGTCGTTGCGCAGGAGGTCCACGATCATCAGGTGCTCCGCGAACGTCTTTTCGTCGTTCAGCAGCTCAGTGCGCAGCGCCTCGTCGACGGCCTCGTCGCTCGCGCGCGGGGCCGTGCCCTTGATCGGGCGCGCCTGCACATTCCGCTCGCGCTCGACCGACAGGAAGCGCTCCGGCGAGGAGCTCACCACCGTCGTCTCGCCCAGCTTCAGGTACGCCGCGAACGGCGCCGGGTTGCTGCGCCGCAGCCCGCAGTACAGCTCCAGCGGGTCGGGGCTCGCCGCGGTGGAGATCTGGTCGGTCAGGCACACCTCGTAGGACTCGCCCGCCGCGAGCGCCGCCTGACAACGCGCGATGTCCGCCAGGTACTGGCGGCGCCCGCGTCCACAGTGGAACACCACCGGCGGTGGCGCGCCGTCCTCCTCGACGCCGCCGAGCGCCGGGTCCGGGCTCGGGTCCGCGTGCGGCTCCGAGCCCAGCCCCGACTCCGGCTCGACGTGCGCCCGCGCGTCCGCCTCCGCCGCGGCGAGCGCCTCGAGAACCACCATCTCGGCCTCATCCAGCCAGCGCTCCGCGTCGCGATCGTCCTCCGTGTAGAGCGCGAGCAGGTGCGTGCGCCGGGCGACGTGGTCGACCGCGACGACGCGGTTGGCGAGCATCATCAGCGCGTCGGGGAGGTCCGAGCGGTGGACGTTGCGAGAGCCGCAGTCGGCCTTGCACTCGTAGCCGAGGTAGCCCACGAAGCCGCCCAGCAGGCCGCGCGCGATGCCCTCCGGCGGGCGCACCGCGCCGAGCGCCAGTTCGCGGTCGAGCACGTCGAAGATCGACGCGTGCTCGCTCGTGCTCGAGCCGGCGCGATCGATCGTCACCGTCGAGGACTCCACGTCGTATTCGAGCAGCGCGCTCTCGGCGCCCATCGTGCTGCCCATGTAGGAGCAGCGCGCCAGGCGCGTCGGCGCGTCGGCGCTGTCGAGCCAGAACGCATGCTCCATAACGCCGAAGAGGCGCCGAAAGATTGGCTCTGTCGGCGCCTCTTGCTCGATCGTGCGCAGCTTCAGCCGCATGCGTAAGTCGCCCGCGTGTCGCGGCACCGGCCGCTGCGACGGCGTCACCAGCCGCTTCACGCCGACCGGCCGCGCGGGCCTGTTCGCGCGCGCGAGCTTGTAGAAGTTCTCGATCAGCGCGTGGCCGTACTCGGTGGAGATCGACTCGGGGTGGAACTGCACGCCCCAGATCGGGCGATAGCGGTGTTCGATGCCCATCACCACGCCGTCCTCCGTCCACGCCGTCACGCGCCCCTCCGGCCCGATCTCGCCCGTGACGGCGAGCGAGTGGTAGCGCACGACCGAGAAGTCCTGCGGGATGCCCTCGAACAGGCCCGTCGCGAGGTGGCGCACATGGCTGACGCGACCGTGCATCGGCAGCGGCGCCGCCCCGACCGCCCCGTTCAGCAGCCGCCCGAGACCCTGGTGGCCAAGGCAGATCCCCAGGATCGGCACGTCGCTGAAGCGCAGGATGTCCGAGCACACGCCGAAGTCGTGCCAGCGGTCCGGATGGCCCGGGCCGGGCGAGATCACGATCGCGTCGAAGTCCCAGCGCGACAGCGCCCCCCACGAGACGGTGTCGTTCTGAATCACTATCGGCTCCTCGCCGGAGACAGCGGCGAGGATGTGAAACACGTTGTAGGTATAGGAGTCGTAGTTGTCCACCAGCAGCGTTGTCATCGCACCTCCTCTAGTCCGATTCCGCGCGCGCCGCGATCGAGCAGCGTGTGCACCACCTGCTCCACCGGAGCGCTGCGCTCCTGCTCCAAGTACCAGCGCGCGAAGTGCGTCACGTAGCGCGCCAGCGGACCGGGGTCCAGGCGCTCCACCGCGAGACGCAGATGGCGACGGTGAAGTTCCGACTGCACGACCGCGAAGCGATAGTCCGCTTCTTCCGCGGGGCGCTCGGCCAGCGCGCTCCCGCCGCCCGCGTGCGCACGCGCCTGCACGAGCTCCCAGCCGGGGCTCTCGCGCGTGTCGAGCAGCTTCTCCGGGTGGAAGTCCACGCGCGGGGCGACCGGGCGCGGCACGAAGAACCCCAGCGCCACCTGCCCCGCGATCCGCTCCGCCGAGCCGAGCCGGCGCACGACCTCCTGCCCGCGCGGGTCGTGCTCGATCCGCGCCTGCAGCCACTCGACGAGCTCGTCGATCAGCAGCGCCCCCTCCTCGCTGGAGGCGATCGCGCGCTTCTGACGCGAGACCATGCCGTGGAAGATGTCGCTGCTCGGGTGCATGCCCTCGCCGCCGGAGGGCATCAGGCGCGCCATCAGCTGGCGCCTGCACGTGACGTGCGCGACCCACTCCGCGCCGCACACCTGCACCGAGGTCATGCCCTCCAGTCCCGGAGCGGTTATCCAGTAGGACAGCGCGCGCATGTGCTGGGTCGGCAGATCGTCGCCGCGCACGAGCGGGAACTCGTCGAAGTCCTCGCGTTCGGTCGGGTAGATCACCACGCCGTCCTCGCGCCGGCGCAGCAGCCCTTCGCGCAGCCCGCACGCGGTCAGCTCGGCCGCCTCGGAGAGGAAGTCCGACTCGAAGAACACGCGGTCGAACGCGATCCCCAGGCGCTGCAGCGTCTTGCGCTGCCCCGCGATCACCCACGCGCGTGTCTTCGACCACAGCTCCAGCGCTTCGCGATCGCCCGACAGCACGCGCCGCAGCAGCTGGTCGGCGTCGTCGTCGCGCAGCGTCAGCTCGCGCGTGAGCGAGTCCTCGGGGTGCTCGGTCGAGCCGCCGTTGAACGAGCGCCCCGCGGCGACGTACTCCGCGTAGCAGCAGCCCACGAAGTGGTCGCTCTTCTCGTTGCGATCCGGCCACGCCTGCGCGCCGCGGCCGCTTTTCATCACGCCCGCCATCGCCTCGCCCATGCTGCGCCCCGCGTCGGAGATCAGCGCGCGTCGCTCGACCTGCCCGCCGGCCTGTACGAGCGCGGCCGCGAGCGCGTTGCCGATCGCGAGGTTGCGCAGGTGCCCGACGTGCAGCGCCTTGGTCGCGTTCGCGTCCCAGAACTGCACCGAGAAGCGCCGCCCGCGGGCGAGGTCGGTCAGGCGTTCCTCACCGCCGTCGCCTTCCCGCAGCGCGCCTCCCTGCGCTTCGATCCAGTCGTCCTCCAAGCGCAGCTCCACGCCCGCGTCGGTGCGCGTCGCGCGCTCGACCCACGGCTCGTGTTCGATCCGTTCCAGCGCCTCCAGCGATTCGCCGTCGTGCTCCCACGCGGGCGAGCGCGGCACGAGCTTGATGTCGAAGCGGGCGTTCGGACGCAACGGCGCGCGGGCGGCCCACAGGCCGCCGTTGTCACCCTGATCAGGCATGTCCTCGAAGTAGTCGAAAAGGTTGGTCGCCG
>DASUPL010000210.1:0-3461 GCA_036281155.1 Solirubrobacteraceae bacterium | reverse complement strand
TGCGATCCGCTGTTCACGCCGAGTCCGCTCGGCCCGCTGTTTGTCATCGCCGAGGACGCGGGCGGCGAGCTCGCGGAGGTCGTGGAGCGTGGGGTGCTGCCGCACGAGGTCGTCGCGGCCCTCGCGCGAGAGCTGCAGGCGCGCGTTCCGACGGTGTTGGTGCTCGAGGACGTGCACTGGGGGGACGAGGCCACGCTCGACGTCTTCAGGCTGCTGGCCCGAAGGGTGGACAGGGTTCCCGCTTTGATCGTCGCGAGCTACCGCGACGACGAGCTCACCCGGGGGCACCCGCTGCGGATCGTGGTCGGTGAGCTGGCGACCAACCAGGCGGTTGCGCGGCTGAGGCTCGCCCCTCTGTCCCCGACGGCGGTGGCGCAACTTGCCGAGCCGCACGGCGTCGCCTCGGACGAGCTCTACCGCAAGACCGCCGGCAACCCGTTCTTCGTCGTCGAGGCGCTTGCCACGCAAGGCGACGAAGTGCCGGGCACGGTGCGGGACGCCGTCTTCGCTCGCACGGCACGGCTCAGCGGTTCCGCGACGCAGCTATTGGAGTCGACCTCGATCGTCCAGGGAGCGGCCGAGCTCTCGCTGCTGGAGGCCCTCGCCGGGGAGGCGATCGACGGTCTCGACGAGTGTGTGACGTCGGGCATGCTGACGCACGTTCCCGCGGGCGTGGCCTTCCGGCATGAGCTCGCGCGGCTCGCGGTCGAAGAGTCGGTCCCGCCTAACCGGCGGGTCGAGCTGCACCGAAGAGCCCTCGAAGCGCTCGCGGGTCCGCCCGCCGGCACGGGCGATCTGGCGAGGCTCGCCTATCACGCCGAGATGGCCGGCGACGCCGACGCGGTCACGCGCTTTGCACCGGCGGCGGCGGCCGGGGCGGCGTTGCTCGGTGCGCACCGCGAGGCGGCCGCACAGTACGCGCGGGCGCTTCGCTTCGGCGACGGGCTTTCCGCCGCCGCGCGCGCAGGGCTTCTGGAGGACCGCTCGCGTGAATGCTTCTTCACCGATCAGTACGACGAAGGCATCGCGGCACTCGAACAGGCGCTCGAGATTCGCCAGGCGCTGGGCGACAAACTCGAGGAAGGCGACGCGCTTCGGCGGCTTTCAGAGTTCCACTGGTGCCCGGGTCAGACGGCGGAATCCGACAGATGCGCCCGCGCCGCGGTCTCGCTTCTTGAAGCCCTGCCGCCCGGCCCCGAGCTCGGCTGGGCGTACGCCAACCTCGCGATCAACTGCCTGAGCGCTGCGCGCTGGGAGGAGGCGGTCGCCTGGGCCGAGCGCGCGGTCGAGCTCGCGAAGCGCCTCGACGCCACCGAGATCGAGCTCCACGCGCTCGCGACGATCGGCGCGTGCACCGACTATGGCCTGCTTGAGCAAGCTCTCGAGCGGGCCCTGCTCGCGGGGCTCAGGGTCGCGGGCCACATCTTCATACCGCTCGTGATCATCGCCGTCGAACAGCGCCGCCAGCCCGAGGCAAGCAGGCACCTGGAGGCAGGGATCGCTCACTGCAGCGATCGCGGTCTTGAGCTGTCCCGTCTCTATCTGCTCGCATTTCGCGCACGTCTCGAGCTCGACCAGGGGCGCTGGTCGGAAGCGGCCGACACTGCAGCAGCCGTCCTGCGCGTTCCATTGATATCGACCAGGCCGCGCATCGAGGCGCTCGTCGCATTGGCGCGGGTGCGCGCCCGCCGCGGCGACCCGGAGGTGTGGCCGCTGCTGGACGAGGCATGGGACCTGGCCGAGCCCACCGAGGAGCTCCCGCGGATCGGGCCGGTGGCGGTCGCCCGAGCCGAGGTCGCGTGGCTTGAGGGCGACCGTGATGCCGTGCACGAAGCGACGGCAGGCCCGCTCGCGCTCGCGTGCGAGCGGGAGGGCCCGTGGCTGGTCGGGGAGCTCGCCATGTGGCGACGGTATGCCGGCCTCGATGTCGAGATCGCGGCGGAGGCCGCGGAGCCGTTCGCGCTGCAGCTCACCGGTCATTCGATCGAGGCGGCCGAGCTGTGGCGACAGCTCGGCTGCCCCTACGACGCGGCGCTTGCGCTCGCGGATGCCGACGAGGAAGGGTCTCTCCGTCGCGCGCACGCCGAGCTGCAAGCGCTCGGGGCCGGTGCCGCCGCCGCCATCGTCGCGCGCCGACTGCGCGAACGCGGCGTGCGCGGCATCCCGCGCGGGCCACGGGCGCGGACGCGCGAGAACCCGGCCGGCCTGACCGCACGCGAGCTCGAGGTGCTGGCGCTGCTGGCCGACGGAATGCGCAACGCGCAGATCGCCGAGCGGCTCGTCGTCTCCGCCAAGACGGCCGAGCACCACGTCTCGGCGATCCTGCGCAAGCTCGACGTCAGCACCCGCGGCGAGGCCGTCGCCGCCGCCGCGCGACTCGGGCTGACCAGCCCAAGATAGGGGACGCTGCCCCCAGCATTGGTGGTCCCGCCGATGCGCGCGCACCCCGGCGCTCCTAGCCTCGTGGCAAGCAATCAGGAGGACGAAATGCCGCGATACATCGTGCAGCGCACGTTCCCGGAGGGACTCGACATCCCCATCGCAGGCGACCGAGCGGAGGTCTGCCGCGGGGTCATCGAGCAGAACGCCGAGGAAGGCGTGACCTGGGTGCACTCCTACGTCACCGAGGACAAGCACACGACCTTCTGCGTCTACGACGCGCCCACCCCGGAGGCGATCCGCAAGACGGCCATGCGCAACCGGCTACCCGTCGACGCGATCACCCAGGTGCGCGTCCTTGACCCCTACTTCTACACCTAAGAGGCGCACATGCAGACCAAACAGCTACTCGCCCTCGTGGCTCTCGCCGTGGGCATACTGACAATCCCGGCGGCCGCCATCGCCGGCCCCGCCGGCCACAGCGCGCTCGCGCAGCCGAGCGATCTCGGGCCCATCGTCGCACCGCTGAGCGGGTGTATGACCCACCTGCGCTGGGTGCCCGCGCGCGGCCCCGGAGGCGGCCACTACGACTGGTCCCCGAGCAGCTGCGTGCGCTATGTCTCCGCGCGCGGCCCCGGAGGCGGCCACTACGACTACTCCTCCATCGCGTCGGCGATCCACGGCTCGACGAAGCCGATCGCACCCAGGCCGGCCAGCCACGCGGCGGCGTGGGGCTTCGACTGGGGATCCGCGGGCATCGGCGCCGCCACCGTCCTGGGCGCATTCGCGATCGCGCTCGCCGCGAGAACCGCACTGCACCGCCGCCGCATCGCCACGCCCTGAACCCTGACCACCCAATAGCACGTAGGCGTCATCCCGGCGCGAACCAGCGCCGGGACGCGCCCACTACAAACACAGCGCGGCCTTCACGCGCACCCGTTCTGCGGTACAAGCCCGCCAGGGTCGTCGGCGAGCGCCACCTCGACGCCGCCCAGGCACAGCGCATGAACTGCCCCGACTGCGGCGCCCACGGGCTGCGCTACAACGCCTACGAGCGTCCGTCCGGGTGGGCACACCGAGGA
>DASUPL010000209.1:0-5707 GCA_036281155.1 Solirubrobacteraceae bacterium | reverse complement strand
GCACCGAGCTCGCGACGTTGCCGAGCGGCGAGTTGCGCGTCTCTTCGCCAGAGAGAGACGTGGGCGCCGCGCCCGCGGGGCTTTCGGCGAGCACGCTGCCGTCGCGCGCGAGCAGCGTGGCCCGCCGCGGCAGCGCGGTGCGGCTGCTGAGCGTCTCGCCGGGGCGCAGGCCGGGAAACGCGAGCGATCGCGACCAGTGGATTTGCGGGCCGGATGCGCCGTCGCCGCCGATGCGCAGCGTGTAGCGCAGCGACAGCACCCCGAACAGTCGCGTGTGCACCCGTACGGGCACGACGACCTCGGCGCTGGGGCCGTGCGTCCTGCCCGCGACGCGCATCTTGACGGCGGTCGACGTCCTCAGCGCCAGGCGGTAGGCGGCGGCGAATTCGCTCACCGACGTGGCGCGCTTGGAGGAGGCGTCCAGGGCGGAGTACATCGTCGCGTAGTCCTCGTGCGTCCACGCCTCGACGAACCCCTCGGCGAGCCGGTAGGCGGGCGAGCCGTCGTGGTGGTGCGCTCCCACGATCGCTCCGGCGGCGAACGCGACGAGCGCGAATGCGATCACCGGCCGCGCACGTCGTGTTCGCTGATTGGCGCTTTCAGTCACGGAGCTTGTAGAACATGGCAGGTGACGCAGCTGGACTGGATCATCGTCGGATTCGTGGCCATCCTCGCCCTTTTCGGCTTTCGACAGGGGTTCATCGTGGGTGTGCTCTCGTTCGGTGGCTTCGCCGCGGGCGCGTTTCTGGGAACGCGCTTCGGTCCTGTTCTACTTCCAAAGGGCTCTTCCTCGCCGTACGCTCCGGCTTTCGGCCTCCTCGGCGCGCTGCTCGGCGGCGCGATCCTCGCGAGCGGCCTGGAGGGCCTGGGCTTCAAACTGCGCCGCACGCTGATGATCCCCGGCCTGGGCCTGCTCGACGGGCTGCTCGGCGCGCTCTTAGGCGGCGTGCTGGCGTTGGGGATCGTGTGGATAGTGGCGGCCGTGGCGGCTCAGACGCCCGGGCAGGGGCCGCTGCGCACCGACATCCAGCGCTCGGCGATCCTGCGCAACCTCAACGCGGTCCTGCCGCCGTCGGGCTCGATCCTGAACGCGCTCGCGCGGCTGGACCCGCTGCCGTCGATCACGGGCCCCGCGCCGGACGTCGCGGCGCCGCGGCCCGCGGTTGCGCACGCGGCCGGCGTGCGCAGGGCCGCACGCAGCGTGGTGCGCGTGGACGGCACCGCGTGCGGCCTGGCGATCGAGGGCTCGGGGTGGGTGGTGGCGCCGGAAACGGTCGTCACGAACGCGCACGTGGTCGCGGGCGAGCAGGACACGACGATCGAGGTCGGCGGGGTCTCGCCCGGCCTGGCGGCGCAGCCGATCGCGTTCGACCCCACGGACGACGTCGCGGTGCTGCACGTCGCGGGGCTGAGCCTGCCGCCGCTGGGCTTCGCGAGCGACCCCGCGGACGGCACCGCGGGCGCGGTCCTCGGCTATCCGGAAAACGGGCCGTTCGACGTGCAGCCGGGGCGTATCGGGCGCACGCAGACGGTCGACACGCAGGACGCGTACGGCCAGGGACCCGTGTCGCGGCTGTTGACGCCGCTGCGTGGGCTGGTCAGGCCAGGAAACTCGGGCGGCCCGCTCGTGGATGTCGACGGGCGCGTGCTGACGACGGTGTTCGCGAGCACCGTCGGCGGGCGCCCCCATGGCGGCTACGGGGTCGCGAACGAGACGGTCGGCGCGGTGTTGAAAGAAGCCGAGGCGCACGCCCGCGCGGGAGTGCAGGTCAGCACCCAGGGGTGTACGCAGGGCTGAGGTGGATCAGGTGCCGGCTGGCGCCGGGCGCGTGGTGCCCCGTGGCCTGGATGCGCGCTTGGGTGCGGCGGCGGCCGGCGTCTTGGCGGCGCGCGCACTTGCGGGGACGGCGGCCTGCGGTGGCTCCTCGCCCGCGTGTTCGCCTGCCGCGCGCGCGTCGATCGCGGCCTGCACCGTCGCGAGGCGGCGCACGAGCTGCGTGCGCACCTCCTCCAGCTCCTCCGCGCTCAAGAGCGACGGGCCGATGCCCGCGCGGATCCCGCCAGGCGGGGGCGCGGCGCCTGGGTGGGATGCTTCGATCTCGCCCAGCGCGCGCTCGAGCGCGGTGATCTGAGTGCGCAGCAGCCGCCGCCGCTGGAGCGCATCGTCGCCGGCGCCGGTCGGCGACTCGGAGGAGACATATAGAGCCGCCGCCACCTCGCGCGGGTCCACGCCAGTCTCCAGTGCCTCTCGTGCCGCGCTGGCCGCGATCGTGCCCACCGCCGAAGCCCGCCGCGGGGCGGCGGTGACGAATGTGCCGCTGCCCTGGTGGCTGGCGATCAGCCCCTCCGCCTCGAGGCGCTGATAGACGGCGCGAGCGGTGTTCACGTTTATCCCGACCGCCTCGGCCAGGTCGCGTAGGCCGGGAAGGCGCTGGCCGGAGGTGAGCCGCCCGTCGCCGATGCGGGAGCGCAGGGCCCACGCGAGCTGCACCCCGATCGGCACCTCCGCGTCGCGGTCGATGGCGACATCGTCGAGGTCGAGCATCGGCAGGTTGTCAATAACTGGCCTGTCCATCTCCGCAAACGTTAGCGGCCGCGAACGGGGTTGCACAGTGTACTAGTCAACTACTACACTGTAAGTATGGAGGAGACGCAGGGCACGCGAGCGCTTGCCGGGAGGGCATTCCTGCCCACGAAAAGCGTGTTGGAGGAAGTGGGGGACATGATGCTCCTCACGGGCAAGACGATCCGCTCGGCGCTGATGCCGCCCTACCCATACGGCGGCGAGTTCGTCTCGCAGATGTTGTTCGCGCTGCGCCTGTGCTGGCTGCCGCTGATGCTGTCGACAGTCGCGATCAACTACGGCGCCGCGGGGCTGCAGGCGGCGAACATCCTCAACCTGATCGGCTCGTTGGACCGGCTGGGCGGGTTCTTCGTGCTCGCGGCGATTCGCGAAATCGGCCCGTTGATCACGTCGATCGTGCTGGCGGGGGTCGCGGGCACGGCGATCACGGCGGATCTCGGCGCGCGCAAGGTTCGCGAGGAGCTGGACGCGCTGCAGGTGCTGGGCGTGGACACGGTCAAGAACCTCGTGGTGCCGCGCTTTCTCGCGCTGATGCTCGTCACGGGCCTGTTCAACATCTACGCGGTCCTGTTCGGGCTCTTCGGCGGGATGCTCGCCGAGGTCGTCAGCGGCCAGCCGCTCGGGCCGTTCTGGACGACGTTGTTCTCCAACGCCACGGTCACGGATCTGTGGGGGTCGATGCTGAAGACGACGATCTTCGGCGCGATCGTGGCGATCGTGTGCTGCTACAAGGGCATGAGCGCATCGGGCGGCGCGGAGGGCGTGGGCAGGGCGGTCAACCAGGCGGTCGTCACCTCGCTGCTGATGATCTCGGCGTTCAACTACGTGTTCATGGGGGTGCTGCTCGCCGCGCACCCGAACCTGATGGTGATCAAGTGATGGGGGACCTGCTGGCGCTGCCACGCGAATGGCTCACCTCGGCGGGGGACATCGCCGGCTTCGTGGTCCGCGTGATCGGCGAGGTGTACGGCCTGCGCGTGTTCCGCTTCTTCGGCGAGGCGTTGCGCCAGGCGGGCGTGCTGATCGTCTCCTCGACGGCTGTGATCTGGGGTCTGGCCTTCTTCACGGGGCTCGGCACGTGCGGCATCGAGGGCGCTTACTTCGCCGCGGCGCAGGGCACGCCGGCGGTATCGGGCATCTTCGCGGCGTGGTGCGACCTGCGCGAGGCGGTCCCGTACGCGTTCGGCTACATGATGGCCGCGAAGGTCGGCACGGGGATCGTGGCGGAGATCGGCGCGATGCGCATCAACGACGAGATCGACGCGCTCGAGGTGATGGGCATCGACTCGATCACGTTCCTGTGCGCGACGCGCCTGCTCGCGGCGTGGATCGTGCTGCCGTTCATGTACATATCGGCGATCGGCGTCGCGTACCTGGCGTCGTACGTGGCGGTCGTCAACCAGGTCGGATACGTCTCCTCGGGCGGCTATCTGCTCGTCTTCTGGCAGTTCCAGAATCCGCCCGACGTGCTGTTCAGCCTGACGAAGGGCATGTTCATGGCGACGGCCGTGGTGCTGGTGGGCTGCTACTACGGATACAAAGCCAGCGGCGGCCCCGTGGGCGTGGGCACGGCGACGGCGAAGTCGATGGTGCTGAACATCGTGCTCGTGAACATGATCGGGATGCTCGGCAGCCAGATCTTCTGGGGCTCGCATCCGAGAGCGCCGATCGGGGGCTAGAACCCGTTTCGCGGGCGGGCCGCTACGCTGACCGCCATGTCGAAGACCCTCCTTATCGCCGAGAAGCCCTCCGTGGGCCAGGACCTGGCGCGCGTGCTGCAGGGTCCGTTCAAGAAGGGCGAGGGCTTTCTGGAGGGTCCCGAACACGTCGTGACGTGGGCGGTGGGACACCTCGTCCAGCTCGCCGAACCGGAAGCGTACGACGCGAAGTTCAAGAGCTGGCGGATGGCGGACCTGCCGATCGTGCCCGATCGCTTCAAGCTCGACGTCCGCGACGAGCGCTCGCGAAAGCAGATGACGGTCGTCAGCAAACAGCTGCGCCGCGAGGACATCGAGGAGGTCGTGAACGCCTGTGACGCCGGCCGCGAGGGCGAGCTGATCTTCGCGTACCTATACGAGAAGGCGAAGGCGGACAAGCCCGTCAAACGGCTGTGGCTGAGCTCGATGACCAACCAGGCGATGAAGGCGGCGCTGGAATCGCTGCGCCCCGCGGCGGAGTTCGCGAAACTCGAGGAGGCGGCCAGGTCGCGCTCGGAGGCGGACTGGATCGTGGGCATGAACGCGACCCGCGCGGCGACGATCCGCCTGCGCAGCTCCTTCGACGGAGCGGTGTCGCTCGGACGCGTGCAGACGCCGACGCTCGCGATCGTGGCCCGCCGCGAGGAGGAGATCAAGGCTTTCAAGCCCGAGCCCTATTGGCTCGTGGACGCGACGTTCGCGGCGGGGCCATTGGAGGGCGAGGCCGCGGGCGGCGAGCGCTCCTACGTCGGTCACTTCCAGGCCCCGGCGGGGAGCCCCGGCAACACGAAAGGCCCGCGCATCGGCACCGAGGAGGAGGCGCTCGCGATCGTTGGCGCCTGCGAGGGCAGGATGGGGACGATCACGAAGCTGGAGAAGAAAGAGCAGCGCGAGAAAGCGCCGATGCTCTACGACCTGACGACGCTGCAGCGCGAGGCGAACAACCGCTTCGGCTTCACCGCCAAACGCACGCTCGCGGCGGCGCAGCGGCTGTATGAGGAACACAAGGCGCTGACTTACCCAAGGACGAACTCGCGCTATCTGACGACGGACATGGTCGAGGAGATCAAGCCGATCGCGGAGCTCGTAGGAGCGCACAAGCAGTTCGCGAAAGGCGCGGAGTACGTGGTCGGCCTGGACGTGCTGCCGCTGGGGCGCGTGGTCAACGACGAGAAGGTCTCAGACCACCACGCGATCATCCCCACGCGCTCCGAGCACAACCTCGAGAAAATGGGCTCTGACGATCTGCGCATCTACGACATGGCGGTCAGGCGCTTTCTCGCGGTGTTCCACCCCGAGGCCGTGTTCGAGAACACGCGCGTGGAGACGACCGTGGCGGCGACTGACGGCGACCCGGGGCATGTGTTCCGCACGCGCGGCAAGCTGCTGCAGGTACCCGGCTGGCGCGGCGTCTACGACGAGATCT
>DASUPL010000208.1:0-2170 GCA_036281155.1 Solirubrobacteraceae bacterium | reverse complement strand
CGCTGACCTGCTCGAGGAGCTTGTCGGCGCGGTCGGCGAGCGAGCGCGCCTCGTCTCGTGCTCCGAGTAGCCACCGTGCCCAGGCGAGCTGGCTCAGGCAGCGGGTGAGCGCCTGGCGAGCGCCGTTCTCCTCGGCCGTTGCGAGGCCTCGCTCGAGAACCGCGGCAGCCGGGCCCGGGGCGCCGAGCTCGAGCAGCACACACCCGAGCGTCGGCGCGGTCCAGCCCTCCCAACCGATGCTCGCGCCGAGTGCCACAGCACGACGACCAGCGGACAATGCTTGCTCGTAGGCGCCGCGACTGCGGTGCAGCCAGCACAGCGCATCGAGAATCAGCGCCTCGGCCAGGGGGTCGCGCACGCGGCGGTTGATCGCGACCGCATCGGCAAGTCGCTGTGCCGCTTCGTCCCAGTGGGCGGCGCCGATCGGCACGAAGGCGGATTCGAGGAGTGTCCACTGCAAGTACCAGAGGTCGCTGCGACCGCGCCAAATGCGCTCGAGCTCGGTTGTCAGCTCCTCAAGCCGCAACAGGTCGCCGAGTTGGAGGGCGGCGAGCTTGATGCTGTCCATGGCGCGTCCGACGGCGCTCAGGTCGCCAGTGCCACGGGCCAATTCGAGCGAGCGCTCGCCCAATTCGAGCCCGCGGTCGAGCTCGAGCAGGTGCGACGAGATCACCGACAGCCGGTCCAGGGCATTTGTCTGCGCGGCCTCGTCCTCGAGCTCTTGGGCGATCACGAGCGCTGCCTCGTGGAATGCGGCCGCGGCGCTGAGGTCGGTTCGAAGTTGCAGGATGCCGAGCGCGTTGAGCGTCTCCATCTCGATAACCCGGTCGCCGGATCGGCGGGCGCCATCGAGCGCCGCCTCAAAATCTGACTTGGCGCTGGCGTGATCTCCGGTGCGATAGCGCATTCGCCCGCGTTGCAGAAGGAGCGCCCGAATCGCCGGGTCGCGGTCGACCTCGAGCCCGAGCTCGCCGCCCGCCTCGAGCGCGGCAGTGGAGTGCGCAAGCGCCGGCTCGATCGCGTACACGCGTTCGGCCGCGGTAGCGGCGCGGGAGTGGTACTCGTAGGCCTTGGCCGTATCCCCTGCTGACGAGAAGTGGTGTGCGAGCGCGCTCGCACGCTCGTCGGGCGCATCGGCGACCATGGCTTCGATCGCTTCCCCGATCAGGCGATGCAGCTGCGCACGGCGCGTGTGGGAGAGCTGCTCGTAGATCGCCTCCCGGATCAAGGCGTGAGCGAAGCTGTAATGCCCGATCGACCCGGGCGACTCCTCGACGACCCGGGCGGCGATCGCCTGCTCGAGCGTCTCGGCGACGTCGTCGGCGGTCGTGTCGCTGACCCGCTCCAGGATCTCGAGCGCGAACTCGCGCCCCGTCACGGCGGCGAACGTCAGCAGCCGTCTGCAGTTGTCGTCCAGTCGGCGCATGCGCGCAGCAGAAGGTCCTTGACCGTCTCCGGGACACCGATCCGCGCGATTGCGGCGCTCCAGTCATCCCCGACACCGACGTCGCGCAGGACCTCCTCGACGAAGAACGGATTGCCCTCCGTGCGGTCTCGGATCGATCGCGCGAACGGCGCGGGAGCCTCGCGGCCTGCCCGCGTCGAGATCAGTTTGGCGACGTCGTCGTCCCCGAGCCCGCCGATCCGAAGGCTGACCAGCACGCGCGCGCGGCGCAGCTCGGCGAGCGCCTGCGCGAGCGGGTGGGCCTCATCCACCTCCGTCTCCCGGTACGTGCCAAGGATCAGCATCCGGGTCTCATCGCTGGAACGCGCGACGTGACGCAGGAGCAGCAGCGTCGCGGCGTCCGCCCAGTGAAGGTCATCGAGCACGAGGATCAGCGGTCGGGCGTCCGCGACCTCGCGCAACAGCGACGCGACCGCGTCGAACAGCCGGTACCGCTCGCGCTCGGGGTACTCGATGGTCGAGCTGATCGACGGCTGCGGAGCCTGCGCGGCGAGCTCGGGTAGGAGCCTCCCAAGCGTTGCGCGGTGTGGCCCGACTTGAAGGCGCAGCTCGTCGAGCGGGCTCTCGGCGACGTACTGGCTCAGGGCTTCTACGAATGGCTGATAGGGGACCAGCGACTCCTCGTAACAGCGCCCCAGCAAGACTGCCGCGCCGTCCGCGTGGGCGGTGCAGCAGAGCGCCGCCGCCAGCCGCGTCTTGCCGATC
>DASUPL010000207.1:0-6426 GCA_036281155.1 Solirubrobacteraceae bacterium | reverse complement strand
ACGGCAAGCTGCAGGCGGCGCTCGCCGAGCGCGAGATCGAACGCGAGTACCTCGCGCTCGTGGAGGGGCGCCCGCCGGCGCGGACGGGCACGATCGACGCGCCGATCGGGCGCGATCCGCGCGTGCGCACGCGCATGGCGATCGACGGCGCGGGGGCGCGCGAGGCGCGCACGCACTTCACGCTCGAGCGCACGCTCGCGGACACGACGCTGCTGCGGCTGAAGCTGGAGACGGGCCGCACGCACCAGATCCGCGTGCACCTCAAGGCGATCGGCCACCCGGTGTGCGGCGACCCCGAGTACGGCACGCCGGGCATGCTGGGGCTCGAGCGCCAGTTCCTGCACGCCACGCGCCTCGCGTTCGACCATCCGCTCACGGGCGAGCGCGTGGAGGTCCATTCGCCGCTGCCCGTAGACCTGCTCGCCGCGTTGTCCCGCGCAGAGCGGGTATCCTGAAGTCTCAATTCGGATCTTCGACCCGTGCGGGTCGTGGATCGGGCCCTGCCCGGAGCAACGACCATCGCGGTCACCGTCTCCGGGTCCGCTCCATCCGCACGGATTTCAATTACATATATAAGGGAGTAAGCCCGTGGCTGACGTAGGCATTGCGGAGCTGCTGGAGGCCGGCGTCCATTTCGGCCACCAGACGCGCCGCTGGAACCCCAAGATGCGCCGTTTCATCCATGGTGAGCGCGGCGGCATCTACATCATCGATCTGCTGAAGACCTCCAGTCTGCTCTCGCAGGCGCAGGAGTTCGCCGGCACGCTCGCCCACCGCGGCGGCACCGTGCTGTTCGTCGGCACGAAGAAGCAGGCGCGCGACACCGTCAAGGAGGTCGCGGAGGCCTCCGACATGCCGTACGTCAACCACCGTTGGCTGGGCGGTCTGCTGACCAATTTCCAGACGATCAGCCTGCGCATCCGCCGGCTGCACGATCTCGAACGCTACGAGGCGGAGGGCCAGCTGGCGCTGCTGCCGACGCGCGAGCGGATGGCCGCGCAGGCGGACCTCGCGAAGCTGCGCGCGAACCTCGGCGGCGTGAAGAACATGCAGCGCGTGCCCGACGCGATGTTCGTGATCGACCTGAAGACGGAGGAGATCGCGGTCAAAGAGGCCCGGCGCCTGCGCATACCGATCATCGGCCTGGTGGACACGAACTGCGACCCCGACGGGATCGACTTCGTCGTGCCCGGCAACGACGACGCGATCCGCTCGTGCGCGCTGATCACGCAGGCGATCGGCCAGGTCGTCTCCGAGGGCCACGGCGTGTTCCGCGCCCAGGAGGAACTCGCGCGCAAGGAGGCCGAAGAGAAAGCCCGCGTCGAGGCCGAGGCCCGCGCCAAGCGCGAGGCCGAGGAACAGGCCAAGCGCGAGGCGGAGGAGCAGGCCAAGAAAGAGGCCGCCGAGCGCGACGCCGCGGCCCGCGCGGCGGCAGCCGCCGCGCCGACGCCGCCCGCGCCGGCAACACCTGCCGCAGCAGAGCCGGCCCCGCCGGCTCCGGCGGCGCCCGTCCCGGCGACCCCCGCACCGCCGGTTGCGGAGCCCGCTCAGCCGGCGCCAGCCGAGCCCACGCCGGTAGCGGCAGAGACGCCTGCCGAGGCGGCGTCAGAGACGCCCGCAGCGGCAGCGGAGACCCCCGAGCCGGCCGCCGAGGCCCCGGCAGAGCCCGCCGAGACGCCCGCTGCCGAGGAGCAGCCAGCCGCCGCGAGTGACGACGGCGAGGCGACGAGCACGGAGACGAGCGCATGAGCACGCCCGAGATCGGAGCGAAGGACGTGAAGGCCCTGCGCGAGCGCACCGGCGCGGGGATGATGGACTGCAAGAAGGCGCTCACCGAGGCTGGCGGCGACATCGAGAAGGCGATCGAGATCCTGCGCGTGAAGCAGGGCAAGAAAATCCAGGATCTCGGCGAGCGCGCGGCGACCGAGGGCACGGTGCAGGCATACGTGCACGCCGGCTCGAAGGTGGGCGTGCTGATCGAGGTCGACTGCAACACCGACTTCGTCGCCAAGAACGACGACTTCGTCTCCTTCGCCCGCGAGGTCGCGATGCAGATCGCCGCCTCCCCGACCGTTCAGTTCGTCAGCCGCGAGGACGTGCCGCAGGAGAAGCGCGACGCGGAGGCGCGCGTGTACGAGCAGGAGGCCGCGGACAAGCCCGAGAACATCCGCGAGAAGATCGTCACCGGCAAGCTCGACTCGTGGTTCCAGACCGTCGCGCTGCTGGAGCAGGAGATGCACAACCCGAAGTTCGACGGCAAGACCGTCCAGCAGCTGCGCGACGAGCTGACCGCGACGACGGGTGAGAACATTGTCATCCGCCGTTTTGTTCGTTTCGCGATCGGCCAGTAGGCCTTGCGGCGGGTATAGGCTCTCTGACGCGGATGGCGGTCCCTGCCTTCAAACGCATTCTGCTGAAGCTCTCCGGCGAGGCGCTGATGGGTTCGCTGGACTACGGCACCGACCCCGAGTGCGTGGCTGCGGTGGCGAGCCAGGTGACCGAGGTGCGCGACCGCGGCGTGGAGGTCGCGATCGTGGTTGGCGCGGGAAACATCTACCGCGGCATGAAGGGCGCCGCGGCGGGCATGGACCGCGCCACCGCGGACTACATGGGCATGCTCGCGACGGTGCTGAACGCGCTGCCGCTGCAGGACGCGCTGGAGAAGATGGGCACGAACACGCGTGTGCAGTCCGCGCTCGGAATCTCCGAGGTGGCCGAGCCCTACATCCGCCGCCGCGCGATGCGCCACCTGGAGAAGGGGCGCGTGGTGATCTTCGCCGCGGGCACGGGCAACCCGTTCTTCACGACCGACACCGCCGCCGCGCTGCGCGCGGCGGAGATCCACGCGGAGATCATCCTGATGGCCAAGAACGGCGTCGAGGGAGTCTTCACGGCCGATCCGGCGCTCGACGCGAGCGCGGAGTTCATCCCCGAGATCACGCACATGGAGGCTATCGAGCGGCGCCTGCGGGTGATGGACTCGACGGCGCTTGCGCTGTGCATGGACAACGGCATGCCGCTGAACGTGTTCAACATGGACGACGAGAGCAGCCTCGCGCGGATAATCTCAGGAGAGCGCGTGGGCACGCTCGTAACAACCTCCGGAGGAGATGACGATGGCCGCTGAGAATCTGATCGACGAACTGCTCGAGGACGCGGGCGAGCGGATGAGCAAGTCGGTCGAGTCGACCCAGCACGAGTTCTCCTCCGTGCGCACAGGGCGCGCGAGCCCCTCGCTGCTGGACCGCGTGATCGTGGACTACTACGGCGCGATGACGCCGCTGAACCAGCTCTCCACGATCTCCGCGCCCGAGGCGCGGCTGCTGACCGTGCAGCCGTATGACAAGTCCTCGATCAAGGCGATCGAAAAGGCGATCAACGAGTCCGACGTCGGACTCAGCCCCGGCAACGATGGCAACGTCGTGCGCCTCGTCGTGCCCGAGCTGACCGAAGAGCGTCGCCGCGAGCTGGTCAAGGTCCTGCGCAACCTCGCCGAGGAGGGGCGCATCTCGATCCGCAACGTGCGCCGCGACACGATGCAGCACCTGCGCGAGTTGAAGGCCGAGGGCGAAGCGTCATCCGATGACGAGCACCGCGCGGAGGTGGAGCTGCAGAAGCTCACGGACGGGCGGGTCGGCGAGCTCGACAGCGTGCTCAAGGTCAAGGAAGAGGAGATTCTCGCAGTCTGATGGCCGCCGCTGAGGAACGGGCATCGGCGGCGACCGGTCCGGGATCGGAGTCCCACTCCTCAACGTCGTCGGAGCCGCTCGTCCCGTCGGCCCGCTACGTCGCCGTCATCACCGATGGCAACGGGCGCTGGGCGCAACAGCGCGGCATCCCCGTCAACGACGGGCACAGCGCCGGGGCGGACACCGTCAAGGCGCGCCTGCGCGACGCCGCCGAGCTGGGCATCAAGGAGTTCACCGTGTATTCGTTCTCGACCGAGAACTGGTCGCGTCCGCCGGAGGAGGTCCGCGGCCTGATGGACATGTTCTCCATGCGCATCGCCGGGGAGACCCCAGAGCTGCACGAAGAAGGCGTGCGCATGCGCTTCATCGGCCGGCGCGAAGGCATCAGCCAGCGTCTGGCCGAGCAGATGGACTGGGCCGAGGAGATGACCCGCGCGAATGCCGAGATCACGATGTTCGTGGCGTTCAACTACGGCGGTCGCGCCGAGATCGTCGACGCGGCGCGTCGCTTCGACGGCAGCACCGAAGAGGAGTTTCGCGCGTGCCTGTACGCGCCCGAGATGCACGATCCCGACCTGATCATTCGCACGAGCGGCGAGCGGCGCCTGTCGAACTACCTGCTGTGGCAGTCCGCCTACTCGGAGCTGGTGTTCCGCGACGAGCTGTGGCCCGACTTCACGCGCGCCGCGCTGGAGCAGTCGCTGAGCGAGTACACCGAGCGCCGACGCCGCTTCGGCGGACGATGATGGTCAGCTGATGGCCAGCGGCTCACACCGGCCAAGCGCACGCGCCGCCCGACGGTCGCGGCCGTCGCTGTCCGCGCGTCGCCCACGGGAGCGCAAGCCCCGCTCGGATTTGAGCTCGAGGATCCTCGCGGCGATCCCCGCGGTCGCCGTCGCGCTGTTCCTCGTGATCGAAGGCGGGCTCGTGTTCACGATCGGGATGCTCGTCTTCGGCGGCGTGTGCATGCACGAGCTCTACGGGATGTACGAGCGCGCGCACCCCGTGCGGCTCGCGGGGTTCGTCGCGCTCGTGGGGCTGCTCGCGGCGGCGCTGTACGGCGACCAGTTCCAGGTGCTGCTCGTCGCCGTCGCGGCCGTGCCGCTGCTGTTTGGCCTCACGCTGCTCGCGCCGCGCCCATCGGTCGGCGCGATCGCGGTGACGCTGATGGGGATCTACTGGATCGGCTTCGGCTTCGCCCACGCGGTGTTGCTGCGCGGGCTGCCGCAGGGGAAGGGGATCATCATCGACGTGCTCCTCGGCACGTTCCTCGGAGATACGGGCGCGTATCTCGGCGGGCGGATGTTCGGCCGCCGGCCGCTCGCGCCCAGGATCTCGCCGAACAAGACCGTCGAGGGCCTCTTGATCGGCATGCTGTGCGCGGTGCTGGGCGTGTGGATCGCGCACCTCTACCAGCAGGAATGGCTGTCCGGGACGCACGCGCTCGTGCTCGGTCTGGGCGTCGCCCTGCTCGCTCCGGTGGGCGATTTGTTCGAGTCGTTCGTCAAGCGCGAGGCAGGCACGAAGGACTCCGGCGGGCTGTTCGGCGCGCACGGCGGCGCGCTCGACCGCCTCGACGCGGTGCTGTTCACCGTCGTCGTCGGCTACTACATCTGGTCCGCGTACGTGTGACCCCGCGAGAGCGCGCTCGAGCGGCGCCGCGCGGGTCCGGCGCCCGCGCATACGTATGATCGGCGCATGACCGCGCGCAAGCGCATCCTCGTGCTCGGCTCCACCGGCTCGATCGGCATCCAGGCGCTCGACGTGTGCTCCCGCAGCGAGGAGCTCGAGATCGTCGGCCTGTCCGCCGAGCGCTCGTGGGAGACGCTGCTCCAGCAGGCGCACGCCCACGGCGTGACGCGGATCGCGCTCGCGGACGAGGACGCGGCGGCGCGCGCGTCGGAGGTGTGGACCGACGGGCAGGTGCTCGGCGGCGCGGAGGGTCTCGTGCGTCTGGTCGTCGACTCGGGCGCCGATCTCGTGCTCAACGCGCTCGTCGGCTCCGCCGGCCTCGGCCCGACGGTCGCCACGCTCGGCGAGGGGATCGACCTGGCGCTCGCCAACAAGGAGTCGCTCGTCGTCGGCGGCGAGCTCGTGACCGCGCTCGCGCAGGCCACCGGCGCGCAGATCGTGCCCGTCGACTCCGAGCACACCGCGCTTCACCAGCTGATCGCCGGACAGCCGCCCGGCGCGGTGCAGCGGATGACGATCACAGCCAGCGGCGGCCCGTTCCGCGGCTGCGGGCGCGAGCAGTTGCAGGACGTGACCGTCAAGCAGGCGCTCGCGCACCCCACGTGGGCGATGGGCGGGAAGATCACGATCGACTCCGCAACGCTCATGAACAAGGGCCTGGAGGTGATGGAGGCCCACCACCTGTTCGGCACGCCGTACGAGCGCATCGACGTGGTCGTGCACCCGCAGTCGCTCGTCCACGGCCTCGTGCAGCTCGCCGACGGCGCGATGCTCGCCCATCTCGGCCCGCCCGACATGCGCATCGCGATCTCCTACGCGCTGCACGCGGGCGAGAGCGTCCACCTGCCGATCGAGCCGCTGGACCTCGCGACGGTCAGCGAGCTGACGTTCGAGCCCGTCGACGTGGAGGCGTTCCCCTGCCTGCGCCTCGCCCGCGAGGCCGCCGGCGCGGGGGGAACCGCGCCGTGCGTGCTCAACGCCGCGAACGAGATCGCCGTCCACGCCTTCCTAGGGGGCCGCCTGCGCTTCCTGGAGATTCCCGCCG
>DASUPL010000206.1:0-21776 GCA_036281155.1 Solirubrobacteraceae bacterium | reverse complement strand
GGCGGCGGATGCGTCGAGCGCGGCGCGGAAGACTGGACGCGCGTGCGGGCGCGGCGCGCGGGCGATCTGCGTGTCGCGATTCGTTTCTCACCGGCCCGGATCCTCGGCCACGGCCGTCGCTGCGACTGACCATCGACTAGGCTTCTCGACGATGGTCGCCCGCGCACGTCTCCTGCAGGCGCGCGTCCTGCCGCACGGTTGGCTGGACGCGCTACGGCAGATATCGCTGTTCGCGTGCGCGTACTTCGCCTACCGGCTCGTGCGGGGATTGGTCGAGGGGCACGCCAACGCGGCGTTCGCCCACGCCAGCGACCTGATCTCGCTCGAGCGCGGACTGCACCTGTTCGTCGAGCCGTCGATCCAGGCGTGGGCTTCGGGCAGCCACGTGGTGATGGTGCTCGCGAGCTGGCTGTACGTCAACGCGCAGACGTCGGTGACGTTCGGCGCGCTGCTGTACCTGTATCTGCGCCACAACCGCAACTTCTACTTCGTGCGCAACATGTTCATGATCGCGATGGCGATCGCGCTCGTCGGCTACACGATCTTCCCCACCGCGCCGCCGCGCTTCATGCCCGAGTGGGGCTTCATCGACAGCGTGTCCGACTTCACCGGCGTGCGCGTCTCGCACGCGAGCGCGTCGATGAGCACGCTGTTCAACCCCTACGCGGCGGTGCCGTCGATGCACGTGGCGTTCGCGCTGATGGTCGGCTGGCCGCTGGCCCGGCTCACGCGCAGGCGGTTCGTCAAAGCGGTGTGGCTGCTCTATCCATTCTTGATGACGTTCGTGATCGTGGTGACCGCGAACCACTTCATCGTCGACGCGCTCCTCGGCGCGCTGACCGCGGGGGCATCCGCGTATGGGGCCAGCTGGCTCGCGCGCACTCGCCCCCACGTGTGGCGCTTCTCGACCGTCCCCGTCGGCGCCCATCCGGCTGCCGCCGCACAGATGACGACCGGCGGATAGCGCCGGTCGCGGCGAACGATGGCACCCGGACAACACGCGCCCTCACGCCGCACGCGCAGCGGCGCGCACCGCTCCAGCAGGCGACGCGTGCGCGCGCCGATCGGTGCTGGGCAGCGGCGCGAGTTGGTGCGCAACCGGCTGATCGAGTCGCGCCTGACGCCCAACGCGATCTCGCTGACGGGCCTCGCGCTGAACTTGCTCGCCGCGGTGCTTGTGTGGGAGCGACTGTTCTTCCTCGGCGGCCTCGCGTTCATCATCGGCTCGGTGTGCGACACGCTCGACGGGCGCTACTCGCGCATGTCGGGCAAGGGCACGCCTTTCGGCGCGTTCCTCGACTCGACGCTCGACCGCATCGAGGAGGGCATCGTGCTGACCGCCGTGGCGGGCTACTTCGCGCTCAACGGAAATCGCGCGGCGGCCGCGGGCGTGGTCGTGGCGGTGCTCGCGTCACTGATGGTCAGCTACACCCGCGCGCGCGCCGAGGCCCTCGGAGTGGAGTGCAAGGTGGGGATCGCGACAAGGCCGGTGCGCGTGGTGATCCTCTCGATCGGGCTGCTGTTCGCGCGCGGCGCCTCATTGGGCGATTTCCAGCTGCTCGAGCCGACCGTGTACGTGCTCGCGGGGCTGAGCGTGATCACCGTGGCGCAGCGTATCTGGCACGTGCGCGGCGAGCTGTCGGTGTGACCTAGCGCGCCGGGCGGAGTACTAGACCTCGAACTTACGGAAGGACTTTCCTCTTGAGCACAACCAACAGCAACGGCAGCGCACGCACGGGCGGCGCGGCCTCAACCAACGGCGTCGGGCGCTACCAGTCCGAGAAGGTGCGCGTCGCGATCGTCGGCGTGGGCAACTGCGCGTCGGCGTTCGTGCAGGGCGTGGAGTACTACCGGAACGCCGACCCCAACGAGCGCGTCCCCGGCCTGATGCACGTCGACCTCGGCGGCTACCACGTGCGCGACATCGAATTCACCGCGGCGTTCGACATCGACTCGACGAAGGTCGGCAAGGACCTGGGCGAAGCGATCTGGGCGGGTCAGAACAACACGATGAAGTTCGCCAAAGTCGCCAAGAAGCTGGGCGTGCCCGTGTACCGCGGCATGACCCACGACGGCCTCGGCAAGTACCTGAAGGAGAAGATCACCAAGGCGCCCGGCGAGACCGCCGACATCGTCTCGATCCTCAAGGAGACGCACACCGACGTCGTCGTCTCCTACCTGCCGGTCGGCTCCGAGCAGGCGACGAAGTGGTACGTCGAGCAGGTGCTCGAGGCGGGCTGCGGGTTCGTCAACTGCATTCCCGTGTTCATCGCCCGTGAGGACTACTGGGACAAGCGCTTCAAAAAGGCGCGTCTGCCGATCGTCGGCGACGACATCAAGTCGCAGGTGGGAGCGACGATCGTGCACCGCACGCTCGCGCGCCTGTTCGCGGACCGCGGCGTGAAGATGCTGCGCACCTCGCAGCTGAACGTCGGCGGCAACATGGACTTCTACAACATGCTCGAGCGCGAGCGGCTGGAGTCGAAGAAGATCTCCAAGACGAACGCCGTCACGTCGATCATGGACGAGCAGCTGCCCGCGAGCGACGTGTACATCGGCCCGTCGGACTACGTGCCGTGGCTCACCGACCGCAAGTGGGCGCACATCCGCGTCGAGGGCCAGGCGTTCGGCGACGTGCCGCTGAACGTGGAGATGAAGCTCGAGGTGTGGGACTCGCCGAACTCCGCGGGCATCGTGATTGACGCGGTGCGCTGCTGCAAGCTCGCGCTCAACCACGGCCTCGGCGGCCAGCTCGACGGGCCGTCCTCCTACCTGATGAAGTCCCCCCACAACCAGCGCCCCGACGACCAGGCCAAGGCGGACACGGAGAAGTTCATCTCGAAGTACTCCGGCCGCCCCGGCACGCGGGCGAAGACGAGCGCCGCGGGCACGAGGAAGGCGTCGGCGAAAGCCAAGCCCGCGAGCAAAGCGCGCGCGGCCAAAGCACCCGCGGCGAAGTAACCAACCGCCGCCGCTTGCGACGGGCGCGATAATCATCGAGCGATGAGCGCCTCGTTCTCGATAGCCCACGTGACGCCGTACCCGTGGGAGGCCGAGAACGAGGTCAACGCGCACGTGGCGCGTGTCTCGTGCGAGCTCTCGCGGCGGGGTCACCGGGTGCTGGTGCTCGCGCCGTCGCACTCGCTGGAGCGGGTGCGCGACTCGCGCAAGGCGCTGCGCGCTGCACGCGGCGAGGCGGGCGGGCTCACGTCACTGCTGGAGGGAACCGATAACGGCATCCCCAGGGTGATCGCCGTGGGCGAGGTGCTCGATCTATTGGATCCCACCCGCCCCACCCGCCCAGGCACGCGGCGGCGACCGCCGGCGCTGGCGATCGACGTGGCGCGCACGGTCGAGGAACTGCTCGGCGCGATCGAGCTGGACTTCGTCCACGTGCACGAGCCGTTCGCGCCGAGCACCTCCAACGCGGCGCTGCGCCACTCCCGCGCCCTGAACGTCGGCTCGTTCCACGCATCCAGCGAGCGCCTGCTCTCGACGCTCGTGGCGCGCCGCTTCGTGGAGAGCTTCTTTGGGCGCCTGGACGCGCGCACGGCGAGCCTGCCGGCTACGGCGGAGCTGATGGCGCGCCACTTCCCGGCGGAGTACCGCATCGTCGGGGACGACGGTGACGCGGCGGGCGAGCTGGAGGCGATCTACCGCGCGCTGGCGGCGCGCAGGCACTCGCGCGATGGCGACGAGCGGCTGCGCCAGCGGCTGGCGGGCAGGCCCACGATCGACGTGGACCTGCACATGCACACCGACCACTCGCACGACTGTGCGACGCCCGTGGAGGTGCTGTTGGCGACCGCGCGCGAGCAGGGCCTGGGGGCGATCGCGGTGACCGACCACAACGAGATCTCCGGAGCGCTGGAGGCCGAGGCGCAGGCCGCCGGATTCGGTTCCCACCCGCCCCTGAAAGTGATCGTGGCGGAGGAGGTCAAGACGGCGGGGCAGGGCGAGGTGATCGGTCTGTTCATCCGCGAGAAGATCCCACGCGGGCTCAGCCTGCAGGAGACGGTCGCCGAGATCAAGCGCCAGAGTGGGCTGGTGTATGTGCCGCACCCGTTCGACCGCATGCACTCCGTACCCGACTACGAGCACCTGCTGAAGATCATCGACGACGTCGACGCGATCGAGGTGTTCAACCCGCGCGTGGCGATCGGCGCGTTCAACGACGAGGCGGCGCGCTTCGCGGCGAAGTACCGCATCGTGGCCGGCGCGGGCTCGGACTCCCACGTCGCCCAGGGACTCGGGTCGGTGCGGATTCGCATGCGCGACTTCGACGGGCCGGCGGAGTTCATGCAGTCGCTGCGCGACGCCGAGATCGTCACCCGTCCGTCCTCGCTGCTGTACGTGCAGGCGCTGAAGTTCCTGCAGACCAGAGCCACGCCGTCCTCCGCCCGGCGCGCGAGCAAGGCGCGCCGCCTGAAGCGCCTCGGACGCTCCCACGGCGGCGGCGGGCGCAGATAAGAACTGGCCGCTCGACGCAACTCCTGATGCACGGTCAAGGACAAGACGCCGGCCCGTCAAATCCCTCGGGGTCGATGCCTGTGACCGATGACGAGATCCGCGAGAAGTACCTCGAGCGCGCAATCCGTGAGCTGAACACGCTGACGCGCGAGCTGCAGGCGTGCCCGCACTGTCCGCGCGGGAACCTCATGCCGGTGCTCGGCTCGGGCCATCCGCAGGCGGACATCATGCTGCTGAAGCACTCGCCGCTGCCGTCGGAGATCGAGGAGGGCGTGGCCTTCTACGGTCGCGCGGGCGGCGCGCTGATGAAGTCGCTCAAGCGCCTGTCGATCGATCCGCTGGCGGTGTACGGCACGCTGTGCGTCAAGTGCCCGCTGAGCGACTCCTCGCTGGCGGACTTCGCGTGCGTCTCGCGCGTGGTCGAAGAGCTCGCGATCGTGCAGCCGAAGATCGTCGTCGTGATGGGCGCCGAGGCGCTCGCGGCGCTCGCCGAGATGGACATCCCGCTCGCGCGCCCGCTGCAACCGAAGCTCGGCGAGATCCAGCAGCTGACCCCGATGCTCGACGCGCTCTACGTGCCCAACATCGACGAGTCCTTGGACGAGCAGGACGCCAAGCGCGACTTCTGGTCCGCCTTCCGAGCGCTGGGCGACTGGTATTCGGCGCAGCCGCCTTATTGAGCCAGCAGCACAAGCAGCGCCACGATCTACCGGTCCAGCAACCCCTCCACCCACTCGCCCACAGCGGCGATGAACGCCGGTAGACGCTGGCGCTGGCTTTCGACAGCGGCATGCACGGCATAGGGCTCCAGGATCCAATACTCGTGCTGACTGGCGTTGCGCAGGTCGATGACTTCCTGCATGACCAGCTGCACGTCGCTTGGATAGAGACCCAGTCGACGGAGCTGGTCGACGGCGGGTGTCTTGCGATCCGCAGGGATCGCTCCCAGATCCTGGGCGACCCGCACGCTGCGATCGATCAAACCCTGACAGAGGTTGTGTAGATCGTCCATATTCGAGCGCACGAGCATCGCGCGATTGCGCTCCGCGGGCGCGGACGAATACCACGCCACGCCAAACGACTCGCGATCGAAGTTCGGTGGAAAGCCCGACACGGCGATTTCGAGCTGCTCCATCGTGCGCGCGAGCTGTGACAACGCCTGCTCAACCGCCTTGCGACGCGCCTCCATGGTCACCGGAGGGCGCGTCGATTTGCTCACCGGCCAGCGCCTGTGGGCAACGGCGCCGCGCGTTCGGTGGCCAGTCTCTGGAAGTAGCCGACCGCGGCCCGTGCTTCTGTCTGCAGGGTTCGTCCCTCCTGCCTGGCGCGCGCCTGTGTCGAAGCGCGCTTCTCCTGAAGCACGGGCCAGAGATCTCCGCGATCCACCAATGGCCGTCCGTCGCGCAGAATCTCCGCCAGCAGGTGCGGGTCACGCTCTGCGGATCGCATGGGCACCAGCTCCACATCGGACCCAAGAGCGCCCGCGAGCCGCGCATGGAGCGCCTCGAGCGCGCCCGGCAGCGGACGACGCAGCTCGATCAAGATGTCTATGTCGGACCCATCAGTGGCATCCGCTTCACGCGCAACAGACCCGAAGAGCACGGCAAGCTCGACGTTGGGCTCTGTTCTAAGCGCAGCGAGCAGGACGCTGACCACTGGCCAGCGTGATCGCACCCAGGCGACCTCTGAATCGGAAAGGACCAGCCGGCGAGAGCTGGGGCGCTGGGCATGTATCAATTCGAGGCCCACCGCGCGGCGAAGCGTGCGCTCGTTTACCCCCACCTCAACCGCAAGCCGCTCCAGTGCACTCATATGTCCAATGTAGCAGCGGTGTGTCCAATCAGGCCGTGAGCACGATCTTGCCGAGCTTGCCTCCCGCGGCGAAGCGCTCGTAGGCCGCGGCGGCGTCCTCCAGCGGGAACGTCTCGGCGATCGGCACGCGCAGGGCGCCGGTGTCGAACAGGGGGAGCACCTCGTGCTCGAGCAGGCGGGCGGAGATGGCTTTCTCCTCGAGCGGGCGGGCGCGCAGCGTGGAGCCGTGGATGCGGGCGCGCTTGCCCATGAGCGCGAGCAGGTTGAGCTCGGCCTTGGCGCCGGCTGACACGCCGATCACGGTTATGCGCCCGCCGGTGGCGAGCGCCTGCAGGTTCTCTCCCAGGTTGGGTGCGCCGACGAGCTCGAGGATCACGTCGAACGGCCCGTGCTCGGCGAAGCCCTCGGGCGCGATCACGTTCGCTCCCAGCTCGGCGACCTGCTCGCGCAGCGCCTCGCTGCGCACGGTCGCTGTGACACGCGCGCCCGCGGCGCGGCCGAGTTGAATCGCGGCGGTGCCGACGCCACCGGCGCCACCGTGCACGAGCAGCCGCTCACCCGCGCGGAGCCCCGCCTGCACGAACACGGCGTCGTGAGCGGTGGTGAACACCTCCGGCAGCCCGCCCGCGGCGGCCCAGTCGAGCGTCTCGGGCACGGGCATCAGCTGGCGCTCGTGGACGACGGCGAGCTCAGCCTGCGCGCCGCCGCCGACGACCGCCATGACGCGATCGCCCACCGCGAAGCGCTCAGCACCTTCGCCGAGAGCGGCCACCTCTCCGGCCAGCTCCAGCCCTGGGATGTCCCGCGGCGAGCCGGGGGGCGCCGGGTAGAGCCCGCGCCGCTGCATCATGTCCGCCCCGTTCAGCCCCGCGGCGTGAACCCGCACGAGCACCTCACCGGCGTTAGGCGCCGGGTCGGGGTGCTCCTCGATCGCGATCTCCTGCTCGCGGATGGTGACGGCGCGCATGGGCGAACCCTACCCTTGCGAAGTCGAACGCTCGAACGAGGCGACGCACTCGATGTGATGCGTCTGCGGGAACATGTCGACGGGCTTTACCTTTCGTAGCACCCACCCCGCCTCGACGAGTTCGGCGGCGTTGGGGGCGAGCGTGGTGGGGTTGCAGGAGACGTAGACGATGCGTTTGGGCGCGGCGTCGATGATGCGGTGGACGACCTTCTTGGAGAGGCCGGCGCGGGGCGGGTCGACGACGACGACGTCGGGTTTGCCGACGCGCGCGACGAGCTCGGGGAGCGCTAGGCGGGTGTCGCCGGCGAAGAAGTTCGCGTTGGTGACGACGTTGCGCTTGGCCCCCGCGATCGCGTCTGCGACGGCGGGCTCGATCAGCTCGATGCCCCACAGCTCGCCGGCGCGCGGGGCGAGCGTGAGCGCGATGGTGCCGATCCCGGAGTAGAGGTCATACACGCGCTCCCAGCCCTCGAGCGCTGCGTACTCGGTGACGATCCCGTAGAGCAGCTCGGCCATCTCGGTGTTCGTCTGGAAGAACGCCTCGGCGGAGATGCGCAGGTCGAGCTCGCCGAGGCGCTCGGGCAGCTCGGCGTCGCCCCACACGAGCTCGGTCTCACCGCCCATGGTCGTCTCGGCGAGGCTACGGGTACGCGTCCACAGCACGCCGGAGAGGCTGTCGCCGAGCTCCTCGCTGAGCGCGACCGCGAGCGCGCCGGCCTCGAGCTCGCCGCCGGTGGTGACGATCCGGACCTGCAGCCTGCCGGTGTGGCGGCCTTCGCGGACGACGAGGTTGCGCAGTCGCGCGCGCCCGTCGGGGGCGGCGCCGGTGCGCTCGCGGCGGGAGTCCTCATCGCCGCGTCCGCGTCCGCGGTCCCACGCGGTGAGCCCCTCGGAGCGGCACCAGCGCAGCGCAGCGAGGCGCGCGAGGTTGCCGCGCTCGGAGGCGATCATGCAGTCCTCGATCGGCGTGACGCTGTTGCCGCCGGCGGGAGCGTGGAAGCCGCACACCAGCTCGCCGTCCTCGCCGTCCTGCCCGAAGGAGTACTCGAGCTTGTTGCGGTAGCGCCACGGCTGCAGCGCGGGCACGATCTCCTCCATGTGGAAGCCGTCGAGGTGGCCGATGCGCCGCAGCGCCTCCTCGACCTGGGCGCTCTTGATCTGCAGTTGGCGCTCGTAGGGGATCACCTGCCACGGCACTCCGGGATGGTCGGCTGTGGGCGGTATGCGCTCGGGGCCCGGCTCGAGGATCTCGAGCGTGCGGGCGTGGGCGTAGCTGCGCTTGCGCTTGTGCACGACGGCGCGCACGACGTCGCCGGGGATGGCGCCGGCGACGAACACGACGTAGCCGCCGTCGCCGAGGCGCGCGACGCCCTCGCCGCCGAAAGCGAGCGAGTCGATCCGCAGCTCCAGCTCGTCGCCGCGCTGCGGGCGGGGCGACACGTCGGGCATGGCGCTCACGGACTCGCCGGCGCGGCGGCGGCGAGCAGCTCGAGCAGCGCCTTCTGCGCGTGGCGACGGTTCTCGGCTTGGTCCCAGATGCGCTGGCGCGAGCCGTAGAGGACCTCGGCGGAGATCTCCTCGCCGGCGTGCGCGGGCAGGTCGTGCATGGCGAAGGCGCCCGGCGCGGCGCGGTCGAGCAGCGCGTCGTCGACGCGATAGTCGCGCAGAGCGCCGCGGCGCTCGTCGGCGTCGTTCTCATCGCCCATGCTGACCCACACGTCGGTGTAGACCGCGCACGCGCCCTTGACGGCCTCGTGCGGGTCCTGGTGCAGCGTGACGAGACCGGTCGCGCCGGGGGCGAGCGTGATGTCGTCCTCGAGCGAGTAGCCCTCGGGCGAGGCGACGGCGACGTTGACGCCGACGAGGGTCCCGAGCACGGCGAGCGAGCGGGCGACGTTGTTGCCGTCGCCGACGTAGGCGAGGCGCAGGCCGTCGAGATCGCCGTAGGCCTCGCGCAGCGTGAGCAGGTCGGCGAGCGCCTGGCAGGGGTGGTGGCGCGCGCTGAGCATGTTGACGATGGGGACGGTGCTGTAGGCGGTGAGCTCCTCGAGCGACGCGTCGGGGCCGGTGCGCAGACCGATGGCGGCGACGTGTCGTGAGAGCACGAGCGCGGTGTCGCGCAGCGCCTCGCCGCGCGAGAGCTGCATCTCCTCGGAGCGCAGAACGATCGGGTGGCCGCCGAGCTCGTGGATGCCGACCTCGAAGGAGATGCGCGTGCGCGTGGATGGCTTCTGGAAGATCAGCGCGACGCTCTGTCCGGCGAGCGCCCGCGAGGAGAGCGGCTCGTGCTTGAGCTCGAGCGCGCGGTCGAGCAGCGCGTTCAACTCGGCGGCGGTCAGCTCGGTACCGGTGAGGAAGTGGCGTGGCGTCATGGAAGCGGTGAGTGTAGGAGGTGTGACGAGGAGCGGGAGACGCGACGGCGAAGACGACGGTATGCGAAGGTCTGAGTACGTGAACTTGCGGAGAAAGGATCGCCAACGATGAGACGAGGCATCGCCACCCTGACGGCCGGCTGTGCGCTGGTGCTCGCGGCCGGCTGCGGCTCGTCGAGCAGCTCCTCGAGCAGCTCGAGCACGCCGAGCACGCCGACGACAGCGAAGACGAGCAAAAGCGGCGGCCTGAAACCGTACACGACGCCCAAATACGCGACCCCGAGCACCTCGGCGCCGGTGCAGAGTGGCGTGGTGCAGATCGCGTTCCGGAACATCGCGATCGACCCGGACACGGCGCGGGTGAAGGTGGGCAGCACGCTGAAGTGGACGAACTTCGACTCGGTGGAACACAACGTGACGAGCGAAGGCGGCCCGCAGAAGTTCGCGTCGAAGCAGTTCGGCGAAAACGCCACGTTCGAAGTCAAGACGCTGAAGCCGGGGATCATCCACTACAAGTGCACGATCCACCCGGCGTCGATGAACGGGTCGATCGAAGTCGTTGAGTGAGCCGTCGCCCGGCGTGGGCCTAGCTCAGCTCGGGCAGGCCCTCGTTGGGCGTTGACGCGGTCGCGTAGAGGCGGCGGGGTATGCGCCCCGATCCACGTGCCAGATAGCCTGCCTCGACGGCGTGCCGCATGGCGGTGGCCATGCGGACGGGGTCCTGGGCGCGCGAGATGGCAGAGGCGGCCATGACGGCGTCACAGCCGAGCTCCATGGCGAGCGCGGCGTCTGAGGCCGTGCCGACGCCGGCGTCGAGCACGACGGGCACGTCGACGGCCTCGCGGATGAGCGCGATGTTGTAGGGGTTGCGGATGCCCATGCCGCTGCCGATGGGCGAGCCGAGCGGCATCACGGCGGCGCAGCCGATGTCGGCGAGCCGCCTGGCGAGAACGGGGTCGTCTGTGGTGTAGGGGAGCACGACGAAGCCGTCGTCGACGAGCTGCTCGGCGGCGCGCAGCAGCTCGGGCGCGTCGGGCAGCAGCGTGTCCTCGTCGCCGATGACCTCGAGCTTGATCCAGTCGGTGTCGAACGCGTCGCGGGCGAGCTTGGCGGTGAGGACGGCGTCGCGCGCGGTGTGGCAGCCGGCGGTGTTGGGTAGCAGCTCGACGCCGGCGGTGGCGAGCACGTCGACGAGCGATCCGCGCGCGCGCGGATCGACGCGACGCAGCGCGACGGTGACGAGCTGACTGCCGCTGGCGGCGATGGCGTCGGCGAGCAGCTCGAGCGAGGGGAACCCGCCGGTGCCGAGCAGCAGCCGCGAGGTGAGGGTCTTTCCGGCGATGGTGAGCACAGCGCGATCATCCGCCCTGCATGGCGGTGAGTACCTCGACGCGGGCGCCGTCGGGCAGTGCGAACGTGGCCCATGCGGCGCGTGGAACGACCTCGCCGTCGACGGCTACGGCGACGCCGCGCGCGTCGAGCTGGAGGCCGAGGCGCGCGAGTACGTCGGCGAGCGTCTCGCCGGCGCGCACGTCGGAATCCTGCCCGTTGAGGACGATCATTAGACGGCCCCCACGGGGGGGCCGACCGCGTGCGGCCGCGGACTGTGTGCGGCGCCCGTGAAGCGCTCGGCGGCACATGCGGAAAGGAGCGGGGCTGGCATGTCCTCACCGGCGAGCGCCGCTGCGACGAGCTGCGCGGTGAGCGGCGCGAGGAGGATGCCGTTGCGGTGGTGGCCGGTGGCCCACACGAGCCCGTGGACGGCGCCGGGGCCGATGACGGGCGCGTTGTCGGGTGTGCAGGGACGCAGTCCGACGGAGAGCTCTTCGATGTCGAGCTCGCTGATGCCGGGGAGCAGCTCGTGCGCGTCGCGCAGCAGCTCGTAGATGGGACCGACGGTGGGTTGGAGTGAGAAGCCGCGCTCCTCGACGGTGGCGCCGAGGACGTAGCGGCCGTCGCCGCGCGGGACGACGTAGCCGCCGTGGAAGCGCAGCACGCGCTGGAGCAGCCCCGGTCCGGCGGGGTCGCGCAGGCGCAGGATCTGGCCCTTGACGGGACGGACGGGGACGCGGGCGTGGGCGGGCAGGCCGGCGATGTCCGCGGTCCACGGGCCGGCCGCGAGCACGACGCGGGGGGCGGAGAGGCGCTCGCCGTTCGCGAGCGCGACGCCGCGCAGCACGACATGAGCACCGCGAGCGTTGCGCTCCTCGCTGGCTGCGTACTCCTCACCGGCGATGTGCACGGGCTCGCCGTCGAGCTCGACGCTCGCGACGGGCGAGTGCTCGCGTATGTCGACGCCGCGGGCGTCGCACACGCGGCGCAGGGCCTGCAGAACCAGCCGGGGGTCGACGGAGTGATCGTCGGGCGCCTCCAGCGCGAGCCGAACGGTGGGCGCGAGCGCGGGCTCGCGCTCGCGGGCCTCGCTGGGGCGCAGGCGCTCTACGGCGAGCCCGAGCGACTCACGAAAGGCGAGCTGACGCTCGAGCTCGCGGGCGTCGTCGTCGTCGCGCGCGAGCAGCAGCGTGCCAGTTCGCGTCAGCCCGATATCCATCTCGGCGACCGCTTCGAGCTCAGCGGCAAAGCCGCCCCACATCTCGGCGGAGCGCAGCCCGAGATCGAGCAGCCTGCGCCCTGCGTCGCCGAACTCGACCTCGGCGACGGGCGCGAGCATGCCGGCGGCGACGTGCGAGGTCCCGCGCCCAGTGGCGTCGCGCTCGAGCACGGTGACGGACATTCCCCGCTGGCGCGCGTGCCAGGCGACGGCCAACCCGATGACGCCGCCGCCGACGACGAGCACATCGGCGCTGTGGCTCTGGGACATGGGGATGATGCTAGCCGCGCTGTGAAGTCGCGCGACTCCCGCGCAAGCCCGCTTGAGGCTCGCAGGTCTCAGCTGACGGCGGCGGGGGCCTCGCAACCGTAGAGGTGCTCGCGGAGCTGATCGCAGCTCTCGGCCGACCAGCGCTCGCTCGTCTCGAGCGACTCGATCAGCCGTTCCGCCAGCCGCAGCTGGGCCTGACCGTCGGGCTCGCCGAACAACAGCGCGTCGGCAGCTTCGAGCAGCTGCTCGCGCTCCTTGGGGTGCAGCTTGGTCGCGCCCTGGTGGTCGATCGTCTCGAGCAGCGCGGTGTAGTGCGCCGCGCGTGCGGCCATAGCCTCGTCGCTGGTCGTCATGCCCCGAGGTTAGCCGCCCGTGGGTCTCAAGCACGCTGTTAGCGGATGCGCTAACATCCTCCCATGTCAGATATGCGAGTTGCCGGCAATCTCATCCGCGAGATCCGCGGTGAGCGTGGCCTCAGCCAGGCTGAGTTGGCCCGCGCTACGGGCCTCACGCGTTCGGTTGTAAACGCATACGAGCACGGACGCCGCCAGCCGGGTGTGGACGCGCTCGCGCGCATCGCCGAGTCAACCGGCATGCGTCTGCAGGTGACACCCGAAGCGGTCGACCCGATCCGAGCCGGCCGCATCCTCGAGCAGGTGCTGGACCTCGCGGCAGAGCTTCCCTATCGCAAGCCGGGAAAGCTCGAGTACCCGACGACGCTTCGCGACTGCGGATGACAACCCTTCCGGAGAAGCTGCTGGCGATTCACGACGCGCTTTCGGCAGCCGATCTTCCTCACGCGTTCGGAGGTGCGATCGCGCTGGCGTACTGCACGGAAGAGCCACGAGGCACCCGCGACATCGACGTGAATGTGTTCGCCGAGCCGGGGCGTGCGGCAGAGATCCTCGCGGCCTTCCCGACGGGGTCGGTGGTGAGCCCGACCGATATCAAGACGGCCGAACGAGACGGCCAGGTCCGTGTGTGGTGGGAGGACACTCCGATCGACCTGTTCCTCGACGTTCATGCTTTCCACGCGGAGGTCGCGGCAGGCGTGCGCACGGTGCCATTCTCGGGACGTTCTATACCTGTGGTCGGGTGCACCGCTCTCGTTGTATTCAAGACGCTGCTCGATCGAACGAAGGACTGGGCCGACATCGAGGCGGTGACCGATGCGGGCGCCGCCGACCTCAAAGAAGCACTTGTGTGGGTGGAAAGAGCCCTCGGGGCAGACGACCAGTCCGTGCAGCGACTGACAACGCTCACTCAGCAGCGATGACCTCCGACGTCGGCTCAGAGCGACGCGCACGGCTGGCGGCGGCGCGCCTGTATCTCGTCTGCGGCGCCTTCCCCGGCAAGCACGATCTGCCCGACCTCATTCGCGCGGCGGCAGCAGGTGGCGTGGACATCTTCCAACTGCGCGAGAAGCACCTGCCGGACGAGGAGCTTGCGGCAGTGGCAAATGCGACCCGAGCGCTGTGTGAGCAGCTCGGGGTTCTGTTCGTCGTCAACGACCGCCCCGAGGTGGCGTTGGAGGTCGGTGCGGACGGCGTTCACGTGGGCCAGGAGGACATGGGGGTGCGGGAGGTCCGCGAGCTGGTCGGCTCCGACATGCTGATCGGCCTCTCCACACACGCGCCAGAGGAGATCGACGCGGTCGACGCCTCGCTCGTGGACTACATCGGCGTCGGACCGATCCATGCCACGCCTACCAAGCCGGGGAGGCCGGCGGTGGGCTTGGATCTGGTCCGCTACGCGGCCGAGCACGCAACTGTGCCGTTCTTTGTGATCGGTGGCCTCGACGCAGAAAACGTCGCCGACGCGCTCGGTGCAGGCGCGTCGCGTGTGTGCGTGCTTCGAGCGATCGCGGACGCCGAGGACCCGCGGCGGACCGCTCGCGCGCTGCGCGAATCGCTCGTCTAATAGGAAACAATTTCAGAGTTTCCTTGACGCCGACGCTCACTCGGCGCTATAGCGGAGGGATGCCGTTAGCCATGGTTCGAGCCTGCGTCCTCGCGGCCGTCACGTTCGGGGTGATGACCTCGACGGCGTACGCCTCGATACTGAATTGGAGCCCGGAAGATCCGCTTCTGGGTTCGCAAGTGGGTTCGCCGGCGCCGGCCGATCGTCTACTCGCAGCGGAGATGGCGGTGCTCACAGACCAGGGGATATCGCCTGCCCGGGCCGCACAGGCGATCGGCGTTCAGGGTGCGATCGCCCGCACCGGGCTCGTGCAGCAAGTGGAAGCCGCTCTGGGCGGCGCCTTCGCCGGGGTGTGGTTCGACGCGTCGCAGGCACGTCTACACATCGGCGTGACCTCGACGGCGAGTAGGCGATTGGCCAAGGCGGTCGTTGCGCGCGCGGGCCTATCCGCCAGCGTCGTCGAGACGCCTGTCCGTTCGACATGGGCGCAGCTGCTGGCTACGCAGGCTCGCTGGCGGAGCAAGCTGAAGAACCGCCTGCCGCGAGGACAGACCGAGACGGCGCTCCATCCGCAGACCAACACGGTGTCTGTCGAGTTGAGTTCCTCGATACCCGCCCGAGAGCGCCGAACGATGGAGCGCGAGGCGTCGAGTTCCGCCGCCAACGTCGTCGTGGGCACCGTACCGGCCTCGCAACTTCAAGCCACCAGGCAGCAGGGCACGTCGTGCAGTCACTTCTTAGAAGACAAAGCGAACTGCAACAAGACACTTACGGCCGGCGTCGTGGTGGAAGGCGAAAAAATCTGTACGGCTGGTCCGCTGGTGATGCCACAGGGAAGCAACAAAAGCGATACCTACATCCTCACCGCTGGTCACTGCGTGATCGAAGTCGGTGAAGCTATTTCCGCGTTCGACCGCGCAGGCAACAAGTTAGAAATCGGCAAAGTCGTCAACGAGGTCGACGGGGAAGCAGGCGACTACGCCGCCATTCGAATTGAAAACGCCGCCTGGAAGAACGCCGGCAAGGCGCCCTTGTTAGCGGTCACGGCGGAGTGGAACACCACCGACAACAGATCCTATCCCGTGATCGGCGAAAGACATCCGGTGCAGGGAGCGACGAATTGCCATGAGGGGATCAGCACGGGTCATTCCTGTGGGTTAATCGAGGCGGTCAACGTCGATGTCGAAATCGAAGGCTCGGTCGTCAAAAACCTTGTCAAAGATTCCGGGCCGAGCTTGAAAGCCGCGAACGGCGACAGCGGCGGCCCGTGGATGTTCATCGATACCGCGAAAAACGCCGTGATGGAAGGGACGCACGTCAGTTCCGGGGAAAACGGCTCCTCATATGAGCCGCTATTAACGATCCTCAGCTCGCTGAAACTCGAACTGCTGACGACAGCCAATGAAGCCAGGGATCAACTGGGTGAATTCAACGCCGGCACCGGGAAACTATTAGCCAGAGCGTTAGGAACCCAGGTGCTGACGACCTTAGTGGGCAGCATCGAATGCAGCTCCCTCAAACTGACCGAAGGCGAAGCGTCGTCCAAAGCGCTACGGCTCACCGTGGAGTACCAAAATTGCAAAGTGTTCGGTGCGGCGGCTACCGTCTCGTTAGCGCAATATGCGCTGCAATCCCCAGGCTCCCTCGACCTGCTCAACACCGTTACGGTCAAAGCGACGTTATGTACCATCACGATACCGTCCGCTAAAAACCAGGGGTTGCGCACGATCAAATACGACAACGTCGGCAAAGAACTGCTGACGTTATCGAGGGTGAGCAGGATCACGTCCTCCGGCGCAGGCGTCGGATGCCCCTACGCGGAAGAAAGCAAAGGCACCTTCGAAGGAAACTCGATCATCGGGACGGAGGGCGGGACGCTTCACTGGGAATAGCGCTGTGTACTCCAGCACACTGCTATACGGTGCCAACGTGACCCTCCTAGCCAAGATCGCCTGTGACCGATAGCAGCGCGCAGGCCCGCGCCGCGCTCGAACCCCTTGCCGAGCACGAGCGCCCTCGCGCGCTGCTCGTAGCGATCGCGGTGTGCGGGGCGCTCGCCATTGCCGTGCTCATCGGCGCCCTCACCGTCCACGACCTCGCCCGCAAAGGCGGCTCGCTTCCCGGCGCCATCTTCCTCGTGGCGATCCTCGCGCTGCTCGCCCAGGGCATGTACCGCCGGCGTTACTTCGCCGTGCTCGGCTTCGAGGCGCTGCTCGCCTTTCAGATCCTCGTCACCTCGCTCGCGCTCGTCGTCGCCTCCACGCTGCTCGCCGCGGCGGTGTGCCTGCTCGGCATCGGGCTTGGGGGCTGGCTGTTCTGGAAGCTCGTAAGGGTGATGGGGCGCATCCAGGCGGGCGAGCGCCAGGAGCTCGACGCGCGCAATTAGCGTCCGGCCACGCGTCGGGCGCTTCGGTAGGCTCAGGGCCAGATGGCCGAGGACTCCTACGACTGCATCGTCATCGGCTCCGGGCCGGGCGGCTACGTGGCGGCGATCCGCGCCGCGCAGATCGGCCTGACGACCGCCGTGGTCGAGCGCGACAAGGTCGGCGGACGCTGCCTGAACTACGCGTGTATCCCCGCCAAGGCGGTGCTGCGCTCCGCTGATCTGCTGAGCGAGATTCGAGACGGCGAGGAGTTCGGCTTGAAGGTCAGCGGCGTCGAGGTCGATTACGCCGCCATCCAGGCGCGGCGCGAGAAGGTCGTCTCCACGCTCACCTCCGGCGTGAGCGGTCTATTCAAGAAAAACAAGATCGACCTGATCGAGGGCGACGCCGCACTGACCGCGGATGGCGACGTGACGGTCGGCGACACGTCGATCGGCGCCGGCAGCGTCATCCTCGCCACAGGTTCCGTACCCAGGCCGATCCCGGGCGTGGAGCTGGGTGGCCGGATCATCGGCACCGAGGAGGCGTGGGCTCTGCAGGAGATCCCCGCGCGCCTCGCCGTCGTCGGCGCGGGCGCCTCCGGTGCGGAGATCGCCTCCGCGTTCGCGCGCCTCGGCAGCCAGGTGCTGTTGCTGGAGGCGCTCGATCGCGTGCTGCCCAGCGAGGACTCCGACATCTCCCGGCTGGTCGAGCGCGGCCTGAAGAAGCAGGGCATCGACGTGCACACCGGCACGCCCGTCTCCGACGTCAACGCCACCGATTCGAGCGTCAGCTTCTCCTACGGCTCCAACAGCGGCGAGGTCGACTACATGGTCATCGCCGCCGGTCGCGGCGCCGACGTCGCCGCCCTGGGCCTGACAGAGGCCGGCGTGGAGCTGGATGAGCGCGGGCTGATCAAGGTCGACGGGGCGCTGCGCACCTCACGCGCTGGGGTGTATGCCATCGGCGACTTGGTGGCCGGCCCCGCGCTCGCACACAAGGCATCTGATGAGGGCATCATCGCCGCGGAGGACATCGCCGGGCGTCCCACGCACCCGATCTCCTACGTCGACATCCCCCGCGCCACGTTCTGCACTCCCAACGTCGGCTCGTTCGGGCTCACCGAGGCGCAGGCGCGCGAGCAGGGCTATGACGTCGTCGTCGGCAAGGTGCCCTACGGCGCCGTCGGCGGCGGCGCCGTCTACGGCGACCGCACCGGCCTGGTGAAGATCGTCGGCGAGAGCAAGTACGGCGAGCTGCTCGGCGGGCACATCGTCGGCTCGCGCGCCACCGAGCTGATCCAGGAGCTCGTCAACGTGCGCCTGCTCGAGGGCGGCTACCCCGAGGTGGCGCGCATCATCCACGGCCACCCCACGCTGTCGGAGGCTGTCATGGAGGCCGCACGCGCCGCCGACGGCTGGCTCATCCACGGCTGACGGCCTCGACTCCACCCCTCCCCGAGGACGTGTCCTCACCACCCCCAGCCGCCTTCTACTTCGACCTCGCGAGCCCGCTCGCGTACCTCGCCGCCGAGCGCGTCCTGCACGTCCTGCCCGGCCCCGCCGAGTGGCAGCCGGTGCTCGCGCGGGAGCTGAAAGGGACAGCACCGGAGGACCTCCGCGCGGAGCTCGCCCGCCGCGCCGCCGCGCTCGGCCTGCAGCCGCTGCGCTGGCCCACGCCGTTCCCGTTCGACAGCTCACTCGCGATGCGCGTCGCCACATACGCCAAGTCGATCGGGCGCACGGTTCCCTTCGCGCAGGCCGCCTTTCGCCAGGCGTTCGCCGGCGGGCACTCGCTCGAGGACCCCGACTTCGTGCTGATCGCCGCGGCTGCGTGCGAGATGCACCCCGCCGCCGTCTTGCGCGGCGCTGAGCTGCGCTCCGTGGCCGAGCAGCTCAGCGCGAGCACCGCCGCCGCGGCCACGCTCGGGGTCACCGACGTCCCCGCGATCGTCGTCGAGGGGACGCAGCCAGGAGAGCAGGCTCGCGTCTTCCAAGGCGAGCGGGCGCTGGAGGACGCCGCCGCGTACATGCGCGGCGAGCCGCTGGGGCGCGTGTCGCGATGAGGGCCAGGCACGCCTACCGCCTGATCCTCACCCGCGCCGGGCGCGCGCCCGCGATGCTCGCCGACCCCAGCCGCGTCGACCACATCGAGGTCGTGGAGATCGACAGCGGCGAAGCGGTGCTGTTCTGGGATCGCGCGCCGCACGACGCGTCCAAGCTCGCGCGCCGGCTGCGCGCGGACCTTGCGCAGTTGGAGGCCGAGGAGTTCATCGCGCGCTGGAGTACCGTGGAGCACTGATGCCCAGCAGCTCGCCCGCCCCCGCACTGCCCGCAGCGGATGACGCGCGCGAGTGGCTGGCGACGATGACGCTGATCCGCCGCTTCGAGGAACGCGCCGGCGAGCTGTACGCGCGCGCGAAAGTCGGCGGCTTCCTGCACCTGTCGATCGGCGAGGAGGCCACGATCGTCGGCAGCGCGCGGGCGCTGCGCGACAGCGACTACCTGATCTCCACGTACCGCTCGCACGGACACGCGATCGTACGCGGCACGCCGCCGGAGAACGTCATGGCTGAGCTGCTCGGGCGCGTCGACGGCTGCTCGGGCGGGCGCGGCGGCTCGATGCACATGTTCGACCTCGCCAACCGCTTCATGGGCGGCTACGGCATCGTCGGCGGCAACCTGCCGATCGCCGCGGGGATCGCGCTCGCGAGCGACTACGCCGGCACCGACGAGGTCACGCTGTGCGTGTTCGGCGACGGCGCGTCCAACCAGGGCACGTTCGGCGAGACGCTCAACCTCGCCGCGCTGTGGAAGCTGCCCGTGGTGTTCATGGTCACGAACAACCAGTTCGGTATGGGGACCTCGCTGCAGCGGCACTCCGCCGTGACCGACCTGCAGCGCAAGGGCGAGAGCCTCGGCGTGCCCGGCGTTCGCTGCGACGGGATGGACGTGCTCGACACCCACGGCGTGGTCGCCGACGCCATTAGACGGGTGCGCGAAGACCACCGGCCGGTGCTCGTCGAGGCGGTCACGTACCGCTTCCGCGGCCACTCGATGGCCGACCCCGAGCAGTACCGCACGAAGGAGGAGGTCGAGCACTGGCGCGAGCGCGACCCGCTGCCCGCGTTCGGCGAGCTGCTCGTCGAGCGGGACGTCATCGACGCGGCCGAGCGGGAGCGGATCGACGCGGACGCGCTCGCGAAGGTCGACGCCGCGACGGCGTTCGCCGAAGCCTCGCCGTACCCCGGCCCCGAGACGCTGTATGACGACGTGTACGTGCTCGACGAGGAGGTTCGCGGCTTGTACTCCGTCAGGACCGGCCAATGACCGAGATGCGCTACCGCGAGGCGCTGAACGCGGCGCTGCGCGAGGAGATGGCGCGGGAGGAGAGCGTGATCCTGATCGGCGAGGACATCGGCGTGTTCGGCGGCGCGTTCAAAGTCACTGACGGCCTGCTCGAGCAGTTCGGCGAGCGCCGCGTGCGCGACACGCCGATCTCCGAGAACACGATCGTCGGCGTCGGCGTCGGCGCGGCGATGACGGGCCTGCGCCCGGTGGTGGAGCTGATGACGATCAACTTCGCTCTGCTCGCGCTCGACCAGATCGTCAACCACGCCGCGCACATCCACTACATGTTCGGTGGCCAGGCGCGCGTGCCGCTCGTCGTGCGCATGCCCCAGGGCGCCGGGCATCAGCTCGGCCCCACGCACTCGCACTGCCTCGAGGCGATGTTCCTGCACGTGCCGGGGCTGCTCGTCGCCGTGCCCTCCACGCCCGCCGACGCGAAGGGCCTGCTCAAGAGCGCCATCCGCGACGACAACCCCGTGATCTTCATCGAGCACGAGTCGCTGTACGGGATGCGCGGCGAGGTGCCCGACGATGAGGAGCAGCTCGTGCACTTCGGCCGCGCGCGTGTTGCGCGCGAGGGCTCGGACGTGACGATCGTGGGCGTGTCGCGAATGGCGATCACAGCCGAGCGCGCCGCCGCGACGCTCGCCGCCGAGCACGGCGTCGAAGCGGAAGTGATCGACCCGCGCACGCTGCGGCCTTTGGACCTCGACACGATCCTCGCCTCCGTGCGCAAGACGAACCGCTGTGTGATCGTCGAGGAGGGCTGGCCCCACGGCGGCGTCGGCGCGAACCTCGCCGCGCTGATCGGGGAGCAGGCCTTCGACCACCTCGACGCGCCCGTCCGCCGCGTCACCGGCGCCGACGTGCCGATGCCCTACTCCAAGCCGCTCGAGGACATCGCCTACCCGCACGAGCCGCAGATCGTGCACGCGGCGCTGGCCACGCTGAACCGCACGCCTACGAGCGCGACCACGTCCGCGTCCGCCGCCCCAGCCGGAGGCGCGCGATGACCGAGATCGTGATGCCGCGGCTGTCGGACACGATGGAGGAGGGCACGATCCTGCGCTGGCTGAAGGCCGACGGCGATAAGGTCAAGCGCGGCGAGGAGCTCGTGGAGATCGAGACCGACAAGGCCGCGATGGTCTACGAGTCAGACCAGGAGGGCACGCTCGCGATCGTCGCGGCCGAGGGAGCGACGCTGGCAGTGGGCGAGGTGATCGCGCATGTCGGGGAGACGAGCGACAGTCATCCAGCGACAGCGCCAGCCGCTGACGACGAAGCCCCGGCGACAGCTGCCGCTCCGGCCACTCCAACACCGCCCGCGACGGCCCCGGCCTCCCCACCGGCGCCGCCCACACACGATGATGAGCGCGTCAAGGCATCCCCGCTGGCGAAGCGCATCGCCAAGGAGACGGGGATCGATCTGCACAACCTGACCGGCAGCGGGCCTGGAGGGCGGATCGTGAAGGCGGACATCGAGAGCGCCTCCCAAGCCGCGAGCCCCGCCCACGCAGACGTCGCGACGGCGAAGGGCGAAACGACGACGGTGGAGCTGACGCGCACACAGCAGACGATCGCGCGGCGGATGGCCGAGTCGAAGGCCACGATCCCCGACTTCTCGATCCAGATGGACGTCGACATGGAGGAGTGCGCGACGCTGCGCGGCGAGCTGAAGCGCCTGTCGCGCGCCGACGCGCC